>NZ_JBQQCM010000003.1:0-386900 GCF_052246755.1 Halobacillus sp. B29
AAATTGGGTGCTGTAGCTACCGATGTGTTAGGAGTTTCGGGACGGCTGATCCTTCGCGATCTAATTAGTGGAAATACCAATGCGAAAGTACTGGCTCAACATTCAAAAGGAAACCTCCGTAAGAAGAATTAGACCATATTGAATTCTTGGAAAAACAGATCGAAGATCTTTCTCAAGAAATTGACACCCGCATGGCCCCTTTTGAAGAAAATATCGCTCTTTTAGATTCCATCCCTGGAATCGGGCGATCAACCGCCCAACATCTCATGGCAGAACTAGGACCGGACATGGGGCGATATGGAGGCGCAGCCCGCCTAACTTCATGGGCCGGTATGGCCCCAGGACAAAACGAAAGCGCAGGTAAAAAACGAAATACACGTACAAGAGATGGAAATAAATATCTTCGTCACGCTTTAGTAGAAGCAGCTACCAGCGCCACTCGTAAAAAAGGTACGTATTTGCATGCCAAATACCAAAGACTTAAATTCCGCCGCGGACCTAAAAAGGCGAGAGTAGCCATTGCCCGGACATTACTTGTGATTGTTTATCACCTATTAACGAAAAGAGAAATGTACAAAGAACGAGGGGCAAACCAGTATAATCAACAAGCATTAGAAGCAAAAAAACAGAAAGCCATTAAGAGTCTTCAGCGCTTAGGTTTTGTAGTCGACTTATCGCCACAGTCGGCTTAGACAAGTGATGACATAAATAACAAAGGAATTCAGGGATTTTTTAAAAAGCAAGAAGATCCCCTTTATTTAGTACGGCCTTAAAGCGGTAGTTATTTTCAGGGTAGTCTTATAAAAAACGGAATTTGAAATTTAGTAAGCGTTTTCAATGGTTTTTTATAAAAATTCGAACAATTTTGCGACACAAACGTTTATGCGTATGATATAGTAGTACGTAAAATTTATTGCTGAGATTAGCTCAGTTCACTATACGATCAGGAGGGGTGTTATCCATGCGTTATTTAACAGCAGGTGAATCTCATGGTAAGCAGTTGACAACAATTATAGAAGGGGTACCTTCCCATTTACCTTTGCTAAGCGAACAGATAAATGAATCTTTAATAAGGCGGCAGGGTGGATATGGCCGTGGAAAAAGAATGCAGATTGAAAAAGACTTAGTAGAGGTTACCAGCGGAGTGCGACATGGTTATACAATGGGTTCACCTATAACTTTGGTTGTCCACAACGACGATTTTAAACACTGGACCGATATCATGGGAGAGGATCCGCTTCCTGAAGATGCGAAAATACGTAGAAAAGTAACGAAACCAAGACCGGGACACGCTGACTTAAATGGTGGCATGAAGTATGGCCATCGTGATATGCGAAATGTTCTGGAGCGTTCTTCTGCGAGGGAGACAGCTGCGAGAGTTGGCGCAGGCGCCGTGGCAAAAGTATTGCTAAGTGAACTAGGGATTGAAGTTGCTGGATACGTCAGAGAAATTGCCGGTATCGTAAGTGATGTAGATGAAAGTCTTACGTTAAAGGAACGTAGGGAGATATCTGAGAATTCACCTGTGCGTACTTTTGATGAAAGCGCAGCTGAAAAAATGAAAAAAGCTATTGATGACGCTAAAAAGGATGGAGACACCATCGGTGGGGTCGCCGAAGTTTATGTAGAAGGTATGCCTCCTGGACTTGGTTCTTATGTTCAGTATGACCGTAAGCTGGATGCTAGAATTGCAGGAAGTGTTATGAGCATAAACGCATTTAAAGGTGTAGAATTCGGAATTGGCTTTGAAGCTGCCCGTCGAAATGGCAGTGATGTTCATGATGAAATTCTCTGGAGTGAAGAACGCGGCTATTACAGACGTACGAACCGCTTAGGCGGGTTTGAAGGAGGTATGACCACTGGAATGCCAATTGTGGTCAAAGGGGTCATGAAGCCTATCCCTACTCTCTACAAACCGCTTCAAAGTGTAGACATCGATACGAAAGAGCCATTTAACGCAAGTATTGAACGTTCGGATTCCTGTGCTGTTCCTGCAGCCTCCGTTGTTATGGAGCATATTGTAGCTTTCGAATTGGCTAAAGCTATTACCGAAGAATTTCCATCAGATTACTTTCCTAGATTAAAACGTGCCGTGGATGATTATCGTAAGGAAGTCAGGGAGTTTTAAATGAGCTCTTTGACTATTCATGCAAACTCCCATGATTACGAGGTCATAATCGAAGAAGGAATTCGGCACGAACTGCTAAATTATATTTCCAGTGACTATCAGAAAATACTGATCATAACAGATGACAAAGTTTCTAATATCTACCTGGAGGACGTAATCGGTGGACTAGGAAGTGAATTTGATACTCACACTACTATAGTTCCGGCTGGAGAATCATCTAAAAGTATGGAACAGTATGAACGATTACTGGATGCCTGTGTAGAAGCGCAGCTTGATCGCCGCTCCTTAATCCTTGCTTTAGGTGGAGGGATGGTTGGAGATCTCGCCGGGTTTGTGGCTTCTACGTATTTAAGAGGCATTGATTTCATCCAAATGCCTACGACAATCTTAGCGCATGACAGCAGTGTGGGTGGAAAAGTTGCGATCAACCATCTGAGAGGCAAAAATCTTATAGGGAGCTTTTATAATCCTGTAAAGGTTATTTATGATACCGGAACATTGCTGACACTTCCAGCAGAAGAGATCCGCTCTGGGTATGGAGAAGTCATTAAGCACGCCTTCCTGAGCAGCCCTGAATGGTGTAATGATCTGTTTCAAACTTCGATAGGCAATCTATCGAGTGAACAAATAAAGGATGACCTTATGAAAGGGATTAAGGTAAAGGCTGGAATTGTGGAGAGCGACGAACGTGAAAAAGGAATACGAAGGTATTTAAATCTTGGTCACACTCTGGCACATGCGATCGAAGCTGAACTTGGTTACGGAAAAATCACTCACGGTGAGGCTGTTGGTATCGGTTTATGGTTTGCATTGCGTGTAAGTCAAGGGAAACTGGACGCGTCCCTGCCAGTGGATCGCTATGCTGAGTGGCTGAAGACCAATCGTTATCCTGTGGAAATCCTTAAGAACCTGGAGATAGGTACCTTACTTAAACGGATGAAATGGGACAAAAAGACCGTTCATCAGGAAATTAATTATGTATTGTTGAATCAGATCGGCGCTCCATGTGTCGTCGGATTAAGCGATCAGCAAATACAAACAGACTTGAATCTATTTATTAAAGAGGTGAGTGCCACATGATCCGAGGTATCAGAGGGGCAACTACAGTGTCAGTAAATAGATCAGAAGAGATCATAGACAAATCTGTAGAACTAATGAACGATCTTATTCATCAGAATCAAATTCAGCCAGAGCAGGTTGTATCCGTTTATTTTACAGTAACAGAGGATTTGAACGATGGTTTCCCCGCCAAATCCCTAAGGCAGTTAAAGGGATGGACTTATGTCCCTGTTATGTGTATGAGAGAAATCCCGGTTCCCGGGAGTTTACCTAAATGTATTCGAGTAATGGTAACGGCTGAAACCGATGCTGCACAGCATCATATTAAACACATCTATCACTATGAAGCCAAAAAGCTTCGGCCGGATTTAAAGAGTTGAGAGGAGCGTTCCTGTATGAAAGCTAAAGATATTTTAAGAGATATGAAACCTTATAAACCAGGAAAAGGAATAGAGGAAGTAAAGAAAGAATACGGGCTCGAACGAATTGTTAAGCTTGCTTCTAACGAAAACCCATTCGGCTTTTCTCCTAAAGTGAAACAAGAACTTCCTGAGCTGATCGCTAATTTAGAGATTTATCCTGATGGATATGCAGCGGCCGTGCGTAGAAAAGTAGCTAGATTTATTAATGTGAATGATAATCAGCTTATCTTTGGGAATGGATCTGATGAAGTCGTACAAATTATTTGCCGTACGTTTTTAGAACCTGGTGCTAATACGATTATGGCTACCCCTACGTTTCCGCAGTATCGGCACAACGCATTAATAGAAGGTGCTGAAGTCAGAGAGGTGCCCTTAGTAGATGGTCATCATGACCTTGAGGAAATGCTAAGGCAGATCGATGATCAAACGAGGGTGTTATGGATTTGTACGCCTAATAATCCTACAGGGGTACATATTGAGCGTGAAAAGCTTAAATGGGTCATGGATACTTGTCCGGACCATGTTCTAGTAGTGTTAGATGAAGCTTATTTTGAGTATATGGAAACAGATGACTATTTTGATTCTTTAGGTGCATTAGATAACTATCCGAACCTTGTTGTCCTTCGCACATTCTCAAAAGCTTATGGCTTGGCCGGGCTGCGAATTGGATATGGTGTGGGTCATCCCGACGTGATTCGCATGCTGGAACCTTCTCGTGAACCTTTTAATACGACGACCGTGTCACAGGCGGCAGCCATCTTAGCGTTAGATGACCAGCAATTTCTTCAGATGTCGCTTGAAGAGAATAAAAAAAATAAAAATGCTCTCATGAATTTTTGTGATGAAAATGGCTTATCCTACTATGATTCACAAGCCAATTTTCTGCTTATCCATCTTCCGTTCAGTGGTGACGAAATGTTCCAGCATCTGCTCGCTAAAGGATTTATTGTGCGTTCCGGAGAAGCATTGGGACTTCCTAATACAATCCGTCTGACAATTGGCCGTTCAGAAGATATGGCTGTTATCCAGGAAGAAATGAAACAGAAATTAGCATCAGGAGTAAAGTAAATGAAGCAGACAGTATTAATCGTGGGCTTAGGACTGATAGGCGGCTCTCTTGCAATGAACGTTTCAAAAAAAGAAAACGTCCATGTTATTGGCATCGATCAGGATCCTGAAACCATAAGCATGGCCAGAAAGCAGGGAGTTATTCATAGTACGTCACATGATTTTAGTGACGCCGTGAAACAAGCGGATGTGTGTGTACTGGCTACTCCTATTTCTATAACCATTCAATATTTAAAACAATTAGAATCTATCGAGCTTTCTAAATCCCTTCTGGTAACGGATGTATCTTCTGTAAAAAACAATGTACTGGAAGCGGCAAATAACTTAAGTCATTCTAAAGTCTCTTTTGTGGGCGGACACCCAATGGCAGGATCCCATAAACAGGGATACACCGCTGCTAAGCCTCATTTGTTTGAAAATGCTATCTATGTGCTTACGCCTTCACTTCATGCATCTGTTCATGAGGCAGAAAGGCTGAAAGACTTGTTCTCTGAAACGGAGGCAAGGTTCTTAACTTTTTCCACAAAAGAGCATGATGAGATGACAGCGGTAATATCTCATTTTCCTCATCTAATTGCTTCTTCACTGGTCCACCAGGCAAAACAATGGCAGGAAACTCATCCTTATATTGAACAGCTGGCTGCGGGAGGATTTAAAGATATTACGAGGATTGCTTCGAGTAACCCTAAACTTTGGCAGGATATTTTCTTCCAGAATCGTAATTTGCTAATTTCCATGCTGGATGATTGGATGAAGGAAATGGGTAAGGTAAAAGATTTTTTACAAAATGAAGAGAGTGAAAGGACTTATGAATATCTTTTAGATGCTAAGCATTACCGTGATGGGCTGCCTGTAAGAGATAGGGGCGCAATCCCTGCTTTTTATGATATTTATGTGGATATTCATGACCAGCCTGGAGCTATCTATCATGTAATAGGATTATTAGCCGATGAGGAAATTAGTATTAAAAATATTCAGATCCTGGAAATTCGAGAAGGGATTACAGGGGTGCTGAGAATTAGTTTTGCTGCGAGTGACGAACAATGGAAGAGTAAAAAAGTGCTTGAAGCCCATCAATATGAAGTGATGGTACAACAGTAAGGGGTGTTTAATATGTCAGCCATAGAGTTACGTCCTCCACAAAAAAATTTGAGAGGTAGTCTTACTGTACCCGGCGACAAATCTATTTCCCACCGGGCAGTAATATTCGCGTCTTTGAGCCAAGGCGTCTCCCAAATTACAAACTTCTTGACAGGTGAAGATTGCATGCGAACGGTGGAAGCTTTTAGACAGCTTGGTGTTCAAATAGAGCAGTCAGGGGACGAGTTGACTGTATATGGGAAAGGGATTCCACATTTGAAGGAAGCTGAATTACCAGTAAATTTTGGAAACTCAGGCACTACAGCCCGCTTGATGAGCGGAGTTTTAGCTGGTATTCTGCTATTTACTTCAGCATACGGAGACCCGTCCTTATCTAAGCGGCCTATGGATCGCGTAGTCCATCCTTTGCGCGAGATGGGTGCGAGTATTTCCGGTCGTAAGAATGCTTCTGTGCTGCCTCTGGCATTTGAGGGCACTAAATTAAAAGGCACTACGCATCATTTACAAGTAAGAAGCGCACAAGTGAAATCAGCTCTTCTTCTAGCCGGAATGCTTGCTGAAGGAGAAACAACGGTGGTGGAGCTTGGAGTAACTAGAAATCATACGGAGATGCTGATGTCTCAATTTGGAATTAATATCGATGTAGAAGGCTCTAAGATTACTATCCAGGGAGGGCAGCAGCCGACAGCCTCTAATTTTAGGGTTCCTGGAGACATCTCTTCTGCAGCATTTTTCATTGTTGCCGCTGCCATAAGCTCAAACAGCTCGATCACAATAAAAGACGTTGGTCTTAATTCGACTAGAGATGGAATTATTCAGGTGATGGAACACATGGGCGCTTCTGTGGACGCTATCATACATTCTTATGTAGGCGATGAACCCGTCGGTGATATTCATATTAAGTCTTCTGCTCTGAAAGGTGTCAGAATTGAAGGGGAAATGATTCCGAATTTAATTGATGAAATTCCAATTGTTGCCCTGGCAGCTACGCAGGCAGAAGGGACAACTATTATAAAAGATGCCCGTGAATTAAGGTTTAAAGAAACCGATCGAATTTCAGCAGTTGTGAATAATTTAAGAGCACTCGGAGCTCATGTAGAACCACAGGAAGATGGAATGATTATCCATGGCCCGACTCCTCTAAAGGGCGGAAAAGTCGATTCATTTGGGGACCATAGAATCGGGATGATGGGAGCGATCGCATCCCTCGTTTGTGATGCCCCAGTTACGATTGAGGACAAAGAATGTATTAATATCTCTTACCCGACTTTTTTTGACCATTTAAACCAACTGACTAATTAAATAGTTTTCATAGTTTTCAGTAAGCTCTCATACGATATAAAAAGCCTGATGGAGGTTTGAATCGTATGGGAGCTTATTGGTTTAGTGCTTATCTAGAGAAAGAGGGCGGAGGAGAGGTAGAGGAGCGACTGGTTTATGGAGAGAAGTTTGTTCGTAATCATTCAGGTAGCAAATCTTATGTTCACATGAATACGGATGGTTTCTTTGTAACACCTGGGTACGTAATGCTTGATAACTTTGAGCCAATTTCCTTTAGTTCTACTCCTGAAGAAACAGCTGGTAATTACATAAAAAGAGGGTGTTCACTACTTCTTATTCAACACCTAGTGACTAGCATACGCCACTATCGTCAGCTTTATGACGAATATTTAAATAAATTATCCGGAATTCCAGTAAACTATATGGTGGTTCCAGTCATAAACGCTAAGCTTATAAAAGCTGAGATGGTCCGATTTTTCGCTAGAAAAGGATGCCCCTTTTTATGTATTGAAGTGGATTTGATCAATGACTTGAAAAATGTATCATGGGAATGGCTGGTCCAGGCTCAGGCGTACAAGAGAATTCCGCTGACTATCCGTGTCAAAGATTCTGAAAATACGTCGAACAACTATTCAGAATTATGGTCTTCACTTAGTAAGCAGTATGGTATCATTAAGTTATCAGAGTTACAGGATGATGAAATAGTTTCGTTTCAAAATCTAAAGGATAGTGGGATTTTTCCTAGTCGCGGTCGTTTAACATCAGGTGGTCAGGCTGATTATAATTTGTTTTGGAAGACTCAACATTCTTTGATTGATGAACAGGAGAAATTCATTTATCATAACCCTGTTCCAAATGTAACGATTATGAATGGGCAGGTTAAACAAGTCAATCAAACCTTGGTTGATCGTAAACCAGGCACTCATATTCAAGTGAAACTTCACAAGCATTTTGTTTAACAGAGAAAGGATGTCATCATGGAGGAAATACAAAAAGCAATTCGTCAAATGGAAGCCCATAAGACGGAAGATGCAATAGAAACTCTAACACAATATTTACCACATGCGGATGAAGAAGAGCGCTTTACCATTGCAGAACTCTACATTCAGTGGGGAATGATGGATGAAGCGAAAATGGTTCTTCAGGAACTGATTCAACGCTATCCAAAAGAGCAGGAATTGAAAGTGATGATGGCAGAAATTCATATCGATTTAGGGGAAGATGATGAAGCGATAGAGCTATTAAATCAATTCGGTCCTGAAGATGAAGATTATTTACAAGTACTCGTTCAATTAGCTGATTTATACCAGGCTCAAGGGTTATACGAAGTAGCTGAGCAGAAGTTATTAACTGCTAAGCAAGTAGAACCTAATTCAGCCATTATCGACTTTGCTTTAGGCGAACTGGCTTTCTCAAATGGTGAATATTCAAAATGTGTTCCTTATTACGAGAACGCTATGCACCACCAGCCGGTTATAGGAGATATAGAAGTAGCTACACGTTTAGCAGAAGCGTATGCAGCCAATGGTGAATTTGAACAATCACTTGAGTACTACCAAAACGTGGAAGAAGAGAATCCAGATGTAATGTTCCGCTATGGTTTTGTTGCTTTTCAGGCAAATCGTAATGATATAGCCATTAAAGTCTGGGAACAATTGATTGATAAAGATCCTTATTTTCATTCGGTTTATCCTCACCTGGCCCAGGCTTATGATTCAGAAGGTATGCCACAGGAAGCACTGGATATGGCTAAGAAAGGTCTGGCAAAAGATGAATTTAATAAAGAACTCTATCATCTGGCAGGTACGTTAACTCACAAACAAGGAAACAAAGATGAGGGTTACAGGCTTATGAGAGAAGCTGTAGCACTGGATCCAGGCTATAAGGAAGCGGTTTTATTCCTAATAGAGAACTTTAAAGAAGACGCGGACTATGAAGCCATTATTGAACTTATTAATCAGTTGATCTCTCTTGGAGAGGAAGATCCCAATTATCTTTGGGAACTTGCCCAGGCTTATGAAGAAGAGGAACAGTTTGATGAAGCTTATGAGCAATATAAGCAGGCTTACCCTTCATTAAAAGAGGATACAGCATTCTTAAAAGCCTATGGATACTTCCTGATTGAAGAAGGCCGTATGAAGGAAGGACAGGAAGTATTTAGAGAATATTTAGCAATTGACCCCGCGGATACTGAAATTGAAGACTTTTTGACGAGGCTTATGGAGCAAGAATGATTTGAATAATGAGGCGCGGGAGGGGCGCATATGCAAACACCTATATCTGTTGATGAAAAAAAAGACTTCGTCCGGTGGTTTTTAAATCATTATCAATTAAAGAAACGTGAAAGTGTATGGATCCTTAATTATTTGATGAATCATGAATCCTTACTTTCCAGTGTTCATTTTGTCCAGGAAGTGAAGTTCTGTCCTAGAGGTATGGAGATAAGTGCTCAAGGTGTATCTGATCCCCCATTTCGATTTTATAAAGGGCAAGTCATGACGAATGATGCAGAGAAGTCGTTCCACGATTTGAGAATGAATCAAGATGAACCCGTCTATATTCAAATGAATTTCGATAATGCTCAGCAAAGTTCGAAATACGCTCTTGTATTAGAGGAAAACCCTTACCTTCCTAAAGATTATTATTTGAATGAGCGTGATAAAAACGAAGCGGAACGCTTGCTCTCATTAAGTCTTCTTAAACACAGACAGAAAGAGTTGGAAGGGAAAATTGATGCTGCTTTAATTGATGGTGAAAGAAATAAATTTAAAGAATTGTGTAATGAATTAAGCAGTCTGAAACAGGATTTAAATACCTTCTTATAATATGCACTAGTCAGGAGCATTTTTTATCGCTCCTGACTTTTATTTTTTCGACAATCTAGTACAATAGAGAGAAGAAAGACAGGAGATGATGACCCGTGCGATGGACAGAAAAAGACATTAAACAATACTTACCTGAAAAAGAATATATTGATACTTTGTTAATTCCAATGATTCCTTTTGACCCAGCTTCTGATCAAATGA
The DNA here is from genome assembly GCF_052246755.1 of Halobacillus sp. B29. NCBI lineage: Bacteria > Bacillati > Bacillota > Bacilli > Caryophanales > Bacillaceae > Halobacillus > Halobacillus sp. B29. The sequence goes on from NZ_JBQQCM010000003.1 coordinate 10,086, forward strand.
TGGGGAAACAAGCGTTTCAAAGGGAAATCAATCAAATTTTTACCAATCTGATTGAAAAAGAGTATAGAGGACGTATATTTTTAGCTCCAGAGTATTATTACATAAGCGGAACGGCAGAGACAGAAGTACCACGATTAAACAGCTGGATCAGTCAGTTTAGAAAGCAGCCTTTTACGCATGTGTTTCTTCTCACTTTTGATGCTAAATGGAAAAAACACGAGGATGAACTCACAGGGAAATTGTTGTGGGTTCCAGCTATCCAAAGTGGGAATATCCAATCTACAGAAACGCAATCGTTTGTAAAAGAACAGGCGGGACAAATCAGTGAACTCATCCAGGCATACTGGTAATAGAAAAGTTACGACAAGCCTTGATAATTTATTGACCGCGCCTTGAGATTGCGCTATCATGGTAATGTCCTAGTAAACTGTGTGTAAAATATCCATGTCATATGGATGACAGCATAGAGGGGGGAAAAGAATGAGCGATAAAAAACGAGTATCCCGTCGTCAATTTTTGAACTACACACTGACTGGTGTAGGCGGCTTCATGGCAGCCGGAATGCTTGCACCAATGGTTCGGTTCGCAATTGATCCAGTATTGCAAACCAAAGAAGGCGGAGATATGCATTCCGTTGCATCTGTTGATGAGATTACAAATGAGCCCACAAGAGTGGAGTGGACCATTGACCAGGTAGATGCTTGGTATGAATCGGAAGTACAGAAAACAGCTTGGGTGTACAGAAATGAAAATGATGAGATTGTGGCACTTTCTCCTATCTGCACCCACTTAGGCTGTACAGTGGACTGGGCTTCACAGGAAGACTATCCTAATCAATTCTACTGTCCATGTCACGGTGGACGTTACACCAAGGATGGAGTGAATGTTCCGGGAACACCTCCAACAGCTCCGCTTCCAGTTTTTGAGCACAAAGTGGAAGAGGGCATGCTTTACCTTGGAGACGCACAATCTAGAGGAGGGGGGAGTTAACAATGCTGCAAAGACTTTACGATTGGGTGGACGAGCGTGTTGATATAACACCTTTGTGGCGTGATATCGCCGACCACGAAGTTCCGGAGCACGTTAACCCAGCCCATCATTTCTCAGCTTTTGTTTATTGTTTTGGCGGATTGACTTTTTTCATTACAGTCATTCAAATCTTGTCAGGGATGTTCCTGACCATGTACTATGTACCAGATATTGAGAATGCTTGGAAATCCGTTTATTATTTACAAAGAGAAGTAGCATACGGTCAAATCGTACGTGGCATGCACCACTGGGGAGCGAGTCTTGTTATCGTAATGTTATTCTTACATACGTTACGGGTGTTCTTCCAAGGCGCTTATAAGAAACCGCGCGAACTAAACTGGGTAATTGGAGTTCTATTGTTCTTCGTTATGCTTGGTCTTGGTTTTACAGGATACCTGCTTCCATGGGATAACAAAGCATATTTTGCTACTCAGGTAGGTCTTGAAATTGCTGCTGCAACACCATTTATAGGAGATGCGATACGAACGCTGCTTGCGGGTGATCCATCGATCGTTGGGGCTCAAACCCTTACCCGTTTCTTTGCGATCCACGTTTTCTTCTTGCCGGCCGCATTGTTCGGATTAATGGCCTTTCACTTTATCTTAATCCGTAAACAAGGAATTTCCGGTCCACTATAAAATGTAAGTTAAAAAAGGAGGGAAAGCTGTGCATAGGGGAAAAGGGATGAAGTTCGTCGGTGACTCTCGAATTACCGCCGAATCTAAAGCCAATTTACCAAAAGACTACTCAGAGTATCCAGGCCGTACCGAAGCGTTTTGGCCTAACTTCCTTCTTAAGGAATGGCTCGTAGGTTCCGTATTTCTAATCGGTTTCCTTATTCTGACTGCTGCTCACCCGTCACCTTTAGAGCAACAGGCAGATCCAACCAACGCAGGTTATATTCCATTGCCTGACTGGTATTTCTTATTTTTATACCAATTCTTGAAATATGAATTTGCAGGTGGAGAATTTATTGTACTGGGTGCAATTGTTATGCCAGGACTAGCTTTTGGAGCTTTACTACTGGCACCGTTCCTTGACAGAGGTCCTGAACGACGTCCACATAAACGGCCGATCGCTGTCGGATTAATGCTCCTTGGATTTATTGCAACTTTCTGGCTGACATTTGAATCGGTTCAACACGCTGACTATGAAACCCGCTCTGAAAAATACGGAGTTAACGTAGAAGCTGTAGAATCAGAGATCGATAAGTCAGGCGAAGGCTACGCTTTATATGAAGCGAACTGTTTAAGCTGCCATGGTGACTCTTTACAAGGGCAAGGGAATTATCCATCTTTAATTGATGCTGAGTTATCCGTCGACCAAATTAAAGATATTGCTGTAAATGGAGTCGGGCAGATGCCGGCAGGAGTCTTCGGAGGTTCTGACGAAGAATTGCAAGTATTAGCTGAATTCATCGCTAACGCCGGCTCTGGCGGAGGCGAAGGTTCAGGAGAAGGCTCTTCTGAGGGCGAAGGATCCGGTGAAGGTTCAGGAGAAGGCTCTTCTGAAGGCGAAGGATCCGGTGAAGGTTCAGGAGAAGGCTCTTCTGAAGGCGAAGGATCCGGTGAAGGTTCAGGAGAAGGCTCTTCTGAAGGCGAAGGATCCGGTGAAGGTTCAGGAGAAGACTCTTCTGAAGGTGAAGGATCAGGCTCAAGCGAATAAGTTTTGAAATGATAGCCGCGCTCAAGGAGCGCGGCTTAATTTATATAGGGGGAACCAAGGTTGAAAGATTTAGTCTCCTACATACTCAAGAATCGTGGGTTTTTAATTTTACTATTTATCGTCAATCTTCTCGGAACAATATATGGATATATTTGGTATGGTAGTCAGTTAGCTGTTACAGAACTTAAGTTTTTAATATTTGTCCCAGACAGCCCTACGGCCAGCCTGTTTTTTACAATTTTCTTAGGGTTTTATATCTTCAATAGGAATGTTCCGTATATTGAGGCACTGGCTCTTATAACGCTTCTTAAGTATGGACTTTGGGCTGTTGTTATGAACGGGTTGACTTTTGTTGAATTCGGCTCTCTCCCATGGACAGGTTATATGCTTATCGTGTCTCACGCTGCCATGGCCTTCCAGGGTCTATTATATGCTCCGTTTTATTCTATACGAATAAGACATGTCCTTGTTGCAGCCATATGGACACTGCATAATGATGTTATTGACTACGTTTTTGAACAAATGCCTGTATACCCTGCGATCATGAAGTATATGGATCAGATCGGATATTTTACGTTTTGGTTAAGCCTTGGATGCATAGGGGTAGCTTATCTAGTTTCACAGAGGAACTCAAGCGGTCTAAATTCTGCCCATTCTTCATAGACTCTCTATAAGACTTTTTAAGAGAGGGGAGAAGTGGAATGGGACGGGCAATTTTGGTCTTACTATGTTCCGTTATTTTCACACTCACACCGATGAATAAGCACCTTTACCTATCTGGACATTCAGAAGATTGGTCAGCCTTTTTCTTGCAGTACAAGCTTCTTATACAGGATGGAAAATATGAATTAGCGGGAAAAGCGTTGAATAACCGAAGAGCTGAATTGGAAAACTATATGGAGAGCCTATCTCCACAAAAAGAAGAGATAGGGAAAGAATTGCTTCAATCATTAATGGTTGACCTGCCCAAAACTAATTCAGTTGAGATTGGTCAATTGCTCACTTTTATTGATACGGTAAGCGCTAACAACCATGCGGAGAATATAAATACCCTCGTTTTTAACTATAAAAATAGTCTGGCTGAAAATCCTTACTTAACAGGGGAAGAGTTTCAAAGCGAATGGGAGAAGGTTGTTCCAAGCCTTCTGACATATTATTCTTATGATCAGTTAATTCCTATTGCTGAACAACTTTCACAATTTGCAGATGGAGATTCCGACCAAATCCGTGAAACCCTTGCAGTTGAATTGAATCAGCTGCCTGAGGCTGTTCCTGCTTTAAGTATGGAAGCATTATTATGGACGGTACTACTTATTGGAGGTACAATATTAATAACGCTTGCTTATGTAGCTTTTAGGAAATATCAAGCCGTTGCCACTGTGAAAGGGTCAATTAAGAGAGAAAATAGTTGATTTTTTCAGCTGGTTTGACTAAAATTGACCTAAGAACTTTATTTACATCCAAGACGGAGGAATGAACCATGATGAGTTTTATTCTTTACTTCGCCCTGATTTTGATTATTCCGATTTGGGCTCAGTCAAAAGTAAAGAGCACTTACAAAAAGTATTCAAAAGTAGCTATCTCCTCATCCATGTCAGGAGCAGAAGTAGCTAGAAAAATATTGGATGATAATGGTCTGTTTAATGTAGCTGTTGAAGAAGTCAGAGGGCAGCTATCTGATCATTACGATCCTCGCTCTAAAGTTGTACGCTTATCGACGGATAATTTCCATGGGCGTTCGGCTGCCGGAGCTGCTGTTGCCGCCCACGAGGTAGGCCATGCGATTCAAGATGCTCAGGACTATGCGTTTTTACGTTTTCGCAGTGCGCTAGTACCAGTTGCGAGCTTCGGATCAAATATCTCTATTTTCTTAATTATTGGCGGAGCTCTTCTTCAAATGACCGGCTTAATTTTTGCCGGCATTGTCTTCTTTGCCTTTGCTGTGCTTTTCCAGCTGGTGACTCTGCCCGTTGAGTTTGATGCTTCTAATCGAGCAATGACTCAGTTGGTGTCTACGGGAGTTATTAGAAATGAGGAAGAACGTCCGACGAAAAAGGTATTGAATGCTGCGGCTATGACTTATGTAGCTGGTGCGCTTGTAGCTCTAGCTGAACTGCTTCGCTTCATTTTCATGTTTTTCGGAATGGGAGAAGAATAATAAAAAGTTATGCCCCGCCTCTCAGGAAGCGGGGCATTTTTTATTTGGAGATTTACAATTTAGTCCCTGATCGGGTTTTTGTTTTCATCCAGCGTGAAACCTTCGCCCATTACGTCGTGAACGTGACTGACGGCTACGAAGGCATGGGGGTCTATGTGATCAATAAGGGTTTTTAAGCGTACAATTTCGTTCTTGCCAATTACGCAGTAAAGAACGTCTCTTCTTTCACCGGAGAAGGATCCGCGTCCTTCAAGTATAGTAATGCCGCGATCCATTTCCTGCATAACTTTTCTGGAAATTTCATCACTTTTACCAGAGATAATGGTAGTACCACGTGCGGCGTAGGCTCCTTCTTGAATAAAATCGATAACCTTAGCGCCGATAAACACGGCTACGAGTGTGTACATACCTTTAATCGGGTTTAAATAAGTAACAATGGAGACAAAAATAACAACCGCATCAAATAAGAACATGGCTCGCCCCATACTCCAGCCTAAGTATTTATTGATGAGGCGAGCGATAATATCCACGCCTCCTGTCGTACCGCCATACCGAAAGATAATACCTAAACCGACTCCAATAAACACACCTGCAAATAAAGAAGCCAACGTGAGGTCAGATGATAAATTAAATTCAATCATATATACTTGGGAAACTCTAATAAATAAGGATACAGCAAGGATTCCGATTAATGAATATATGAATGTATTACGCCCGAGTATCCTCCAGCCTATGATTAAAACTGGGATATTGAGAATGATATTCATAAGGGCTGGATCCCAGTTAAATAAGTATAATAGCAATAAAGTTATCCCAGTGAATCCTCCCTCACCAAGTTCATTTTGAATGTTAAAATGCACAAGACCAAATGAAAAAATAGCAGAACCAATTAAAATGAATAAAATGTTTTTAAGACGCAATCCGAAGATTTTAATACCTGCTCACCTCCATAAATGTTATACGTTTCTCATTATAGAGTTTTCTCAATGAACAGGCAATTCTAAGTTTTTAGTTAAAAAATTTGTCAAATCGCCCCCTTTTGGCTACCATTTATAGAGATACTAAAGTAAAAAGGGAGCGGATAACGTGAATTACACTACAGGTGATATTCAAAAGCGCGTGGACAAATACATATCCCAGTTTAAGGAGGGCTATTTTTCTCCATTAAGTTTACAAGCCAGGCTTACTGAAGAAGTTGGTGAAATGGCTCGTGAAATCAACCATCATTATGGGGAGAAGCAAAAGAAATCGACAGAGAAAAACAAAGCATTAGAAGAAGAATTAGGGGACGTCCTTTTCGTCTTAACTTGTTTTGCCAATTCTTTGGACATGGATTTATCGGAAGCATTCGAACAATCGATGAGTAAAATTGAAACACGAGACAAAGACCGTTGGACACGAAAAGAAGGAGAGAGTTCAAATGAGTAATAATATTAAGGTGATAGTAGCGGGACCTCGAGGTAAAATGGGGACAGAAGCTCTGAAACTAATTGAAAAAGAAGAGAACTTAACGCTCGTAGCCTGTTTAGACCGTAAAAACGGAGGAAAAAATGTCGTCGAAATAGAGAATTTGCCAAACCTGGATGCGCCTATTTTTGAGGATCCAGAGAAGTGTCTAAGTGAAATAGAAGCGGATGTGCTAATTGACTTAACAACTCCTGAAAATGGTTATAAGCACACAAAACTTGCCCTGGAACATGGTGTGCGTCCTGTTGTAGGGACTACAGGATTTACTCCCGAACAATTAGAGGAATTGAAACAGCTCGCGGAAGAAAAACAAATTGGCGCTGTGATCGCTCCTAATTTTGCGGTAGGGGCTGTCCTGATGATGCAATTCTCTAAATGGGCCGCTAAGCATTTTCCAAACGTCGAAATTATTGAAAAACACCACGATCAGAAATTAGATGCTCCTTCTGGTACAGCTATAAAAACCGCTGAGCTCATTAGAGAAGTCAGAGAAAGTCATCGTCAAGGTCACCCTAATGAAACGGAAAATTTAGCTGGTGCCCGCGGTGCAGACTCTGATGGAATGAAAATCCACAGTATGCGCCTTCCTGGATTAATTGCTCACCAGGAAGTTGTTTTTGGAGGACTTGGGCAGACACTTACAATTAAACACGATTCCCATCATCGTGAGTCATTTATGAGTGGTGTTAAATTAGCCACTGAAAAAGTAATGCACCTGGAAGTCCTGGTGTATGGTCTTGAACATTTATTAGACTAAAAGGGAGACGGAACGATGAATATTGCGTTAATCGCTCATGATAAGAAAAAAACGGATATTATACAGTTTGCTATAGCTTATAAAGAAACATTACAGAATCACCAGCTGTTTGCTACAGGAACGACCGGAAAACGCATCGCTGATGCATCAGGTCTTCCCATTATTAAATTTTTATCAGGCCCTTTAGGAGGAGATCAGCAAATAGGAGCAAAAATCGCTGAAGATGAAATGGATATGGTCATTTTCTTTCGTGATCCTTTAACTGCCCAGCCTCACGAGCCAGATATCAGTGCCCTGCTTCGTCTGTGTGATGTTCATCAGATTCCGCTTGCCACTAACTTGGCTGGAGCTGAAATACTCATTCACGCTCTCGATCGCGGTGATTTAGAGTGGCGGAAGATCATTAGAGAACAGAAGAAAGAGCAGGAGTGATCATATGGCTAAAATAGGAATTACCTGCTACCCTACAGTAGGGGGATCAGGCGTGATCGCCACAGAACTTGGCAAGCTTCTGGCAGAAAAAGGGCACGAGATTCATTTTGTAGCTTCCCAAGTTCCTTTTCGGCTAAATCGTGTGTATCCAAATATCTATTATCATGAAGTAGAAGTCAGTAACTATCCGGTTTTTCAGCATCCCCCTTATGATCTTGCGTTAGCTAATAAAATGGCTGAGGTCATAAACAGAGAAGAACTTGATATTCTCCATGTGCACTATGCCATGCCTCATGCTATCTGTGCTATATTAGCTAAACAAATGGCTGAACGTGATGTAAAAATCATTACAACTCTTCACGGTACGGATATTACAGTGCTTGGTATTGATTCAAGCTTAAAACAAATGATTAAATTTGGTATTGAACAATCCGATAAGGTTACAGCTGTCTCTGAAAGTTTAGTTCAACAGACTCAAGATCAGCTTTCGACAGATAAACCGATAGAAGTCATCTATAATTTTGTAGATGAGAGAGAATATTATCAAAAGCCCTCTTATTCATTAAGAGAAGATTATTGTATTAAAGAAGAGGAAAAAGTAGTTATTCATATTTCAAATTTCCGCAAGGTGAAAAGAGTTCCTGAAGTTGTACATGCTTTTTCTAAAATTGCTGCTGAAGTACCTGCAAAGCTTCTGCTTGTAGGGGACGGTCCTGAATATTCTGATGTCCATCAGCTTGTAAAAGATCTAGATCTGGAGGAGCAGGTGCTTTTTCTTGGGAAACAGGAAAATGTAAGCGACCTACTGTCCATCTCGGATTTAAAGTTACTTCTTTCTGAAAAAGAAAGCTTTGGTCTCGTTCTTCTAGAAGCTATGGCTTGCGGGGTCCCGTGCATAGGCTCTAACATCGGAGGCATTCCAGAAGTTATTGACCACGGTGAAACCGGCTATATTGCTGAATTGGGAAACGTTGATCAGGTTGCTTATTTTGCCCTGAAGATGCTGACTGATGAAGATTTAATGGACAAGCTTTCTGTTAATGCAAAGCAGATGGTAGAAACTAAATTTGCCTCGGGAACAATTCTTACTCAATACGAAGAGCTTTATGAACGGGTGCTGAATAATGACTGAAAGCAACGAAACAAAATTGGCAGCGGCCTTTGAATTATTAGCCAAAATAGAAGAGGGAGGAGGAGAAGCTTATATTGTAGGTGGAGCGGTGAGAGACTATCTTTCCGGCCGGCCACTTGGAGATATAGATATTGCTACGTCTGAGCCTCCCTCACATATACAGAAGATGTTTGATAAAGTAATTCCTGTAGGCATTGAACATGGAACGGTAATTGTCCGTTTTCGCTCAGTTTCTTACGAAGTAACCACCTTTCGCACAGAAGAAGGATATGAAGATTACCGCCACCCTGATGAAGTTACATTTGTACGTGATATAAAGGCAGACCTTGCCAGGCGTGATTTTACGATCAATGCTATGGCTATGGATCGATATGGAACTATAATAGATCCTTATTCTGGACTTGCAGCGATTGAAAACCGACAAGTAAAAGCTGTGGGTGATCCTTTTGATCGGTTTACCGAAGATCCTTTAAGAATGATGAGAGCTGCCCGATTTTCAAGCCAGCTAGAATTTGAAGTGGAAAATGGTACGAGGCAGGCGATCTCAGCTAAGTCCAGTCTGCTTAGATATATATCCGTGGAGAGAATTGCAGTGGAAACCCTGAAACTTTATCGGGGGCTTGGATACAAAAAAGCTATTTCGATGGTGAGTGATACTAATCTGATTACATACTTGCCAATCTTTAATACAATAGCTTCTTTCCCAAATGTTGCGCCGCTTGTGCGGTTATCTTCCTGGCCTGAACTGGTCACCTATTACCTGGCTTACGCCCCTTCGTTTTCTATTAAAGAATGGATGAAAAGGTGGAAGCTTTCCAATAAAGAGAGACGTGAAACGGAAGAATTGAATAATGCGTTAAACGAATATCTAGTTGAGAATCGTGTTACCCCCTGGCTTTTGTACGTCCTGCCTGAACCCTTACAAAGAGCTTTTTCTAGAGTTTTACAGGCTAAGGGTCTTGCAGATGAGTCCATTCTTATACTTTTAAAAGAGGGATGTAAGAACTTACCCATTCTCTCAAGCAAGGAGCTCGCCTTTCAGCCTCAGGACCTCATTTCTTTATATGCTGATAAACCAAAAGGGCCTTGGATTTCTGAATACATGAAGGAAATAGAGCATCAAGTCGTTGAAAGACATTTACCCAATGATTATGAAAAAATAAAGGAGTGGGCATTACTGTGGAATCCACCCGAAAACAACTGATTGATTTATTGGAAAAGGAAAAGGGGTATGTATCTGGACAGCAGTTATCTGACTCATTGAATATTTCTCGTACGGCTGTGTGGAAGCATATGAACGAATTAAAAAAAGATGGCTACCAAATTGAAGCAGTTCGAAAGAAAGGATATAAAATTCTTTCATCTCCTGATAAGATCAGCGGCAATACACTTCAGTGGGGGCTGGAGACAAAATGGCTGGGACAGAAGCTCATCCATTTCGATCAAGTTGAATCCACTCAGGAAATAGGGCATCAATTAGCAAGCCAAGGTAAACCTCATGGAACGGTTGTAATAGCGGATGCACAAGGAAAGGGAAGAGGTAGAATGGCAAGGAACTGGCATTCCCCTAAAGGAAAGGGGATATGGATGAGTATTTTGCTGCGTCCTGATCTTCCTCCTATGAGGGCCCCTCAACTTACACTGCTTGCAGCTACCGTGCTTGCCAAGATGGTAAGAGAGAAGACTAATCTTCACCCACAGATAAAATGGCCCAACGATTTGCTTATTGACCATAAAAAAGTCTCAGGAATCCTAACAGAAATGCAAGCTGAACATGACCAAATCCAATATGTTGTATTAGGAATTGGGATGAACGTAAACCAGCAGTTGAATGAAATCCCGCAAGATATCCGGCACAAGGCTTCTTCTTTAAAGATTGAGTCCGGTCAAGAATGGGATATCCAAGAAACCATTCAGTCGATCCTGCGTCTATTTGAAAATACATATGATAGTTATGTAGAGCAAGGGTTTGAACAAGTAAAGAAGGAATGGGAGCATTTTGGTTATCGGATTGGAGAGGAAGTTACCATATCGACTATGAGGCGGAAATGGCAGGCTACCCTTATTGGGATCGAGCCAGATGGAGCACTACGAGCCAGAGATAAGGACGGAAACGAGGAGAAACTATATTCAGCCGAGATTCATTGGGGGGAAGGAGGATACCATGCTTAATAAAAGTCAGTTCATAAAAATGAAACAAGAGAAAGACAAAATAGCCATGATTACTAGTTATGATTATCCATCGGCTAAAATTGCTGAACAAGCGAAAGCAGATATGATTTTAGTGGGAGATAGCCTTGGAATGACGGTACTTGGGTATGATTCTACCATTCCTGTTACGATCGCTGATATGATTCATCACGGCAAAGCCGTGAAAAGAGGGGCTCCTGATACTTTCACGGTGGTAGACATGCCATTTATGTCCTACCACGTGTCAACCCAGGATTCTTTACACAACGCAAAGAAACTTTTTCAGGAAACAGGAGCTCAAGCTTTGAAACTGGAAGGAAGCGGAGAAGTCATTCAGACGATGGAAAAACTTGTACACGCAGGTATACCGGTGGTGGGACATATAGGTTTAACCCCACAATCTGTTCACGTTTTAGGAGGATACAGAGTTCAGGGGAAAGATAAGGCAACAGCAGCCCGTTTACTTCAAGAAGCAAAAGAGATTGAGGCTGCAGGAGCCATTGCCATTGTTCTGGAATGTATCCCAAGACAATTAGCAGAAGTTATTTCAAGAGAATTGTTTATTCCTGCGATTGGTATAGGAGCAGGGGCAGAATGTGATGGACAAGTCCTCGTCTATCACGATATATTAAAATATGGAGTCGACCGCTTACCGAAATTTGTGAAACCTTACATGGATAGTAACCACGTACTGGGAGAAGCTGTTCAATCTTACGTGAATGATGTGAAATCAAAAGAATTCCCAGAAATTAAACACACGTTCACGATGGATCCTGACAGTCTGCCAGACCTTTAAGGGGTATAAAAAATGAAAGTTATAAAAGAGATAATAGAAATGCAAAAAACGACTGCTGACCTTACGCAGGCAGGGAAATCGATTGGGTTTGTACCAACAATGGGTTATTTACATGAAGGGCACGAACGTCTCCTTCAGGAAGCCCGGAAAGAAAATGATTATGTTATATTAAGTATCTACGTTAATCCTCTGCAATTTGGAGAGCATGAAGACCTGGATCATTATCCTAGAAATATTGATCATGATCTGTCTATAGCGAGAAGAAATGATATAGACTTCATTTTCCTGCCTGAAAATAAAACGATGTACCCAGCTCCATTGTCCATAGAAATGACGGTTAGCAAAAGAGCAAACGTCTTATGCGGACGAAGCCGTCCAGGACATTTTGAGGGTGTAGTGACTATTTTGACTAAGTTATTTAATATTTGCCTTCCGACAAAGGCTTATTTTGGTCAAAAGGATGCTCAGCAGGTGGCCGTGGTAGACGCGCTTATTCAGGACTTTAATTTTCCTGTCCAGTTGGTTTCTGTTCCAACAGTAAGAGAGGACGATGGTTTGGCTAAAAGCAGCCGCAATATTAATTTATCTCCACAGGAAAGATCAGAAGCACCTGCGATCCAGAAAGCTTTACAAAAGGGGAGGAGCCGCCTCATGCAGACTCTAAACCCTGACATACAGGAAGTTATACAAGAAACCCGGCAGTTTCTTGAAAGGGAAACTCGTGGTAAAATAGATTATATTGAGTTATTGTCGTATCCTGAGCTGGAGCCTATTGAAACCTTCGATCGGCAAGTAATTCTTGCTGCTGCTGTCTATTATGAGAATGCTCGATTAATAGATAATACGGTTTTCCACCCGGGAGATATATCTTAATGAAGAGGTTCGAGGAGGACTGAATATGTTCCGTACGATGATGAAGTCGAAAATTCATCGCGCTCGCGTAACTGAAGCTAATTTAAACTATGTGGGAAGTATAACCATTGATCAAAATATATTAGACGAGGTAGGAATTCTGCCGCATGAAAAAGTCCAGATTGTTAATAACAATAATGGAGCTAGATTAGAGACTTACGTAATTGCTGGAGAAAGAGGAAGCGGGGTCGTATGCTTGAACGGCGCTGCAGCTCGACTTGTTCAACCTGATGATATTGTTATTATCGTGTCTTATGCTATGGTAAGTGAGAATGAATTAGCGGACTTTAAACCTAAAATCGCGTTAATGAATGATCATAATCAGATTGCCGAATTGCTGGAAGAAGAACCACCGCTTACAGCTTTACCTTTTTAGTAAGTTTATAGAGCTGCATTAGTACAGAGGGGATCTTTGCCAGGGCTTCATATAAGGCGGGGTCCTTCCTTTTTGCTATTAAGTGAAGTTTGAAAGAGGGATATTGATGACTACATTTGCTATTGTGGATTTAGAAACGACAGGAAACGCTAAAGAAGATCGGATCATTGAGATAGGGATCGTGATTACGACAGAGACAGGCTCCGTCATCAAAGAGTTCTCTTCTCTTATTTACCCTGACAGGGGCATCCCGCCGTTTATAACCTCTTTAACGGGGATAGAGGAAGAGGATGTATTGGATGCTCCCTTTTTTTCAGAAATTATAGATGAGGTTTATAACCTTATTAAAGACAGCTATATTGTTGCCCATAATATTGAATTTGATCTTGGGTTTCTTAATGGTGAATTTAAACGATGCGGTTACGAAGCATTACATAATCCTGTTATTGACACCGTAGAACTCGCACGAATTTTAATACCTACTTCCCCCACTTTCAAACTGGGACAGCTGGCTGACCTATTAGGGATGGGACATGATCGTCCTCATAGAGCCTTATCTGACGCACAAGTGACGAGAGATTTGCTGATTTATCTTCTTAATCGAATGAGTCGTCTTCCTGAGCGGACCTTGTTTCATTTACTGAAGGTAGAAGAAAAGCTTAAAAGTGAGCTGCGTCCTTTTATAACAAAAATAAGGGACGACAAACGTTACTCTCTGGAGAAAGAAGAGGGCTACACGTTAATACATGGAATTCCAGTAAAAAAATCGAGCCATCCTCAAGCGGAAAATTCCTCTCAACTTCATCCTTTTAGTGAATGGGTAGACGAAGCTTATGAAGATAAGGAAGGCATGAAAAAAGTCATGAAGCAATATGAATCCCGTACTGGACAAAGGGATATGACTGAACTAGTGTATGAATCGTTGGAGAAATCCAAGCATGCACTAATTGAAGCGGGAGCAGGGACAGGTAAGTCCATCGCTTATTTATTAGCCTCCCTATATTATGCCGTCCAAAACGGTCAGCGGGTTCTTGTAACGACTCATACCACTAGCTTGCAGCAACAGCTGCTTGAAGAGGAGATTCCAAGTTTAGAGCATTTATTTAAACGTCCTATTCGTACAGTTCTTTATAAAGGAAGAAGTCACTATATCAGTTTGATCCACTTTAGTTATGAACTTGAGCAATCCCGTCAGGACAACTATGATATTGCTCTTACAAAAGCAATTATTCTAGTTTGGCTTACAGAAACAACCACGGGAGATGTGGATGAAATTCAATTGCCTTCCAATGGCAGGCAATTCTGGCACAAGGTCTCAGCTGAACAATCCACCAAGACGGTTGATTTAGATTTAGGGGAAGATTCTTTCTATCATTGGGCTCAAGAAAAAGCTTCTCATGCGGATCTTCTCATTACGAACCACGCATTGTTCTGTATGGACTTAGTAAGTGAAGAACCAAGACTGCCATCCTATGACCGTGCCATTATAGATGAAGCTCATCATCTTGAACCTGTAGCCAGTCGTTACTTTGGAATAAGGATGAATTATAAGGAACTGCAGAGACAACTAAGTCAGTTTAGTGATATGTTTAAGAAAAGTACCTATCGACAATGGGTTTTTCGTGAATCCTTTTACAAAGAGGCGAAAAAGTGTCAGGCAACCGTGGATGAAGCAAAAGAAGAACTGAATCAACTTTCCAAATATATTTTTCAAAGCATCAAAAGGGAAAACAAAGGGAACAGAAAAAAAAGTGACGTTGGCCGCATTCAGTATGGAATGAAAATGGGAGAGTCATCAGGGTTCCAGTCAACTGCCAGGGAGATGTCACACCGTTTTACCGCTTTATTATTCAAGTTAATTACAGGAATGGATCATATGCGTGAACAACTACGATTGGCTGCAAGTATGGCAGATGATCACTCATTGCCGATTTTAATAACTAGACTCGATAGACAGATTGAACTTTGCCATCAAATCCGGAAGCAATTAACGGATTACTTTGACACTGATTCTGAAGAACTAGTGAAATGGATAGAAATAGAGGGAGAAGGAGCAAATAATTCGATTTACCTGTTCAGTGAACCACTCAACATAGCAGATATACTGAGAGAGAAATTATTCCATAAAAAAGAGAGTGTAGTGCTTACGAGTGCGACTCTATCTACAGATGGCTCTTTTTCTTATATGAAAGAATTATTGGGTATAGATCAGGAGGACTTGATGGAGTCAATTATTCCTTCACCATACTCCTACGATCGGCAGGTTCAGGTAATGGTGCCCAATGATTTTCCCGATATTAAACGTAATCCTGAAGAATATATCGATGCCATTAGTGAGGCGATCTATTCCATTGCCGAAGTGACCAAAGGAAGAATGCTTGTCTTGTTTACTTCTTATGATATGCTAAGAAAAACTTACAGCTTGCTGAAGGAGATTATTGATCCGGAGGAATTCATGATATTCGCTCAAGGCGTGTCAAGCGGGAGCCGAGATCGATTGAAGAAGAATTTTCAGTCCTTTGAGCAATCCATTCTATTAGGAACCAGTTCCTTCTGGGAAGGAGTGGATATTCCCGGTGAGGACCTTTCCTGTTTAGTAATGGTGCGTCTGCCATTTCAACCGCCAGACCAGCCTGTTCAGTCCAAAAGAGACGCTCAGATGAAAGAAAGTGGCCGAAACTCTTTTATGGAAAGGTCACTTCCACAAGCTATTATCAGGTTTAAACAAGGATTTGGAAGACTCATTCGGTCCAGCACGGATCGAGGAGTTGTTTTCATATGTGATCAGCGGTTAATGGAAGCAAGGTATGGAAAGTACTTTTTAAATTCCATTCCAGAAGTTCCCGTCAGCTATCGGTCTACCCGGGAGCTGATCGATCAAATGGAACAATGGTTATAATCCAAAGGTAATTTCAATCAACAAGGTCCTTTTAAACTGTTATACTAGGAAGGGCTTGATAAAAAGAAAAAAATATTATTTCTGAATCATGGAGGGAAATCATGTGGAAAATAAAGTAGAAACCCTTTCGACGGTCCGTATTCAAAAATCTGACGACCTATATAAAATTGTGGATACTTTAAACCGTACCTTGAAAGATAAAAATCTAATGTTTGGGTTGGCACTTGATGATGAGGACAATGAAACCGCAGTCTTCACCATTTACCGTACCTAGCTGGCTGAAGTGGAGCTTTATTATTATAGGAGCTCTCTTCTTTATCAGCGGGGCTTTAGCTGTATGGATGTACGTGAGTATTAATAGGGATCTTCACGCTGGAGATGAAGCAGCCCGGGAAATGGCGCTTAATCAGACGGAGATCGCTACAGTTGAAAATGTAAGCATCTATCACGGTAAAAGTAGGGTACATATTGTGAAAGGAAAAACTCAAGGTGGTAAAGAAGGGCTTGTTTTCATCGATTTATCCAAGAATGAACTCTTGAATGAACAAATGAATCAGGAAATCATAGCTGAGCAACAGCTGAAACAGAGCTGGAGAGCGGATTGTCAAAATTGTATATATAAAAATATTCAATTAGGTTACGAAGAAGAGCAGCCGGTCTATGAAATTACGTATGTAGACTCGCAGAATCGATATGTATTTGATTATTTTAATCTTAATGGAGAACGATTTGATCAGCGATTTGCATTTAAACAAAATTAATAAAGGAGTGGATATTATGGAATTAGCTAACCGCGTTCAATCCCTTACGCCATCCAGTACCCTTGCGATCACAGCACAGGCTAAGGCTTTAAAAGCAGAGGGTCATGATGTGATAGGTCTAGGAGCAGGAGAACCTGACTTCAATACACCTGCTCATATTTTAGATGCAGCTAAAAGAGCGATGGATGAAGGTTTAACTAAATATACACCAGCTGGTGGGATACCTGAGTTAAAGAATGCCATAACTGCAAAATTAAAACGAGATCAAAACTTAACTTATACGAATGAGCAAATCATTGTTACTACGGGGGCAAAACACGCTCTTTTCACCCTTTTTCAAGTGTTATTGAATAAGGGAGATGAGGTTATCGTTCCAGCTCCTTACTGGGTAAGTTATCCTGAACAGATCAAATTGGCAGAAGGAAAACCTGTCATTGTAACGGCTGATGAGTCGAATAACTTTAAGATTACTCCTGAACAATTGAAGGCATCGATCTCTGAGCACACAAAAGCGGTTGTGATCAACTCCCCAAGTAATCCCACGGGCATGATGTACTCAGAAAAAGAATTACAAGCCCTTGGTCAAGTTTGCCTTGATAACGATATATTAATAATTTCAGATGAAATTTATGAAAAGCTGGTGTACACATCAGAAGAACATATTTCTATTGCTCAATTATCAGAAGAACTGTATAACCAGACCGTAATCATAAATGGAGTTTCAAAATCTCATTCTATGACAGGGTGGAGAATCGGATTTGCTGCCGGTAATAAAACTATTATAAAAGCTATGTCCAACATGGCATCTCACTCTACTTCCAACCCTACTTCCATCGCTCAATATGCTGCGCTTGCCGCCTACATCGGGAGTGATGAGGATGTAACTAAAATGAGAGAGGCATTTAAAGAACGCCTGGATGTTCTTTACGATAAACTTACATCTATTCCTGGAGTAGAATGTGTGAAGCCGTCCGGTGCCTTCTACCTGTTTCCAAATGTTCAAAAAGCGGTCGAATCAGGTGGCTTTTCAGATGTAGACGAATGGGTGAAAGCTCTCCTTGATCAGGAAAAAGTAGCTTTAGTCCCTGGTTCAGGATTCGGATCTCCGCAAAATGTCCGTTTATCTTACGCAACATCCCTGGATCAGCTTGAAAAGGCAGCAGATAGAATCAAACAATTTGTTAACAATCATCAATCATAAAGTTAAGCTGGAGGTATAAGCGTGAAAACAACAATTTCTCAAGTTTCAAAACATCTTAATGAAGAAGTTACTATAGGAGCTTGGCTTGCTAATAAGCGTTCAAGCGGAAAAATTGCTTTTCTTCAGTTACGGGATGGAACTGGATTTATGCAGGGGATCGTAGTAAAGGCCGATATAGGGGAAGATAAATTCCAGGAGGCAAAAGCACTTACTCAGGAATCCTCCATGTATGTAACAGGCACGATTGTTGAGGATACCAGGTCTCCATTGGGATATGAAATGCAAGTGACGGATTTCGAGATCATTCATGAAGCTGTGGACTACCCAATCACACCTAAAGAGCACGGCACTGAATTTCTAATGGATCACAGACATTTGTGGTTACGTTCTAAACGACAGCATGGAGTCATGAAGATCCGCAATGAAATTATCCGGGCAACTTATGAATTCTTTAATGAAAATGGATATGTGAAAATTGATCCCCCGATCTTAACAGGATCTTCGGCGGAAGGAACAACAGAACTTTTCCATACCAAATACTTTGAAGAAGATGCTTATTTGTCTCAGAGCGGTCAGTTGTATATGGAAGCTGCAGCGATGGCCTTTGGTAAGGTGTTCAGTTTTGGACCGACATTCCGAGCTGAGAAATCAAAGACCCGTAGGCATTTAATTGAATTTTGGATGATTGAGCCTGAAATGGCATTTATGGATCACGAAGACAGTCTGGAAGTTCAGGAGCAGTATGTGTCTCATGTTGTACAATCTGTACTAAAGAACTGTAAAATTGAACTGGAAGCGCTCGGGCGCGATACCGGGCAGTTAGAAAAGATCCAAGCTCCATTCCCTCGCATTAGTTACGATGAAGCCATCCAGCTTGTGAAGGAAAAAGGATTTGATGACATTGAGTGGGGAGATGATTTCGGAGCCCCACACGAAACAGCTATAGCTGAAAGTTATGATAAGCCTGTTTTTATCACGAACTATCCGGCAGAGATTAAAGCCTTTTATATGAAGCCTGACCCAGCTAGACCAGAAGTGGTCTTGTGCGCTGATTTAATAGCCCCTGAAGGTTACGGTGAAATTATTGGAGGATCTCAGCGAATTGATGATTTAGAACTTATGAAACAAAGGTACGAGGATCACGGATTGACGGGTGATGCTTATAATTGGTACTTGCAGCTTCGAGAATATGGAAGTGTACCTCACTCTGGGTTTGGGCTTGGATTGGAACGAACAGTAGCCTGGATCGCCGGTGTTGAGCACGTGCGTGAAACTATTCCATTCCCTAGATTGTTGAATCGACTGTATCCTTAAGTACGGGAAAAACACCGATTACCCGCCTCATGGCGTTATCGGTGTTTTTCTTTGAAATCATAATCGGGAGTGAATCGTATGGCTAAGTATCAAAGTTTTCAAACAATGATAGACAATCAAGTGATGATACCGAAGCAGTTGTTAACGGATTACCAAAAATTAGGTATGGGAGAAAGAGAACTTCTCTTACTTCTTCAGCTTCACCGTTTTCGATCGGAAGGGAATTTATTCCCAACACCTGAGGAATTAGCCCAATACCTATCCGTTTCCAGTCAAGAATGTTCACGCATTCTTCGTAGCTTGATTCAAAAGCAGCTGCTGCAAATTGAGCAGCAGCAGAACGAGCATCAGGTCTTGACGGAATGTTATTCTCTTGAACCTCTTTGGGATAAGCTGTTCAGCTACACACCAAGGCGGAGGGAAGAAGCTCAGGAGTTTAATGAAAATATTTTCCCGTTATTTGAACAGGAATTCGGAAGGCCATTATCCCCTTTTGAGATAGAAAATATTAATATATGGCTTGATGAAGAACAGCAATCCCCTGCTTTAATTAAAGCTGCCTTACGGGAAGCGGTATTAATGAGCAAACTAAATTTCAAATACATTGACCGCATTTTAAGGGAATGGAAAAGAAAAGGGGTTCATACGGTCGAGCAGGCACGTGAGCATGGAAAGCAATTCCGCCAGGGTGGAAACAATAGTTCGAAAAAGAAAGAAGAGGAAAGTAAGCAAAAAAAACGTGATGTATCTTTATACTACAATTGGTTAGAGGAGGATTCGTAAAAAGTCTACTATGCTGAATAAAACACAAATACGTTATTGTTTAGACGTTTTTAAACAGATGTTTCCTGAAGCAGAGTGCGAATTAAAACATTCGAATCCCTTCGAATTGCTCGTGGCTGTTGTGTTATCCGCTCAAGCAACAGACTCGCTTGTTAATAAAGTCACACCTGAATTGTTTCAGAAATACAGGACACCATTTGATTATATAGAGGTGTCTCTTGAAGAATTACAGAATGATATTAAGCGCATTGGTCTTTATCGAAATAAGGCTAAAAATATTAAAAAGCTTTCTCAAACGTTAGTGGATCAGTTTAATGGTCAAGTTCCGCCTACGAAAGAGGAATTAGAAAGTCTGGCAGGAGTAGGTAGGAAGACGGCCAACGTCGTAGCATCTGTAGCATTTAATGAACCTGCAATTGCTGTGGATACTCATGTTGAGCGTGTTTCCAAGCGATTAGGCATATGCCGCTGGAAAGATTCCGTTCTGGAAGTGGAAAAAACACTGATGAGAAAAGTTCCAAAAGAAGAGTGGAGCGTTACGCATCATCGTATGATTTTTTTTGGCCGCTACCACTGTAAAGCCAAAAGACCGAATTGTGAAGAATGTCCTCTCTTGGTTTTATGCAGAGAAGGGAAAAAACGAATGAGAAAACAAGAAACAAGAGAACAATAATAATGAATGAAAAAAGCGAACTCCATTTCGGAGTTCGCTTTTTTTAAGCCGCTTCTTCTGTAGGTTCTTGTTCGTCCGTATTAGGCTGCTCAGGGGCAGGTTCTTCAGGGGTTTCTTCATTATTGCTGTCTTCAGAACCTTCAGAATTTCCGTTTTCACTGTTATTTCCGGAATTTTCTGAGCCCTGATTCTCGCTCTCTTGATTGTTTCCTTCTTCGCCATTATCGCCCTGGTTGTTCTCATTACCTTCTTCATTGCCTTCCTCAGGGGAAGGAGGTTCTTCATCTGTATTTTCTTCAGGCGGAGTGTCTTCTTCATTTGCTGGGGCATCTTCATTATTTTCCTCTGGAGCTTGTTCTTCCTCCTCAGAAGGCTCCTCAGTAGAAGGCTCTTCATCAGGAGACTCCTCTTCAGGAGTTTCTAATGGATTTCCTTGGACTCCAGGTACTTGAACTCTTTCTCCAGTGGATTCACTGCTTTCGGCTTCACCACTGTCGCTTACAGCCTTGACGGCAAATTGATAAGTTGCTCCTTGCTGAACATTAGAAACGCTGGCACTTTTATCTTTTGTCGTAGTTAATTCTCTATAATCTCCACCATCAATTGATACGGAGACCTGAAATGAAACATCCTCTGTATCGCCGTAGGACCAGTTTAAGTCAATGGAATTTGAGCCTTCGTTATATTTTCCTGTTAGAGAATTCACAGGATCCAGCTGCTTAAATGTTTTAGAAACCTTTGATGGCTGGTTATCAACGTGGAAAAGCTCCGTTACAATCCGGCTCTGCGGGGTATTCGAACTAGGCAGCTTAGCTGGACGAGATCCTTCTTCAACTTCGACTTGTACAACAGATTCTGGTTTATTAAAGTCAGCTGTTTCTTTACCTTCTGATAATTGAGTCATTAGCGGTTTAAAGATCTGCTTAGGTATATCTTTTCCGGCCTGTGATAAACCTTTCATGTCATTATAGCCGGTCCAGATGGATATAGAGTAGTTTGTGGTATATCCATTAAACCAGGAATCTGGGGCAGTATCCCCACGGTTTGTCGTTCCGGTTTTTCCGGCTTCAGGGAGACCGGAGACATTAGCCGCCTGTCCTGATCCTTCAGACATAGTGGTCTGCAGCATGTCACTGATCATGTACGCGGTATAACTGTCCATGGCTGATTTTGGTTCCGATTTCGTATCCAGAGTATCTTCGCCGGGAACTTCAATTTTTCTTACAGTATAAGGTTCATTATAGACACCTTCATTTCCAAAGGCAGCGTAAGCTCCTGCCATCTGTACAGGGTTTACGCCAATGTTTCCACCGATTGCATCTACTGGGACTATATTAGAATTATTATAAGAAATACCTAGACCTGAGGCGAAATCTTCTGCTTTGTCCATACCTACTTCCTGCATGGTTTTCATAGCCGGAATATTGAGGGAACGACTTAATGCATACCTTGCAGAGACCCATCCTCTAAAACGGTTATCAAAGTTATTAATTTCTTTTCCATTAATTTCATATTCTTCATCTTTAATCTGGTGATAGGTTGAGATTTTGTCGTACTGAATGGCGGGACCATAAGCCATAATTGGTTTAAAAGTGGATCCAGGCTGTCTCGTGATTTCAGTAGCATAGTTCAGATCGCTCCCTTGATAATCACGACCACCTCCAATGGCGCGAATGGCTCCGGATTTTGTATCTGTGACAGCCACACCGGTCTTTAGTTCATCATCCGGCCAGGAAATAGGTCCATCGCTGCTCAACAGTTCTTCAACTGATTCCTGAGCCTTTGGATCAAGAGTAGTATAGATTTTTAATCCATCTTTGAAAATGTCTGCCCCGTCCATTTTCGCTTCTACTTCTTTTTTAACTTTTTTAATAAAAGCATCATATGGGGTTTTTTGTTTTTCCGCTTCTGTTTTATTTAACATATCTTCTACATTTGTTTTTCTAGCTTCTTCAGCTTCTTCTTCTGAAATTTTCCCATGCATAACCATCAAATTAAGCACCGTATTGATTCGATCTTTCGCAAGATCGGGATTTTCAAGTGGATTATAGGCCGATGGACGTTGAGGCAGACCAGCTAAAAGAGCAGCCTGCGGTAAAGTTAACTCATTTAAGTTTTCTTTTCCGAAGTAGGTTTTGGCAGCCTCCGCAACACCATAAGCACCTGCTCCGTAATAGATTTTATTCATATACATTTCCAGGATTTTTTCTTTCGAATACTCCTGGTCAAGCTTAATAGCTAAATACTGTTCCTGTACTTTTCTTTCAATCGTCTTTTTGCTCGTTAGAAATGATCTCTTAACAACCTGCTGGGTAATGGTACTGGCACCTTCTGCGCCAAAGCCGCTCGTAATGTTAGCTCCGACAGCTGCTACTATTCTTCTGAAGTCAATACCTATGTGGTCGTAAAATCTTGAGTCTTCTGTAGCGATTACCGCGTCTTTAAGAACTGGAGGCAGGTCGTCATAAGTTACTTTGGTTCTTCGTTCTGCTCCGGCCAAATCTGTAATCAGGTTATCGTTCATATCATAAACTTTTGAAGAAAAAGGAGTGGATAATTGCGATTCATCTAATTTAGGTGCACTTGAAATATAATAAGCGAACAATCCTCCGGTACCGATCATTAATACAAGACCAACGATCAATATAGTTAATAATATTTTCTTAAACAACGGCTTTCCTTTCTTTTTCTTAGAAGCCTTCATCTGATTTCTTCTTGCTGTACGTGATTGGCTTTCGTTTGCCATTTAGTTCTCCTCCAATTCAGAAATAAGCTTATCCAGAGCAGCGGCGTAATCAACTCGTGCCTGGAAATGGAAAGGAATGTGGTAACCTTCCTTTTTAATAAAAGCGTAGGGAATTGATTTTCTACCGCCTTTCCACTGCTCATCCCAAAATATAAATAGTTGCTTAGAAGGGAGTAAATACACTTCCTCCAACGGAGCAAACTTGATGATCATAAAACAAATTCCACCTTGTTGGTCCACTGCTTTCATATGGTCAATCTGGTGTTGATGGACGTTACTTAAGGGGAATGACGTCTTATTTCTTGTTTCTTTAGCTTCAAAGTCGATATACTTCCCGCGATAAACTCCATTAAAATCTGTGGTAGAAGCTTGCTTAAAATAGGCTTCCTTTATTACAGCAGCACTTCTTTTGGGATAATCCACATTTACAATCTGGACGGGTGTTGGTTTCTTATGAACTACTGCGATTTGAGACTCTAAGTAGTATTTGTTCGTTACACTGATATCTTCTTCCAGTGTCATTCCACGATTACTGAACGTCGTCTTTTTTTGCTGTTTAGGTGCGGAAACGTTTTTTGCATTAGCCGACCGTTTTCCATTGGGATATTTCATTCACTATACCTCCCTGCAGCCATGAGAGTATCATACCAAAAAATAACCTCCAAGGATATATGTGAAGGCTTCAATTTTTTAGACGTATGGACAACTAAAAGGTTTCATTTATTTTAAGCATTCGACAAAAAGTTCAAATCATGGACAATTATACCATTTATTTTCCGAACTAATTACTCTATTCGAAAAAAAGAACTTGTTTAAGGGGGATTAAAAAAAGCTGCTGCTAATTAATTCAGCAGCAGCCCTTTTATTAAGTGGATGGACGGTTTTCACCAGCAAGCTTCGGATTATCCGTTTTTGCAGGTTCAGGTTTTTTAGGTTTTTGATCTTTCTTTCTTGGCATAATAAGTCCTCCTTTACTGTCGAAGGTATTTGATCAATTTGACTTGTTTTGTAGCATTAGTTCTAGTCTTGTCATTGGGGAAGGAGTTATACATAAACAGGAGAATTAAAAGGGTATCAGGGTAGAGGAGGAGATGAATGTGCAAATATATCGTACTTCTTCAGAATTCGAGGAGCAGCTGCTTAAATTGAAAGATAAAATGTCAGGTTTAAAGAAGCAGGTAGCCACAAAAACGGATGAGACTGTATTTAGTATGGCTGTAGCGCATAGAAAAGAAATGGATGACCTTTATGATGGGTTATTTCATTTAAAGCAGCAGATTGAAGAAGTAAGGACTGAACGGGAAGCTCAGGTTAGAGAGAAATATCATCACCCAAAGGACCAGGTTTCAGCTATATAATTCGTTGATATAGAAGATATAATCATGGTAAGGTAAACTAAAAAGGTGTGAACATATTTTGTCGTTAGAAGAACATACAAAAGATTTGAAACAACTGATCGATCGACTCCATACTCAATTTCTGGAAACTGAGGGTCCCGTCGATAAAAAAAATCACGCTTTTTTTGAAAAAGTGAAGAAAGAGACCTCACCTATGTTTGACCTGAACAGTCGGTGGAGTGAAGAAGCTGAGGAGTATGTAAAAAATCGAGGGGCAAGCGTACATCCGAATCAGATTAAATCTACGAATGAAAATATCGAAATGATTATTTTACACAGCTATTATGTGGATGTGCATCGGAAAAGGTTTAAGGAACTATATCAATCCGTTCATTACGTTCTGGATATGATATTAAGCGATATAAATAACAGGTATTAAATAGCTAAAAACCTCAGTGTAGCCACTGAGGTTTTTTTGTTGATCTCCTCTAATTTCTCAGATGAAAGAGGCTGATTATTATTCCGGTAAATAGAATGGAGGAGTTTGAATGGGTTAAGTTAAAAAAAGCTGCCGGATTAACCGGCAGCTAAGTTTATATAGAAATGTTAATTCTTCTTGAAAGCATAGGGAGTTTATTCATGTGTTGTTTTCTTTCCCGTAATTTTTACGATAATTAAATAGAATGCAGGTACAAGTAACAGGGTGAGGATAGTTGAAAATAACAAGCCAGACACGATAGATACCGCAAGTGGCTTAAACAAGACATCCCCTGTAAATATTATCGGCGTAAGAGCTGCAATTGAAGTTAGAGAAGTAAGTACAATTGGCCTTACTCTGGCACGCCCTGCTTCTATTACAGCTTCAATCGTAGATGAGTAGGTTTCTTTATTCTGTTCGATAAATTCAATCAATATAACAGAATTACGAACGACAATACCTGATAATGATACAATCCCCAGAACTGCTAAGAAACTTAGTGGCTGGCCGGAGACGAATAGACCAATAATAGCTCCTGTAACTGCCAAAAATACAGTTCCGGTTATTAATACTGGCATTAATAACGAGTTGAATTGGATCGCGATGGTCAGATAAATCAGGAATAAGACGATCACGAACAGTTTAGCAACTTCAACAAAGAACTCTGTCTGGGCGTCTGTCTCCCCGCTTTCTACAAGAGAATAGCCTTCTGGTAAGTCTTCTTTAATTGCAGATACAACCTCATTGGACTTACTTGTAAATGCTTCTTCGGCACCTTCTTTTGGATAAGCTTCGACTGTAATCGTACGTTTGCCATCCAGATGAGGAATAGCCCCAACTTGTTCAACCTCTTCCTGAGAAATGAGTTCATCTAAGGAGAACGTAGCAGGTGGTTGACCTTCACTTGGATTCTGCTGGCTGACTACCGTTAAATTTTCTAAATTTACCCCATTTGGATCTCCGTCATCAAGTATAATTTCCAGAGGAAGACGTTCGACCCCATTATCAAACGTTCCAAGAGGCACTCCTGTGTTAGCAAGCTGGAGCTGAGAAGTAATTTGACTGATCGGTATATTATTATCAGCCAGCTTATCACGGTCTGGATTAAATTGGGTAAATGGCTGTCCAGATCCAGCATTAATGGTTGCAATTTCTGCTTCATCTATGTCAGCCAGTTGATCTCTGGCATTTCTTGCTTCCTGAATGAGCGGCTCTAATTCTGGTCCTTGAATTTTCACCTGAACCGGTGGAGATGGAGGAGGACCAGACACAATGGTTTCCAGAAATACTTCTGCATTCGAAAACTCTTCTCTAAGAGGCTCTTCCCAATCATTAATGAAGGTAGAAGCGCTGGTTTCATCACGGTCTACTCTAACTAGAAGCTGTCCTGTATTTTCGCCTGAACGTGTCAGGGATGAGTTGAAGATACTAGGAAGACCTGTACCCGTATAAATCGCGGATTCCGTAATATTATCTTCCTGACCTGTTAAGAAGTTTTTCATTTCTTCAAGCTGCTCCTGAGTTTCTTCAATCGGCGTTCCCTGTGGATATTCTACGGATATAGTCACTTCGGGACGGTCTGCAGAAGGAAAGAACTCAAAAGGAATGCGAACAACCAGTGTGGCAAGCAGTGCGCATAAAATTAAACCTGTAAGAGCAGTGAGCCACGGTTTTTTAGTAGTCTTTGGCAAAATGGAGTCGGCATAAACACGTTCGATCCAATTAAAGAACCCGCCAAGGAGACCTGCCTTTGATTTATTCTGCTTTTTCTGCCGGCGTTTTCTTGCATATTGAACGGTTGGTATAAAGGTTAAAGCGATGATAGTTGAAGCAAGGATAGTAAAGATTAGCACGGTTGGCAAAGCCCGTATAAAATCACCGTTTGAACCTGATAAGAAAGTTAATGGGAAAAAGCTGAAGATAATCATAAGAGTAGAGGTAACAATCGATTTTCTTACCTCTTTAATTCCGCGTATAGTACCTTCTAAAGCACCATCCCCAAGCTGGAACCTTCGCTGAATATTATCATTAACTACAATGGCATCGTCCACGAGTATTCCAATGGCAATAATCATTCCAATAATGGATATCTGGTTTAAATCTACTCCCACGTAAGGGAGTGGAATAAGACCGATAATAATGGAAATCGGAATAGACAAAGCTACCAGAATAGCAGAAGAAATTGGTAAACCTAACACCATAATCACAATTACTGCAAAAAATGAGATGGAGAACGAAGTGATTAGATTTGTGAAGACTTCTTCTATAATCGTACTTTGTGTGTAGAATTGATCGACCTCAATACCAGCTGGTAATTCTCCCGAGAGTGTATTAATTCTAGAGGTGATACTATCCTGTAAAGCAGATATATTTACTCCTTCCTTGGCAAGTATTGTCACAGATAACGCGGCTTTTCCATCATAAGAGATAAGGTCATCTACTTCTTCATTGATCACATTTATGGAGCCGATATCTTCAATGGTCACACTTTCACCTGCATTATTTTGACCAATTGATAATTGAGATAATTCATCAATATTTGAGTATTTATCAAGGATAAGCTGATAAATCTTGTTATCTTCCTGTTCAGTTCCTATTGCTGCAGGTGCAATTTCATTCTGGATGGATGAGATGACCTGTGAGGGAGATAATTGGTTTTCTTTAAGCTCTGTATTATCTAAACTGACGGAAACTTTTTGCTCAGGCAAGCCTTTAATAAGAATAGATTCTACGCCAGTAATTTCAGTTAATTCGGTCCGCCAAGTTTCTAGTGTATCTCTAAGATTATAAAGGTCTTCCACATTGTCGGCGAGTAAGTGATAAGAAGCTACAGAAGATGAATTAAGGTCTGTATTTACATCAGGATCCTGTACCTCTTCGGGGAACCCGCGTGAAACATCAGAGACCACCTGTCGAATTTTTGAATTTACTGTATTCGGCTCAGCATCCCCGGTAAGTGTAGTGGTAATAGAACCAAAACCAGTGGTTGATGCTGATGTGACTTGGTCTACCCCCTGGATGTTTAATAATTCAGTTTCCAATGGATTAATGACGGTTCGTTCTACTTCCTGAGGCGTGGCCCCTGGGAATACGGTAGAAATCGATGCTACATTAACATTGATCTCTGGGATTTCTCTTTTTGGGAGCTGAAGATAAGTAAAGATACCTGTGAAAATCAGCAGAATTATGAAAACCCAAATGATCTTATTGAATTGCAGTATTTTGGACATCTCTGTTCCTCCTTATTACCATTAAAATTAATCAGCTATTTTTTTGATTACATCAAGTATAAACTTTTTTTTGACACATGTGTCAAATATTAATGCCCTGAATGTGTTTTTTGAATAAGATTATGATCTTTTTGTAATCGCTTTACATATATGTTGAATTGTTTTATAATTATCTTCCCAATAAAAGGGAGGTTATAATATGAATCAGGAACAGTTAATTCAACATGCTAAAGATACTCGGGAAAAGGCTTATACTCCCTATTCTAAATTTCCTGTAGGAGCAGCACTTCTAACAGCGGATGGCACTCTGTACACCGGATGTAATATTGAGAATGCAGCTTACCCGGTGGCGTGCTGCGCAGAGAGAGTGGCCATTTTCAAGGCCATTTCAGAGGGTCACGTTAAATTTCAGGAGCTGGCTGTAGTCGCAGATACAAAGCGTCCCGTTCCACCTTGTGGTTCATGCCGTCAAGTGATGAGTGAATTCTTTGATTCCAACGTGAAGATTCATGCTTCTAATCTCTTGGGAGAATGCAGAACGGTGTCTATGGATGAATTACTGCCATTTTCTTTTTCATCCGCCGATCTGCCGGAGGAATCTTCTTAGGTAATCGCTTTACATAGAGAGAAGGAGGGATGCGATCCTTCCTTTTTTTCTTTTCTTTAGTCTTTAGCTAGGAATCCATATGAATGTGTACTTGACTACTTTGTAAGCTTCCTTTTTCATTTATGAACGATGGGGAAGTTCTTAGTAATATGATAATTTCGCCCAGTACATCTTGCAGATGCATGACATACGCTGATAAGGAATAGACGATAAGGAGTGAAAGTTGTATGCATCAGCATTCAATGCAAGGTCAAGGCGCTCAATCCTGCAATAGGCGTCCGATCGTTTGCCCAGTACAGCAATGTGTAGTAGACAATTTCTTTGTAGAAAATCAAGATTATATTCATCCGACGCACATATTAGTTCAAAACCATCATTTACTAAATAATTTTCATTACTTCCCTTATATGACTTCGGAGGCTAATTCTTTCCAAACTCAGGATTACGCCTTTCCGCAAGGGTCTTCACCGGATTATAACTGGATGGATTACATGTCTCAAAACCAAATGGGTCAGGGCCAGATGCCGATGATGCCTCAAGACCAAATGGGAATGGGTCAGGGCCAGATGGGGATGATGCCTCAGGATCAAATGGGTCAGGGCCAGGGTCAGATGCCGATGATGCCTCAGGATCAAATGGGAATGGGTCAGGGTCAGATGTCAATGATGCCTCAAGGTCAAATGGGAATGGGTCAAGGACAAATGCAAATGATGCCGCAAGGACCAATGGGCCCGATGGAATAATTAAAATAAGCCACTAGCCGTGGCTTATTTTTTCATATAGGAAGATGAAATCCTTCTTTTCTTGTCTAATTAAACAAAAGGGAGACAAAGCATGAAAACGATTGTTGTTACAGGCTACAAACCGATGGAACTCGGAATTTTCAACCCTGAAGATAGTAAAGTAAGCTTTATAAAAGAAGCCATTAAGAAAAGGATTCTATCCTTATTAGATGAAGGACTGGAATGGGTCCTGATTTCAGGTCAAATGGGGGTAGAACTTTGGACCGGAGAAGTTGTACTTGATTTAAAAGAAGAGTACTCGATTAATCTGGGGATAATCCCGCCATTTGAAAATCAGCAGGAAAGGTGGAAAGAAGCCTACCAACTGGTATATGAAGAGGTAACGATGATGGCGGATTTTTATAAGCCGGTATATAATAAAGGGTATGAAGGCCCGTATCAGTTTCGTGCTAAAGATCAGTTTTTAGTGGAACATTCCGATGGATGCCTGGTATTGTATGATGAAGAGACAAAGGGGAGCCCGGATTACTTTTTAACAGCGGCTTCAAATTATGCTGCTTCTCATACTTATCCTATTCTCTACATAACTCCATTAGATTTGGATGAAATAGTGGAAGAACTGAGAATGTCGAACCCAGATTACTGGGACCAATAATTTTTTCTAAATACAAAATTGACATTTCCGTCAGCTTTTGAAAAAATAAACGTAATGTGCTGAACAGAGGTGAAGATAATGAACTTAGAAAATATCCACTTAACAAGTAAAGAGATTCTTGAAAAAGATTTTAAAACGTCCATGAGAGGTTATAATCAAGAAGAAGTGGATGAATATTTAGATTTAATCATCCAGGATTACGACCATATGCAACAGGAGATGGAAAGGTTACAGCAGGAAAATGACCGGTTGAAACGTATGTCATCCAGAGAATCGACACAACGTGTAAAACAACCCGCCAATAATAATCATCAAGTCAATTACGATATTTTAAAACGAGTGTCTAATCTGGAAAAAGCCGTATTCGGAAATAAATTCGCTGATTGATTCCACTAATTCCCACGTGACAGCGTGGTGAATATCTGGTACACTATTTAGTGCGTCTCTAAAGATGCTGACGAATTAAATGCATAAAGTAATTTTGAATACTCGGGTAATCGCTGTATGATTTTCATACAGAGGAAAGTCCATGCTCGCACAGTCTGAGATGACTGTAGTGTTCGTGCCTGACGAAACCATAAGTCAGGGTAGCTTATGTAAAGCTAACGGCAAGGAAAATTCCTAAGTCTGTTAAGATAAGGAATGAATACTTTGAAAGTGCCACAGTGACGAAGCCAAAATAGAAATATTTTGGGTGGAACGAGGTAAACCCCGCGAGTGAGCAACCCAAATATAGGTAGGGGCACTCTCTTAATGGAAAATGAACCAACGGAGAGGCCGACATATAGTCGGCAGATAGATGATTGCCACCGGAGTACGAGGTTGACCGCCGTTTGCAGTACAATGGAACAGAACATGGCTTACAGAGTATTCAAAGGTCACTTTAATTATTACTACAGCACACACCCTTCTGAAAAGCCATCTTTGCTTTTTAGAAGGGTTTTTTTATGAATACATAGTTTGGGGAGATGAGGAAAAATGGATCAACAGGTTACTTTGATTGCTACTGCGGCTATGGGCCTTGAAGCGATAGTTAGTAAAGAAGTAAAAGAACTTGGGTATGAAAACGTTCAAGTGGAGAACGGGCGGGTAGTATTTACAGCAGATGTATCAGCTATTCCAAGGGCTAACCTCTGGTTAAGAACGGCTGACCGCGTGAAATTACTGGTTGGAAAGTTTAAAGCTGTTACATTCGATGACTTATTTGAGAAGACGAAAGCTTTACCGTGGGAAAACTTTATCACAGAAGATGGTGAATTTCCTGTAGTAGGTAAATCCGTAAAATCGAAGTTGTACAGTGTCCCAGATTGCCAATCTATCGTAAAGAAAGCTATAGTTGAGCGTTTGAAGAAAAAATACGGCGTGGCTTCCTGGTTAAAAGAAACGGGAGCATTTTATCGTGTGGAAATCGCTCTTCACAAGGATGAAGCGTTACTAACTATTGATACATCAGGGAGCGGCCTTCATAAACGAGGATATAGAGTTGGACAGGGGGAAGCACCTTTGAAAGAAACGCTGGCCGCTGCACTCGTGCAAGTAACGAACTGGCATCCGGATGAACCTTTTGTAGATCCTTTCTGCGGGTCAGGAACAATAGCCATTGAAGCTGCCTTAATCGGACAGAATATTGCTCCGGGTTTTAACCGCGAGTTTGCTTCTGAGGATTGGTCGTTTATTCCACAAAAGGCCTGGGATGAAGCTTTTCAAGAGGCTGAAGAATGTGCCAATTATGATCAGCCTTTAAACATAACAGGTTCAGATATAGATCCGGACTTAATTGATATTGCTAAAAATAACGCTATGGAAGCGGGTCTTGGCGATCTAGTGACCTGGAAACAAATGCAGGTAAGGGATTTCAAACCCAAGCAGGAAAATGGTTATTTAGTCTCTAATCCGCCCTACGGTGAACGAATGGGTGAACGCCCTGAGGTGGAAGAGATGTATCGCGATCTAGGAGTTATCATGAGAGATCATCCCTCCTGGAGCGTTTATGTCCTAACTTCCCATGAAGGCTTTGAAAAACTTTATGGAAAGGAAGCCACGAAAAAGCGTAAACTATTCAACGGATTCATCAAGACTGATTACTATCAATACTTTGGAAAAAAGATACGTTAGATATAAAATGGTGGAGTTGACCACCCATGAATTAGTTTTCTTTATTTGTATGATTTATTTGAAAACGGTATAAATCACATACTTCAGGTAAAGGTGAGGTGACCGCAGTGACTCAAACTGTAAAAGAAAAATTTCTTGATCTTCTGAAAGAACAATCATCTTATGAAGAAGCCATTGGTTTAATGGCATGGGATATGCGCACAAAAGCTCCAAAAAAAGGAATGGATAATCGTTCTGAAGTTTTAGGAGTATTATCAGAAAAAGTACACGAAATACAAACATCTGACAAAATGAAATCTTATATCGATGAATTAAAAGGGCAAGTTGAAGATCAAGTACTTGTTAAGTCACTGGAAGAAGCAGAAGAAACCTACAATAAGACAGCTAAGATTCCTGGAAAAGAATATCGGGAATATGTAACGCTCCAATCCAAAGCGGAATCTATGTGGGCAGAAGCAAAAGATAAGAACGATTTTGAAAGTTTTCGTCCATATTTAGAAGAACTGGTGGAATTCAACAAGCGATTTGCGGAGTACTGGGGCTACAAAGAACATCGCTACGATGCTCTCCTTCATAACTATGAACCTGGAATTACCGTATCCAAATTAGAAGAAGTGTTCCCACGAGTGCGAAAGGCGTTAACGGATTTGTTAGATCAAATTAAAAAAGCTCCTAACCAGCCAGACCCTTCCGTACTTGAAGGGCACTTTCCTAAAGCCCAGCAGGAAAAATTCAGTGAAGAAATACTGAAGCGGATGGGGTACGATTTCGAAGCCGGCCGTTTAGATGAAACAGTTCATCCTTTTGCCATAGGTCTAAATAGGAATGATGTTCGTGTTACGACAAAATACGATGAAAAAGATTTTAGAACCGCTGTATTTGGTACCATTCATGAGGGGGGTCATGCTCTATACGAACAGAACATTGATCCAAAACTCAGTTTTACACCTCTTGCAACAGGAACGTCCATGGGTATTCATGAGTCTCAGTCTCTGTTTTGGGAGAACTTTATATCCAGACGGGAATCCTTTTGGCAGAACCATTACGAGTTATTTAAAATGTATGCACCGGAAAAGTTCGAATCGTTGCCGCTGGATCAATTCTACCGGGCGATTAACGAAGTGAAGCCGTCATTTATACGTATTGAAGCTGATGAATTAACCTATTGTCTTCATATAATGGTTCGATACGAGCTTGAGAAGGCTTTGATAGGCGGAGAAATAGAAGTGAAGGACTTACCGGAGTTATGGAATAAAAAAATGGAAGATTATTTGGGTGTGAAGCCTGA
Source organism: Halobacillus sp. B29 (assembly GCF_052246755.1). NCBI lineage: Bacteria > Bacillati > Bacillota > Bacilli > Caryophanales > Bacillaceae > Halobacillus > Halobacillus sp. B29. The sequence continues at coordinate 43,830 of NZ_JBQQCM010000003.1, forward strand.
AATGGACTCTGAAGGCGTGCTTCAGGATATACACTGGGCAGGTGGAGATTTTGGTTACTTTCCGTCTTATGCATTGGGTTACATGTATGCAGCTCAAATAGAAAATCAAATGAGTAAGGAAATTGATATTAACCGTGTGATCGAGCAGGGCGACTTCAAACAGGTTAAAGAGTGGCTGACGTCTCGTATACATCAGTACGGGAAGATGAAAAAACCTCTTGAACTTCTGGAAGAAGTGACTGGGGAAGGGTTAAACCCTGATTATTTAGTCGACTATCTGACCAATAAATATAAACACATTTATCAATTTTAATATTATGATGAGTCACAAAACCCAGCTGTCAGTAAAGACAGCTGGGTTTTGTTTAATTAAGAAAATTCTTTTTTTAATTCAGGTTTTAATAATCCAGCATCTTCATAAACAGGAGCAATTTGTTCCGTAAACTCCGAGAATTTTTCATCAGCTTGCGATAAATCAGCCTCTTCTACATTAGATTCTAGTGCACTTGCAACTTCTTCATAGTAAGATTGAAGAGAAGGAAGCGCTTCTTCATATGTAGTCATGACATCTTCAGGCAGGTCGGCTTCTATTGAATAATTTGACGCTGCATCGGCAGCTTCTGCTGCGGCTGTCTGAGCTTCTTCTCCAGCAGATTTAATAGCTTCTGGGTCCGGCTCTTCAGCAACCATGGCTTCTTCATAAGCGGCAATTTTAGATTGGTAAGGTTGGAAAGTGTCCTGCATATTCATCTGGACGCTCATGATTTCTTTCTTCATTGCTTGGTCATTGTTTTTGCTTTCTTCTCCAGTTGATGATTGGTCTTCCGTCTGACTTTCAGAATCACTGTTTGATTCATCAGAAGAGTCATTATTACATCCGGCGATAACCAGCGTACCTGCAATGCCCAGCATAAGTAACCATTTCTTCATGTATAATCCCCCTTTGAGTTATGTATCACGTTTATTTTAGGGGAGGCAGGAATGAATGTAAAGAAATTGCAAAAATGTTATAATATACTGAAAATTTTATTTATTATTTACTCGGGGAGGTCTTATTTATGTATTTACCAGATTTTCGATTAGATCATAAACTTGCCGTAGTCACGGGTGGCACCAAAGGTATTGGAAAAGCAATTGCTCTTGCCTATGCCGAGTCAGGAGCCGATGTGATCTTAATTGCACGTAATGAAAAGCAGCTAAAAAAAATGAAAGAGACAGTTGAATCTCTAGGACAGCAAGCTTATACGATTTGTAAAGATATCCAGCAATATGATGCGATTAAAGAGGAAGTGGAAGAAATCCGTGGTGATCGAGCTATAGATATTTGGGTCAATAATGCAGGGATGAACATACGCTCAGAAGCTGAACACGTAAGTGAGGAAGAATGGGACCAGATTGTTTCAACTAACATGAAAAGTGCGTTTTTCTTATCTCAATATGCGGGAAGGGTAATGAAACAACATAGACAAGGAAAGATTATTAACATTTCTTCCGTAGGCGGTCATACAGCATTAAGAACCGGAGTCGTATATGCTATGACAAAAAGTGCACTTATTCAAATGACAAAAAATCTTGCCCTGGAGTGGGGAAAGTATCAAATTAATGTGAATGCAATCGGTCCGTGGTACTTTCCGACTTCATTAACGGAGCAGTTGCTACAAGATGAAGATTATGTGCAATCCATTCTTGAAAGAACACCATTAAACCGAATAGGAAAGCTTGAAGAGGTGTCGGGCGCCGCAGTATTTCTTGCCTCAGACGCAGGTAACTATATGACAGGCCAGACTCTGTTTGTAGATGGCGGGATGACGATTTATGGATTTTAATTAAAAACGAGCAATTAACTTCGGTTAATTGCTCGTTTTTAATTTAAGTTGAAAACTGGAAGGCAGCTTTCTTTAAGCTCATAATCAAGTGGGATTAGGTGCATATTAAAAAAAAGGAGGTTGTCAAATGGCGTATATACTTTCAACCGGACTGCAAGAAGCTGAGTACGAATATTCTCAAGACACAGTACAATCACTTATTTACAACCTTTTCCCTCTCAAATCTCATGAAAAAAAACGGCTGCTGCCAATCTTCGAACATGCTCAAATAGATAAAAGACAGTTTTCAGCAAGTATGGAGTGGTTTGAACATCCACACGGATTAAAGGAGAGGAATGAATTATTTCACGAAAAGGCGTTGAAATACGCGAAGGGTGCTATTGAGTCGTGCTTATCTAATCTTCAGTTCTTAAAGCAACAAGTGAGTCCTTCTATGGTAGATCATATTATCTTCGTATCTTCTACTGGAATCAACACACCTACATTGGATACTTACTTTATTAATGATTTAAACTTCAGAGAAACGGTGAAAAGGACGCCGATGTTTGGTTTAGGGTGCGCTGGAGGTACAAGCGGAGTGGCCCGAGCGTTTGAATGGCTTCAAGGTCATCCAGAAAAAAATGTTCTAGTAGTATGTGTGGAACTGTGCAGTTTAACCTTCCAATTAACTGATCAGCGAGTAAGTAACTTTGTAGGAACTGCCTTATTTGGAGACGGTGCGTCAGCGGTACTTATGAGTGGAGAACGTTCAAAACTTCGAGAAATGGCGTGCTTGCCCACGGCTAAGGTATTGAATTCAAGTTCAAGACTAAAGCCATTCAGTACAGATGTAATGGGATGGCGAGTAGTGGATACAGGATTTGAAGTAATTTTTAATAAAAGCATTCCCAAATTAGTAAAATCATTTTGGAGTCTCCATATGGAAGAAGTTTTAGCTGAAAACCTCTGGGAAAGCAATGAATTGCCATTTATCGTTGCTCATCCCGGTGGAAGAAAAGTGCTGGAAGGTTACAAGGAAGTATTTGAATTATCCGATCATACGTTAAAGTTTTCAGAGAATGTGCTGAGGAATCACGGAAATATGTCCTCTCCTACTGTTCATTTTGTATTAAATGAGGCGATGGCGAGTGAACCTGAAAAAGGTACAAGGTCCTGTATGACGTCCCTCGGGCCTGGTTTTAGTTCAGAAATCGTAAGTTTGGAGTGGGTGTAATGGAAGGGTTTTTATGGATTCTGTTTTCTTTTTTGGTTATTCAAAGGTTAGCAGAATTAGCTCTTGCCAGATCAAATCGAAAATGGATGTTGAACAGAGGAGCCATAGAATCAGGAGAAAATCATTATATTTTGTTTATTGTGCTCCATGGTTTATTCTTTGTTTCCCTTTTTTCAGAGTTTGCTTTCACTTCGTACCATTACAGTCGTTTTTTTTATCTTTCTCTAAGCATGTTTATCCTTCTTCAGGTCTTAAGGATATGGTGTATTTCAAGCTTAGGGAGAAGATGGAATACACGAATTCTAATCTTGCCTGATGAAAAGCCTATCAAAAAAGGTCCATATAGGTATATTCCTCATCCCAATTACGTGATTGTGTTTTTTGAATTACTATTTATTCCACTGCTTTTCCAAGCCTATATAACGGCAATTGTTTTCCCATTTCTGCATTTGCTTGTGCTCATGGTACGCATTCCAGCAGAAGAAAAGGCTTTGGAAGAGAGGGTTTAAGACTTATTGACAGTTGCTTTTTACTGAAGAGGTCTGCTATAATCTAATTAGTATTGAAAATCATTATCATTTAGAAGGGTGCGGGAACATTATGATGGTGATCATCTTTTTGGTTGTCGCTGTTTATAGTTGCTTGATGGTTTGGATATTGGCAAAGGTTGGGTCAGTACCTGCTCGCTCGGTTATGGATATGGTAAAAGGGAATGTAAAACCAACTCCTTCACAAAATAGAAAATCATATGAACGAACAATTTCAGCCAGGTAAATACACCTGGCTTTTTATTTTTGCTATAATAGAGAAAAAGAAAGAAAAATGTCGAAAGCTGATTACTGTCTAATTCATTAGAACAACTGTAAAAATGTGGCTTAATCTTACCTTCGTGTTCCTATATGGAAGAAGCGCTGCTCGTTTAAACATATTGAGCGTTAAGCGTAATGGACCCATTTAAAAGGCAGTAAAATGTAAGGAGTGACTTATGAAAAAAAACCATGCATTAGCCTACTTTTTAGAGGATTTATGGACGAGGGGATTTAAATTAAGCGATGAAGATGTAAGATTTATTTACTTTGGTAAAAATTCAGCCAATGCTTCCGAGTGGAAAACCATTATTGCGGTAAAGATCACTTTAAAATTCCAACAAGCTTTTGACCCAAGTTTTTTCATAAGTGTGTTGGAACATATAGCTAAGCCAAATATTAAATCGAAACGTCAGGCTTATCAATCTATAGAAGAACGCGTTTCATCTTCTAAACTTCCTCTACAATAAGGATCATTGACTCTCTTTTTAATATGTAAAATGGAAATAAACCTCTGTTATGAAGCAGGACATAATAGTTCGAACCGTTTCTTGAGGACTCTTACTTATCCTTTTGTTTTTTCCTACCCCTAATACTTGGCTGCAAATCGGCCATGAATAATCATCCTTCTCAAACTTCAGATCTCCATAATTATAACTCTCACCCTGGTAACAAGGTTGTCGACAAACATTCGGCAGCCTTGTTAGATTTTTGTTTAATAGAAAATATAAAACAGAAAAAAAACTTGTAGAGAACGATGCGTTTCCCTACAAGTGTAAATTCTTATTTCAGCTGAGTTTCATATGCTTTAAGAGCGCGGCTCTTGCAACTCGGTCAGCGTTTTTATTTTGCTTTTCCGGCACCCATTTATAGAATACGTAAGGAAAGTTTTTTTCCAACTCCTGGATGGTTTTCAGTAAAGGTGAGAATTTCTCATTTTTAGTGTAGTCTTTTTCAATCGTATCAATAACAATTTTGGCATCAGATCGAATAGATATGATTTCATCAGGGAAATCTTCTTTGCATACTTCAAGGGCCTTAATTACGGCTAAAAATTCAGCCTCATGATTATTTCTTTCATTAAGATAGAAGCTATGTTCTATAAGTGTCGCACCTTGTTTAATAATTACGCCAGCAGCACTCGGACCTGGATCGCCGCTTGCTGCAGCATCTGTATAAACTTCAATCAATTCAAACAACTCCTTCAATTATCAGGATGTTTAAACTTTTTAGCTACATATAAAAATGGGGTGTCAATAGCAGCTACAATAAATTTAATAATATAAGTTGTCAAGAATATCTCCAGCCAAACTTCAAAAGGGTAGATTCCCAAAAATGCGATTGCGCAGAAAATTGCGCTGTCTAAGAGCTGGCTGATCATTGTACTTCCATTATTTCTTATCCATAGTGTGCCATCACTTGAGAATACTTTTTTTAAACGTGCATACAGCCATACGTCAAAATACTGACTGATAATATAAGCAGTCAGGCTCCCAAGAGCGATGCGAGGCACAATGCCAAACAGACTTTCAAGAGCAGGCTGGGCCACATCATTTTCTCCTGGCGTAAACTGGATTGCCAGCTGCATCATGATAGTCAAAGAAATTAGCGTAGAAAAGCCCATCCAAACTGCTTTACGGGCATCTCTTTTTCCATACTTTTCGTTTAGGATGTCTGTTGCAAGAAAGGCTGTTCCATAAATTATATTTCCAAGAGTAGCGTTCAATCCGAATAGTTCAATTGTTTTGACTACCTGAATATTGGCAACTACCGTGGACATTCCTATCCATACAAAAAGCCCGGGTTTACCAAAGATGCGGTAAACCATTAGTAATAAACTGAAATTAATGATAGCGAATAAGATCCATAACCATTCATTACTCATAGAACTGCCTCCTTAGTTTTGATATCGCGGGAGTTCTCGAACCGCGCTGTTAGACCAACAGCCGTTAATTATACGAGGGAGGGCTTATTTTTTCAAGGAGAACATAAAAAAAGCAGCCTCTATAGAGGCTGCTTTGGATTTTATTTATTGTTTTTCAACATTAGCTGCTTGTGGTCCGCGGTCGCCTTCAACAATTTCGAAAGAAACGGTTTGACCTTCTTCTAGAGATTTGAAACCTTCTTCTTGAATTGCAGAGAAGTGTACGAATACATCATTTCCACCTTCTACTTGGATGAAGCCGTAACCTTTTTCCGCGTTAAACCATTTTACTGTACCGTTTTGCATGATATGAATCCTCCTAAAAACTTCTTACACGTAATACGTGATAAATTACAAATTGATGATGATAACATAAAAAATCCATAGAAACTCGGAAAAATAAACTCCAGAGTACTTCTATGGGAACTACCTTGCATTTATGTTTCCGATCACCTTATTTGCTTAACTACAATATAACGTATCGATAAAGTGACGTCAACAATCTGAATATGATTTTTTTCAGAGTATTGGTTAAAAGTTTAGATCTTTGTTTATTCAGTCTCCCCTACGCTTGAATGAGCGGGAGCTGTGGAAGTTCTTTTCTTATTTTTATCCATAATACAGAGGCTGTAAGTTTAAAGTCAGTCCGTTATTAAAAAGAATCGTTTAAACTTTTTGAAATGATGTAAAAAAAAGGTAAGATAGGTGATAAAGGGAGTGAAACTATGAAGACAGATATTGAAATTGCTCTTGAAGCAAAGATGAATCCTATTTCCTCTATCGCAGAACAGATGGGGCTTGCAGAAGGTGATTGGGAACCTTTTGGACATTATAAAGCCAAGTTATCCGACCAGTTGCTAAATAAACTGGCTGATCGACCAAACGGAAAGATTATTCTTACCACGTCGATTAATCCTACTCCTGCCGGTGAGGGTAAATCTACTGTAACGGTAGGACTGGGGCAGGCCTTAAACCAGTTGAATAAAAAAGCGGTTATTGCATTAAGAGAACCTTCACTTGGACCAACGATGGGACTCAAAGGCGGTGCTTGCGGAGGTGGGTATTCCCAGGTTGTTCCTATGGAAGAGATTAACCTGCATTTTACTGGGGATATCCACGCGATCACGACTGCTAATAATTCGTTATCCGCATTTATAGATAACCATATTCATCAGGGGAATCAGCTGAACATTGATCCGAGAAGAATTACATGGAAGCGGGCTTTAGATATAAATGATCGCTCTTTACGTCAAGTCGTTGTTGGTTTAGGCGGGGCTGTTAGAGGAGTTCCCAGGGAAGACGAGTTTACGATCACTGTGGCTTCTGAAATTATGGCCGTGCTTTGTCTGGCTGCCGATTTACAAGACTTAAAAAAGAGACTTTCCAGAATTATTATTGGCTATACATATCAACAAGAGCCGGTTACGGTTAATCAGCTGGGTTTTCAGGGTGCTTTAACATTATTACTGAAAGACGCCATGAAGCCCAATCTTGTCCAAACATTGGAAAACACACCTGCCATTATTCACGGGGGGCCTTTTGCAAATATTGCTCACGGGTGTAACAGTGTAATGGCTACAAAGATTGCTGCAAAGTTAGGTGACTATGTGGTAACGGAATCTGGCTTTGGGGCTGATTTAGGCGCAGAGAAGTTCTTAGACATCAAAACTCGGGCGGGAGATTTTGAGCCTGATGCTGTGGTCATTGTAGCTACGATTAGAGCATTGAAAATGCATGGTGGTTTGAATAAAAAGGATTTGCAGCATGAGGACTTGGGGGCCCTGGAAAAAGGGATGGAGAATCTTGAAAAACATTTGGAAACGATTCGTCAATTCAATCTTCCCTTTATCGTAGCCGTCAACCAGTTCTCTTCTGACACTCAGGCAGAACTTGACTATTTACGGAAATGGTGTGAGGCGCAGGGGGCCCCTGTATCGGTTATTGATGTGTTTACAAAAGGAGGAGAAGGAGGTATTGATCTAGCTGAGAAAGTGGTAAAGGTCAGTGAAAGTAAATCTGCACCTCTTACTTACACCTTTGATTTATCCGACAGTATAGAGGAAAAGATCCAGAAGATTGCTGGTAAAGTGTACGGTGCAGCAGGAGTTCAATTTTCCACTCAAGCGAAAAAGCAATTACATCAAATAAAACAGTTAGGGTATGGACAATTGCCAATTTGTATGGCAAAAACCCAGTATTCTCTTTCGGACGATCCTTCTCAGCTAGGCCGTCCGAGAAACTTCCATATTACAGTACGTGAATTCAGACTTTCTGTAGGAGCTGGTTTCATTGTTGCTCTGACCGGTGAAGTCATGACAATGCCAGGTCTGCCTAAAAAGCCGGCGGCCCTTCAAATGGATGTTACCGAGGATGGAACAATTAAAGGTTTATTTTAATAGAGTGTCAGCCCCTGGCTTTTTCTAGTCAGGGGGATGTTTTTTTTGCTACAATGATTTTAATTACAAACGAGGACAAGGAGGAAGAGGATTGGCTATTCAAATCGGTGTGACCGGTTGGGGAGATCATGCTTCCCTATATTCAGATCAAACAAAAGGAAACGAAAAACTATCTGAATATGCTTCTCACTTTCCTGTGGTAGAAGTAGATACCGCATTTTACGCAATACAGCCGCAGTCTCATTACGAAAAGTGGATCAAACAAACCCCAGAATCATTTAGATTTGTTATAAAAGCTTTTAGTCATCTGACGGGACATGATAGGCAGGAGCGTACGAAACAAGAAGCGAAAGAATTAATGAAGCAATACGAAGAATCTATACAGCCTGCCTGGGAAAAAGGTAAAATCAATGCTCTTTTATTCCAGTTTCCACCTTGGTTTGATGTGAAAAAGCAAAATATACAAAAACTGCGCTTTATTAGAGAGTGGATGTCCGATTATCCCCTTGCTCTTGAATTTAGAAACCAAAGTTGGTTCCAGCCCCATTATAAAGAACAGACCTTATCATTTATGAAAGATCAACAGTGGATTCATACCATTTGTGATGAACCTCAAGCGGGAGAAGGTTCTGTGCCCCGCGTTTTAGAGCCCACCCACCCGAGTAAATCACTTGTCCGCTTTCACGGACGTAATATTCACGGATGGAATAAGAACGGCAGAGAGGATTGGAGAAAAGTTCGTTTTCTTTATAGATATAATGAGGAAGAACTGAGGGAATGGGCTGAAAGAATCCATGAATTAAAAAAGCAAACCCCGGATATTACATTACTTTTCAATAACAATTCCGGCGGTGATGCTGCGGATAACGCTAAACAAATGCAGGACATTTTAGGGGTCACTTACGACGATTTGAATCCTAGACAAATGGACCTGTTTCAATTTTAGGAGGATTTATGGAGAAAGACCATCGACTCAAAAGAATTGAAACGTATGTAAAAAAACAGTTCGAGCATGATACGACAGGACACGGTTTTGACCATATGAAGCGTGTGGCGCTTTGGTCCTGTAAGCTCGCTGGTGAAGAGGAAGTCGACCCAGTGCTTGCAGAAGCAGCGGGCTGGCTTCATGATATAGGCGATGAGAAGTTATTTACAAATCCTGATAAGGCTTTAAAAGACAGGAATCGATTACTACTCGAACTGAATTTCACTCTTTGCCAAAAAAATGAGATTGAGAAAGCTATAGAAACTGTGTCCTTCCGAAAAGGGAAAAAGCCTTCCTCCTATTTAGGCGCTGTTGTCCAGGACGCAGACCGGTTAGATGCCATCGGTGCTATCGGTATTGCTCGTGCATTTACCTATGGGGGGGCGAAGGGGCAGAGTATCGATAATGAAGAAGAGAATACTTCCTCTTCTATCCAGCATTTTCACGATAAATTATTAAAGCTTTCTGGGATGATGAATACAGAAAGTGGACGACAGGAAGCTGATCGCAGGCATCGTTTTATGGAAAAATACTTATTAGAATTTAGTAGAGAAAAGCATCTGGACTAGAATATTCACCTAGAGGAGGAAGCATAGTGGTTAAAAATGAACAAGCGTATTTAGATTTATGCCGGCACGTCCTGGATGCAGGACATGAAAAAGGAGATCGAACAGGAACAGGAACCTTTTCCGTATTTGGACACCAGCTCAGGTTTAACCTTGAGGACGGTTTTCCGCTTTTAACAACTAAAAAAATCCCTTTTCGGTTAGTGGCAAGTGAATTGCTGTGGTTTATTAAAGGTGATACGAACATTCGTTACCTTCTGCAGCATAATAACAACATATGGAATGAGTGGGCTTTTCAGGCGTGGGTGGAAAGCGATGATTACCAAGGCCCTGATATGACCGATTTTGGACGAAGAAGCTTAAAAGATGAAGCATTTAAAGGTCAATATGATGAGCAAATGGAACGTTTTAAAGAAAAGATTCTCACAGAAGACTCGTTTGCTGATCGATTCGGTGACTTGGGCAACGTTTATGGAAAGCAGTGGCGTGCTTGGAAAACTTCTCAGGGCCAGACGATCGACCAATTGAAAAACGTTATTGAAGGAATTAAGAGAAATCCGGATTCCAGGCGGCATATTGTAACAGCCTGGAATCCGGAGGATGTACCATCGAACATGGCTTTGCCGCCCTGCCATGCACTTTTTCAATTTTATGTAGCTGATGGGAAACTTTCTTGTCAGTTATATCAAAGAAGTGCGGATATATTCTTAGGCGTTCCATTTAATATTGCTAGTTATGCACTGCTCACCCATTTAATCGCACGTGAATGTGACCTGGAACCTGGAGAGTTTGTTCTTACACTGGGAGATGCCCATATTTACAGCAATCATATAGAACAAGTGCAGAAGCAGTTAAACCGAACACCTAAAGCACTACCAAAAATCTCATTAAATCCAGAAAAAGATCGTGTATTTGATTTCGAGATGGAGGACATTTCCATAGAAGGGTATGACCCGTATCCTGGAATCAAAGCTCCCATAGCTGTATAAAATCAAACGAGGTGAAGGTAATGATATCATTTATTTTTGCAATGGATAAAAATCGCTTGATCGGAAAGGATAATGATCTTCCGTGGCATATTCCTAACGACTTTAAATTTTTTAAGGACAAGACCTGGGGAAAGACGATTATCATGGGAAGAAAAACATTTGAATCATTTGGTAAACCTCTTCCGGAGCGGAAGCATGTCGTTATAACGAGTAACGAGGATTATTCTCATAGTGGGTGTGAAGTTATTCATTCAATTGAGGATATAGTAAAGCTTGAAAAAGAACACCCGGAAAAAGAGTGGTTTGTTATCGGAGGGAGTGTTCTTTTTGAGAAAATGTACCCTTATGCTGACCGAATGTATTTGACCTATATTGATGCCGAGTTCGAGGGAGATACGTATTTTCCTGAATTTAATATAGAAGATTGGGAGCTCATTGATGAAGACAAGGGAAAAAAAGATGAAAAAAACCCTTACGATTATTATTTCAGAACCTACGATCGGAAGAAAACATGATTGAAGAGTTAAATGGTTGCGGCGTGGTCCTTGCCGGCGGAAGCTCTACGAGGATGGGAGAAGATAAAGCCTGGCTGAATCTGGGCGGAGAGACCGTAGCGGTACGTATTGCAAATGAACTGCACAAGACTGTTTCAACGGTAGTGATAAATCAGAATGAAGGTCCGGATTTACCCCTTCCCTCCATCCAGGATATTTATCAGGACGCCGGGCCGCTTGGCGGTCTTCACACAGTAATGGCAGCTAGAGAGGAAGAATGGTTTTTCTTATCAGCATGCGATACGCCGTTTATTCATGAGAGCGTCTATAACTACTTATCCTCTTTCTTAGACCAAACGATTGATGCTGTGATCCCGGAATATGAGGGTCGTCTTCAGCCGCTATCTGGTATTTACCGTAAGTCCTGTCTTCCCATTATTGAAACATTACTTCACAATGGAGAGCGCAAGGTAAGCCTTTTGCTAGAGCAGGTCCAATCGGTTTATGTAAATGATTTCCAGGCTTTTCCGAGTGAAGTTGTGAATCGTCATTTTTTTAATATGAATACCCCGGAAGATTACCGGAAAGCTCAGGAGATTTGCAAAATTTTATGAATCCAAGACATTTGGACAAGATCGTGATATGATAGGAAAAGAACCGTTAAATGACGATTGGATGTGTAGTTTTTCTTTTTTATAAAACGATTGATCATTCAGGTTTACTCTTAAAAGGCGGTGAAAGATATGCTTTCAAGTATTGGAATCCCAGGCTTAATATTAATTTTAACCATTGCCCTTGTTATTTTTGGACCTAAGAAACTTCCGGAGATTGGCAAAGCAGCGGGAGAAACACTAAAGGAGTTTAAGAATTCCGCTCGTGACTTGACAGATGAAGGAAAAGATAAGCCGTCCGACCAAAAAAATAACTGATACTTAAATTAGCACCATATGAAAGAACATAAGAATTGGAGGGATGAACCATGTTATCGAGCATTGGTGTGCCAGGACTCATCCTGATATTAATTATTGCACTGGTTGTCTTTGGACCTTCAAAACTGCCTGAAATCGGCAAAGCTTTTGGCAGTTCTCTTAAAGAGTTTAAAAAGGCGACTGGGGACATTATGTCCGATGGAGACAGCAGTAATAAATCCGAACACAAAAATAAAGACGAATAAATGAATAAAGAAGGTGTAAGGGCTTGATCCTTACATCTTCTTTTTGTCAGGCTGCGTCTTAAGGCCTGGAGGTGGATGATTTGGCAGCTAATAAAATTAGTCAAGATATAGAAATGAATGTAACGGATCACTTAACCGAATTAAGAAAGCGGATTATTTGGACGCTTGTATTTTTTATAGCGTTCTTTGCGGCTGGACTGTATTATGTCAGGCCGATCCAGGGATTTTTTGTGAATGACCTTCCTTTTGAACTTCATATGACAAGCCCTGGAGAAATTATATGGATTGTTTTTACGATTGCCAGTTTAATTGCGATTGTAGGAACGCTGCCTATTTTAACTTTACAAATCTGGTTGTTCGTTAAACCGGCGCTTACCCCTAAGGAAACACGGGTGTCTCTGTCTTATATTCCGGCTATTTTCCTATTGTTCATAGGTGGTTTAGCTTTTGGGTATCTGGTGTTTGTTCAGTTCATATTACCGTTCCTTTTATCATTAAACGATGGGATGTTCAATGAAATCTTCACGGTGGAAAGATATTTCCGGTTTTTATTCCGTGTAACGATTCCCTTTGCGGTTCTCTTTGAAATTCCTATTCTGACCATGTTTCTGACAAGTCTTGGAATTGTGAACCCGGTATTGTTAGTGAAAATCAGGAAATACGCATATTTTGTTCTAGTGATTATTGGTACCATCATTTCCCCGCCTGACTTTATTCTTCAGCTGGTAGTGGCTGTGCCATTAATTGTGTTGTACGAAGTCAGTATTATATTATCGCGTATCGTTTACCGAAATAAATTGAAAAACCATCAGGAATATATGGAAAAAGAAGAAGAATAGCACTGTAAGAATCCTCTGAAAAACTTAACGAGGATTCTTTTTTATAGGTATCATTTTGCAGTTATGGTGTGTCCATGATAAAACTAAGATACAAAAATTCAGGAGGAATAATTAATGAGATCCTTTTATCACTATATGATGCGCTATCGAGGAAACCGAACAGAGAATGACGAAAAAAAACTTGCAGATTGGATGTTCCAGGATCACAGTTTTCCTAAGCAAGCCAAGACGTACGATGAGATCAGCCGCTACTTAGAGTGGAATATTCCTTTTCCTAGTGCTCTATCGGTATTTGATCGCTTATATGACACCTATTTGATTGAGGAAGACAATTAAAAAGAGAAATGATTGCGAGGAAGGAGTACAGCTTACATGAAAATATTGCATACGGCGGACTGGCATTTAGGTAAAATTGTAAACTACGTCCATATGACTGACGATCAATCGTTTATTTTGGATAGATTTATAGAGATTGTGGAGGAAGAACAACCGGATGTGATTATTATTGCCGGTGATCTTTACGATCGTTCAATTCCCCCTAAGCAGGCCGTTGATTTACTGAATCAAGTGCTTACCAAATTAATCAATGACTTTCAAATCCCTGTGCTCGCGATCTCGGGCAATCATGACAGTCCCGACCGACTGGAGTTTGGCTCTCAATTGTTTCGGAGGCAAGGATTGTTTCTGGATACAAAGTTAAAAAGATCTCGTGACCCGATCACTCTTTATGATTCGCAAGGACCTGTCCACTTTCACCTTATTCCGTATGTAGAACCTGCAGAAGTAGCTGCCGTATTTGAAGATGAAGAGATTAAGAGCCACCAGGAGGCAGCCTCTAGATTAATAGAGGATATCCAGAAGAGGTATAACATGGCGGAAAGGCACGTGTGGATCGGTCATGCTTTCTTAGCAGGCGGAATGGAGAGTGAATCGGAGGAACGGTTATCCATGATTGGCGGGAGTCCCTACATAGATGCACATCTCTTTAAAGATTTTTCCTATGTAGCTTTAGGTCATCTTCATCAGCCTCAAAGAGTGGCCTATGATCATATTCGATATAGCGGCTCCATTCTTAAATACTCCTTTTCAGAGGTGCATCACCAAAAATCAGTGACAATTATAGATTTGCAGGAGGAAAACGATCTTACTTTTGAAAAGAAACCACTTTATCCCCTTCGCGATTTTGAAATAGTTGAAGGGTATTTTGAAGATTTACTCTCTGGAGAAGCAGCGACGAGTCCTCATAATTATCTTCATATTAGACTATTGGATGACGGTCAGCTTATTGATCCCATGGGGAAACTAAGAAAAGTATATCCGAATATTCTACACCTCGAGAGACGAAGATCATCCGTGAATACGCAGATCGATGAATTAAATAAGGTTAAAGAGCGTCAGCGACTTTCTCATGAAGAATTATTCCGCTCATTTTATGAAGATATTAAAGGAGACACGATTTCTGAACATAGAAAGAACTTAATCAGTCAGGCAATTGATGCGTTAAAAGAAGAAGAAAGGGGGCAGTAACCTTTGAGAGCTATTACATTAACCATCCAGGCTTTTGGTCCCTACCGTGATAAACAGAGAATAGATTTCTCTTCCCTTGGAGAAGAAGCCATTTTCTTAATTACGGGCCCTACAGGGGCTGGGAAAACGACGATATTTGATGCGATGTGCTTCGCCTTATATGGGCGTGCAAGCGGGAGTGATCGTGATCAAGACTCCATGCGCAGTCATTTTGCGCAAGAAGGAGAGTCTACCTATGTTGAATTTCTATTTGAATTAAGAGGAAAGTTGTATCGTATTGTCCGCATGCCTAAGCAGATGAGAAGAAAAGAGCGCGGGGAGGGCTGGAAAGAAGAACCGGCTAGAGCAGAACTCTATATTACACATTTGGATAATGAAAAGCTGATGGCTACTAAAGTAAAAGAAGTGAATGATTACATTGAAGAAGTGATGGGGCTTGACTATGATCAATTTCGGAAAATGATCATGATCCCTCAAGGTGAATTTAGAAAGTTGATTTCAGAGAATAGTAAAGAGCGGGAAGATATTCTGCAAAAAATATTTAAAACACAATTCTACTCTGAGTTAACCGATTACTTAAAAGACCAGTCCAAAACACTAGAGAAAGAAATTGAGCAATTTCAATGGAAAATTGAACAGGAGGTTGGCAAAATCCATTGGGGCACGGAAGCGGAAGTTACTTTGGAGCAGGAAGAACCGCGAAAAATTATCGAATTATTAGGCAAGCGAATGGAGCATCAGAATAGTCTGATCAAACAGGAACAAAGTCAATTAGAGCTATTGTCTTCATCTGCGGATAAGTTACAGACCCAGTTCCATGAAGCCAGACAACTACATGAACAATTTACTGAACAGCAAAAACTCTTAGAAGAGAAAAAGGTACTGCAATCACAGGAAAGCTCTATGAGTGCTCTTCAAGAAGAGCTCAAATGGGCGAGGCAGGCAGATGAAGTGAAAGGGTTTGAACAACAATGGAAAGATCGAGAAGAGGAGAGAAAGAAAGCTGAAATAGACCAGGAGGCAAAGGCCCAGCATAGAATACGTACAGAAGCTGAATTTTCTAACATAGAAAAGGAGCATAAAGAACTTGAAGAAAAGGAAGAGAAACGCCAGAATTTAAAGAAAGAATGGGAGCAAAAAGAGGAAGAAAGAAAAAAATTAACTCATTTCCTTAAAATCGAAAGCCAGTTAACTGAAACGACTCAAAAACTTACCAGAAGCAAGGAGCAGGTAACTGCTTTAGAGCAAGAGCTAAAGCGCCTAAAGTCAGAACGGCATCAACTAAAAGAAATAAGTAAAGATGAGCGTAAAGTTACCAGTCAAATGTATGAAGTTAAGAATGAAGTTGTACATTTGACGAAGCAGGTTAAGGATTTAAAACGTTTAGCAAAAGAGTGGGATGTATTAAAAGAGATGAGAGCATCCTATCAGCAGTTTATGAAAGATTTCAGGCAGATGGAAAAAGAGCAGAAAAATGCTAAAAGCTATTATGAAGCAGCGCTCGAAGAAATTCGTGAGCACCATGCTTATACGCTGTCTCTTCAATTGGAAAATGGGTCCCCCTGCCCGGTCTGTGGAAACTCCCATCATCCTGCGCCTGCTGTTCAGCCTGCTCAAGTTGTCAGTCAGACCCGGCTTGAACAGTTAAAGCAAGAGGCAGATGAAAAACAAAAATCCTTTCAGCAGATGCAGGACGAAGCGGTCCAAGTCAAGTCTAAAGGAGAAACGCAGCGGCAACTGACGGATACACTTTTTGAGGAGTATAAAAAAGTGGTAGGTGCTATGGATGAAGCCTCTATTCAAAGCGCGTTAAAGCAAAGTGAGCAAAGCTTAAATACGAAAAGGAAGTTATCGGAAGATCTGACCAGGCAAGCTGAAGAGATGGAACAGTCTGTGAAAAAGCTTGAAAATATTGAACAGCGTGAGGAAGAGCTGAATAGTAAAATTGAAAGAGCTCAGCAGGAGTGGCATACGAGCTATCAAGAACAAACTCGATTACAGACGCAAAAAGAGTCCTTCGAGGAAAACTACTCTTTTGAAACGACCAATCCGCAAAAATTAAAACAACTCACAGAACAAGCAGAAGATTCCTATAAAGAAGAGCTGAAGAAGTGGGAAGACGTTCAAAAACGCTATTCTAAGCTGCGAGATCAGCTGCAGCAGGCTAAAGTGGCTGAAGAAGAAGGAAATAAATATGTGAAGCAGGCACAAGAAGCAGAAGAAATTCGAAAAGAGAAGTTTAATCAAACGCTCGTTCAATTTCAGTTTTCCAATGTCGAAAGTTATCAAAACTCTCTTCTATCTAAGGAATCTATTGAAGAAAAGCAGGAAAAGATTGATCAGTATAAGCAGCAGAAAGCAATTATTCAGGAACGTCTGCATAGTTTGAATGAAAAGCTGGCTGATCAGCAAAAACCGGATTTAGAGGCTCTTCATACTAAATGGGAAGAAGAAAAACAAAAGCTGACTAAACAGCAGCAGACCGTGAATGAACTGGAAATGGCTTTGTCACAAAATAAACAGGTTTATGCCACCATGGAAACTTTGTTATCAGAACAGGGGGATTTAGCTCAAGCCTACTATGACATTGCAGAACTTGCTCAGCTATCCAGAGGGGATAATCATCTTCGTTTGTCACTTGAACGATATGTTTTAGCTGCTTTTCTTGATGAAATCATCGTTCAGGCTAATATAAGACTTGATCAGATGACAGATCATCGCTATCAGCTCGTGCGCAGCGATGCTCTAGCTAAACGGGGAGCTCAAAGCGGTTTAGATCTCGAAGTGATTGATCATCATACGGGCCAAAAACGTTCCGTACGGACTTTATCCGGAGGGGAAGGGTTTAAAGCTTCACTTAGTCTGGCTCTTGGCATGGCTGATGTTGTCCAGTCCCACGCGGGAGGAGTACAGCTTGACACGTTATTTATTGATGAAGGGTTCGGTACTTTAGATGAGGTATCGCTGGAGCAGGCCATTGATTGTTTAAGAAGTCTTCAGGATGGAAACCGAATGTTAGGTATTATTTCTCATGTGCCGCAGTTGAAGGAAGAAATTCCGGCTAAATTGCAAATCCAAACAGGACCTGCTGGCTCCTCAGTCGAATTTGTCTTTCAATAAGAGAATGAAGAGAGGGGAAGAAGAGATGGCCACACCTTTATCTATGGAATGGATTTTGATTACGAATGGAAAAGAACAAAGATTAAACGATGAGGATAATTTGTTTGAAATCGTGTTTGAGGGGTATCGAATATTTCCTTTAAATGAAAAGCTTGAAATTAAACGCACGTTAAAATCAGAACAGCTTGGGGCGGGTATAATCGAGGAATTAACCTTTAAAAATCATTTTACTTATTGTAAATACCGTCTCGTTTCACTACATTCCGTCAATTAGTGATCAAATATGCAGGGGTGGATGTCGCATTATGCGCTTACCCGGGAAATAGTAGATCGATGATAAAGGAAATAATTTCACTTTCCACCTTCGCACCATTATATTCTGATAGAAAGAGAGGTTATTTCCATGAAAGTCCTGGATAATGATTGGGGAAATCTTCTGGAAGAAGAATTTCATAAACCTTACTATTTGGATCTTCGGGAGAAATTAAAAAAAGAATATGGAAATTATGATGTGTATCCTGATATGTATGAAATTTTCTCGGCTATGCAATATACATCTTATGAAAACACAAAAGTCGTCATTTTAGGGCAGGATCCTTACCATGGACCTGAACAGGCCCATGGGTTCAGTTTCTCTGTTAAGCCAGGAATAACCATTCCTCCTTCCCTGAAAAATATTTATAAGGAATTAAGAGAAGATCTTGGAATTGAACCACCGTCTCATGGCCATTTAGTCTCCTGGGCTAAAGAAGGCGTACTCTTACTTAACAATGTATTAACGGTAAGGGCGCACCAGGCACATTCTCACCAGGGGATGGGGTGGGAAAGGTTTACGGACGAAGTGATCCGTATGTTAAATCAACGGGAGAAACCTATTGTTTTCATTTTATGGGGTAAACACGCTCAAAAGAAAGGGGAATCCATCGATCGCTCTAAACATAAAGTATTGACAGCCCCTCACCCGAGCCCTTTAGCTGCCCATCGAGGTTTCTTTGGCAGCCGCCCGTTTTCGCAAGCGAACCAGTACCTGGAGGAGATTGGCGAGGAGCCCATTAACTGGGCACTTCCTGCAAACCCCGAAGATTCGTAAGCCCATACCAAGTTACGGGAGCGGGCATATGCTACAGTATCTTAAGTTACGGAGGGGTTATGAATGTTTCCGACAGGTCAACCGCCTTTCCCTCCTATGGGTATGTTTCCCGGACCCCAGCCCTACATGGCACCACAGGGTATGATGAGATCAATGGCACCCTTATTAAATCAAGGAGTTAGAAGTGCCGGAGGTTTTCCTGGTTTTGGTGCACCAGGATTCGGTGCACCAGGTTTCGGGGGAGCTGGTTTAGGGACACAAGCTTTAGGAGCGGCTGGCAATGCAGCTAAAGCAGGCGGAGCAGGATGGTTAGGGCATATGCAGACAGCATTAAAAGCCATGCAAAGTGCCGCGCCTATGGTTCAGCAGTATGGACCGATGGTCAAGAATATTCCTGCCATGATTAATATGATGAAAATTATGAATGAACCGGATGAAGAAGACGGAGAAGAGACAGAAGAAAGTCTCGGGTCTGAATCAATTTCAAGCGCGAAGTCTGAGTCGTCCAGTCAATCCAAAAGCACCGCTTCTTCTTCTAAAAGAAGGCGTCAAGGCACATCACAGCCCAAGCTTTACATCTAGGCTGTGCGTGTGGCTTGATTTTTTTTCTTTTATTAGCAAGAATAAGGACATGCTTACATGTAACAACCTACGCATTGGAGGTCTTATTAATGAACAATGAATTGAAAATAGCTACATTTGCAGGTGGATGTTTCTGGTGCATGGTTGAGCCATTTGATGAAAGACCAGGAATTGACTCAATTGTTTCCGGATATACCGGAGGTCACACGGAAAACCCTACCTATATGGATGTGATCACCGAACAGACGGGTCACAAGGAAGCGGTGCAAATCACGTATGATCCCTCCGTATTTCCATACGAACGACTGGTCGAACTATTCTGGCAGCAAATTGATCCAACGGACGATGGCGGGCAATTTGCAGACCGAGGAGAATCTTATACGACGGCGATTTACTATCACGATGAAGAGCAGCGTCAAATCGCTGAAGCAAGCAAACAGCAGCTTATAGAATCAAGTAAATTCAGACAGCCGATTGTCACCCCAATTCTTCCTGCTGAGACATTCTATCCAGCAGAAGATAAACACCAGAATTATCATAAGAAAAACGCTTTTCATTATAAGCGATATAAAAAAGGTTCCGGACGTGCAAGTTTTATTAAAGAACACTGGGGCTATAAAAAGGATCAGGAAGAGCTGAAGATGCGTCTTAGTGATATCCAGTACAAAGTTACCCAGGAAGATGCAACGGAAAGACCTTTTCAAAATGCTTATCATGATCATGAAGAAGAAGGTATTTATGTAGATGTTGTATCGAAGAAGCCTTTGTTCAGTTCCAAAGACAAATATGATGCAGGATGCGGATGGCCGAGTTTCACGAAACCTATCGAAACCCAGGAAGTAAAAGAAAAAATGGATACTTCTCATGGAATGAGACGAACGGAGGTGCGAAGTGAATACGCTGACTCCCATCTTGGACATGTGTTTGAGGACGGGCCAAAAGCACAGGGGGGGATGCGTTACTGCATTAACTCAGCTGCATTAGAATTTGTTCCTAAACATGACATGGAAGAAAAGGGATATGGATATTTAACTCATTTATTTGAATAAAGAGCCAGAATAACTGTTCC
The DNA here is from genome assembly GCF_052246755.1 of Halobacillus sp. B29. Lineage (NCBI taxonomy): Bacteria > Bacillati > Bacillota > Bacilli > Caryophanales > Bacillaceae > Halobacillus > Halobacillus sp. B29. Next base: position 64,430 of record NZ_JBQQCM010000003.1, read on the forward strand.
TTTAAACACGTATTGGGATTTTATCCTCCTTCCCTCTGGTTTTGCAGGAAAATGCTATAATAAAATGAGAGGGGAGGGGTTCTTTTTGGGACGAAAGAAAGCTTTAACGAAACAGGATGTATTAGATGTAACAGGCGAAGTATTACAAGCAGAGGGCTTACATGGTGTTCATTTTAAAAAGATAGCTGATCTACTTGAAGTTGGACGAAGTACACTCTATGAATATTTCAAGAATAAAGATGAGCTTCTGCTGGCCTATATGAAAAACATGATGAAGGAAATGAATGATAAAGTTGATCGAATTCCTTCCGATGATCCCCCTAATCACAAATTGTTCCAATTGCTGCAAATTATTTTAGAACACGCTCAAATCTATCAAATTGACAAAATGATTCAGGATCTGCAGTCAAGCGATAAAAATGCGGCGATCTATTACAAAAATGAATTGGATGTAGATTTAATGAAAACCTATGATTTGATGATGAATTGGATCTCCGATGCAAAAGAAACGGGTATATGGAATGAAAATACAGATTCAGGTTTGATCGGTGACTTGATTTTTCACTCTATTTTATTCCCTAACCGAAAGAGACTGGGAGTAGATGAATTAGCTTCTCAGCTTTTTGGGATGATTGAACACGGGGTTGCCGATAAGCCTGGTCAATAAAAAGCCGCTACCTGTACTGGAAGCGGCTTTTTCCTGAATTAACCGAAAAAGGGGTTGCGCCATTCTGTTAGTAATCCGTAATGGCAGGACTCTTCATCCTTAATATAATCAGCCATCGGTTTGATGGGAGAACGACCAGACTTTAATAAAAATGTTATTACCGGGTCCTTAATCTCTGCCCGGATGACAAGATTCACATATTCTTCAGGGGTAAGTTCCTGATGGTATTTATGATAGAGCGGCATCCTTGCGCCACCGACGAGACGTTCAAGGTTCAAGTGAACGACGTTCTCATACATCGCTTGAGTGAGCTGCCGTCCAAGCCCCAAAGAACGGTAATCGGGGTCCACACACAGATCAACTACATAAAGAGTATTTCCTTCTGGATTATGCGTACTCATAGTGCCTTCACCTGTCATCGAATCCCACGAATGATCAATGGTTTCATTGGTCATATCCGTTATCATTGTGGTCATGGAACCTGCTACCACCCCATCTACCTCTATACAAATACATCCCTGTGGGAAGATTTCCAAATGATTATCCAGTTGTTCTTTGTTCCACCATAGCTCTGGTGGAAAAGGGGGAGGAAACGCTTTTTTTTGAATTTGAATTAGATCTTCGAAGTCATTTTCGTAATAATTACGCAGGTGCAGATGATTAAAACGGGAACGAGCACGGTCGTAACCGTAAATCCATTTATCCATTTTAGGGAGACTCCTTTCCAAACTTATTTGATATGTATAGGGTTGTGAGAACAGGTTGTGAAGTACAATGAGAGAAGTGAGGAGGTTCCAAATATTTCTATCCAAAAGTCTATTCTTACCTATACGATAGCGCTAACTGCCGGGATCATATTCTGGATGCTAAAGCTTCCTCTTCCTTGGATACTTGGTCCAGTATCCGGGCTGGTCATGCTGAAATACTGGTGCAATTATGAAACAGCCAGTCACGTATCGATAAGAAATGCAGCATTTGCACTGCTTGGCATTCAGATAGGCCTCACTTTTACAACACAAACGTTCACCTTAGTCGTTCCTTATTTTATTCCTTATACACTACTCTCTCTTGTGCTTATTTCTCTCAGCCTATTTTTAGCCTATCTCATCTCAAGAAAAACAGCAATCGATATCTCAACCAGTTTAATTGGGAGTGCACCTGGAGGGCTTTCTGCCATGATGGCAGTCAGTGAATCATTAAAAGCAAATACAGTCCTCGTTACTATTTTTCATACGATACGCTTGGTTAGTGTATTATTTATTATTCCCTTTGCAGCTACCCATTGGTTTTATCAATCTTCTTCTTCCATGATGAACTCCAAAACGCAGGAAGAATCGTTATGGACTATAGTCATCTATGGCGGGGTATATATTATCGCACACTTACTTAAAGCTCGGATTCCGGCAGCTTTAGTTATTGTTCCTATGCTTATCATTGGGCTGCTTCAATCTATTGGTACTCCCCTCTACCAATTGCCGGATTTATTTTTTATTGCTGCTCAAATTATGATAGGTGTCCATCTTGGCCATTCAGTTTCTATAAGAGATCTATTACAAGCAGGGAAATACTGCCTGCTGTATTTTGGGTTGGCTATTATGATTATAGCATTTGGAATCGTTCTTGGATTTTTGCTTTCCTGGTGGACAGGTATGGATTTGGTAACCGCTGTACTAAGTCTTGCTCCAGGAGGATTGGTGGAAATGGCTCTTACGGCTCAGGCGGCGGGTGGACAGCCGGCCATTGTAAGTTCATTGCAAATGATACGTCTACTTACCATTGTGATTATTCTGCCTATTTTCTACCAAAAGTTCTTACCCAAAACCGTATAGGTCTTCTCTTTGACAATATCTCGAATTAAAGATAAACTGTTATTCGACGATAAGCTAGGTGAAGAATAATGCAAAGGAGAAGCGATCTACTATGAAAATGAAGCATATATTCGAGCAAGGAAAGCCTGGAAATGAACGTGTACTGCTGTTGCTGCATGGCACTGGCGGGACGGAGAAGGATTTACTTACCGTTGCTTCCATGATTGATCCTGACGCTTCCATTTTATCAGTCAGGGGAAACATCTTAGAAAATGGGATGCCCCGTTTCTTTAAACGTCTGCGTGAAGGAGTTTTTGATGAAGAAGACCTGATCAACAGAACGAAAGAGTTAAACGAATTTCTTGCTGAAGCTGCAGATGCGTACGATTTTGACCGCAATAAAGTAGTGGCTATTGGTTATTCGAACGGAGCCAATATAGCTGGAAGTTTGTTATTTCATTATGAAAAAAGCCTGGAAGGTGCATTACTGTTTCATCCAATGGTTCCAAGGAGAGGCATACAGCTCCCTGTTCAGAAAGCCTTGCCCGTTTTTATTGGAGCCGGCGAAAACGATCCCATTTGTCCAGCTCAAGAAACCGTTGATTTAAAACAGATGCTGGAAGATGCGGGGGCACAGGTGACAGATCACTGGGAAAGATCTGGACATCAGCTGACCGAATTAGAAGTGAAGGCAGGAAGAAACTGGTATGAAAAACACCTAATCTAATGAATGAAAGTGTTTGTAACGATTGAGTCCTCTTTCCTTTTCAAGGTATGATAGGGATACAGAAGAATAAGGAGGATGAAAAGTATGATTCACAAGACTTGGGAAAACAACCCAACAATTAAGCAGATTGAATGCGTCCATAATGATGCGGCCAAATTCGTCGTAGAAAATGTTTTAACGCCTGGTAAAAGGTATGATGTTAAAAATGAAAGTGAAGAATTTTATTTTGTTATTGATAATTCGGGTCGTATGGGCGGCTTTTACAAAGAATACTTTAAAGAAGTATAAACTCTTCCGGCAGTGCTTACGCGCTGCCGGTTTTTTATGTTTAGTGAGCAGTATATGGGGAAGTTATGGATATAGAATATTAGGTATAAAGGAGCAATGAATATGGTAATTGATAATGTTAGAATTTACCAGCCATCATCACAGTACGATGAAAACACCCGATATGCTGTAGACGTAGAAGAAGATAAAATCACGGCCGTATATAAAAGCCCTTATAAAGGAAATAAAAATGTCATAGACGGAGAAGGGAAGGTGCTGGCCCCTTCCTTTAATGACAGCCATATGCACCTGTTGAGATTTGGTCTCTTAAAAAAAGAATTAGATTTAACAGAGGTAACCAGCTGGCGAGAAATGAAAAACCTTGTGGAAAACCATTATGATGAAATGGAAGAATATGATTGGATTTTTGGAAAAGGTTTTAATGATGCTCAATTCGATGACATAGATTATTTACTTACAGCAAAGGACTTAAGTGAAATACAGGTAAACTCCTATATTTATTTCATGCATCAGGATGGACATGAATGTGTCATTAGTGAGCAGGCTATGGACTTACTTAGAAACGATAAAGGGTTTGAGAAAGAGCCGGAAGAATTTAAGGAAAAAGATGACCATGGGAACTGGACCGGTCGATTTAAAGATACTGCCGTCCATTACATTAAGCACCATTTCTGGGGGCGTTCAGTAGAGGATGCCAAGGAGGCGATTTCAGCTGCAGTACCTTACTTAAGTGAAGTAGGTGTTACTTCCGTTCACAGTGACGACATTAATTTTATTGGTTCTTATGAGAAACTATGGCAGGCTTATACTGAATTAGAACAGGAAGGTAAGCTTCCGATCGATGCACAACTTCACCATTATATTTTCAATATAGATGATCTTCATCACTATTTGGATACAAGCACTATGCGAACAGGAGATGGAACGGATCAAGTAAAAGTTGGTGCTGTTAAAATCTTTCTTGATGGCACGCAGCGTTTGTTCACAGCAGCCATGAGAAATCCCTATCCTGAAGCGCCAGATACACAAGGAACATTAATTTATTCCCAGTCGGAGTTAAACGACATGGTAAGAACTGCTTCCGAAAACAACATGCAGGTAGCTATGCATGCCATCGGTGACAGGGCAATTGAACAAGCCATAGAAGCCCTTGAACAGGATGGTGTAGATACAAGCAATCGAAGACATCGAATTATTCATGCTCAGACACTTGCACCTGATCTGCTTCGTCGATTAACAGATTTAAAACCCTATATTGAAACTCAGCCCTCTTTCTTGTTAGGAGAATGGGATAAAAAAGAAAAGTGGACGCCTGAAGAACTTGTTCCTTATTGCGATGCATTTCAAAGTTTATATAAAGCCCAAATTCCGATTACACTCAGCTCCGATCTTCCGATTGGTGCTATTAATCCGCTCGTGTCCATTTACACGGCAGTGAATCGGATGGACCTGGACGGTCAGCCGCCTGGCGGTTGGATGCCGCAGGAGAAACTTTCGGTGGACGCCTCATTCTCAGGTTTTTACAATACTCCGGCAGAACTTGAATACAGTGAAAGAGAAAAGGGCAGAATAGAAGCGGATTACCAGGCTGACTTTATCCTATTAGACCAGCACCCCAAAGAGGTTGCAATAGAAGAAATTAATAATATAGAAGTTGTAGAAACCTGGCATAGAGGGAAAAGAGTGTATAAGAAGTGACATTTTCTCCTGAGCTTCCTTGTCAACACTCCTCCCATCAGCGATAATAAGGATAAGGTTAATTTAAGGGGAGGATGGAGAAAATGGACAAATTGATTTTAGTACGCCATAGTGAAACAGAAGGGCAGCACGAGGATTCTCCGCTGACGAAATCAGGGGTCCGCCAGGCTCAGGTGTTAGCTAATTTTCTTGATCAATCCGGTTATGAAATTGATCATATTATTTCCAGCCCTTTTTTACGAGCGATCGAAACAATTAAGCCTTTTGCCTTAAGTAAAGGATTGTCCATAAAAACGGATGAGCGTCTAGAGGAGCGAATCTTAAGCCATGAACCCCTGGATGACTGGGAAGAAGTTCTGCATGATACGTTCAAGGATCCCGAATTAAAATTTTCAGGCGGTGAGTCATCACAGGAAGCAAAAAAGAGAATCCTTTCCCTTGTGGATGAGCTTGAACAAGAGGATTGCGGGAATGTGCTTCTTGTCACACACGGCAATCTTCTCGCTTTGCTGTTGCAAAAGTATAACCGGGAGATCGGTTTTTATGAATGGAAACGTTTATCAAACCCTGATATGTTTTTAGTGCAAAAGCAGGGGGGAGAATACATGGTAGAGCGAATTTGGCAGGAGAATTACTAGCCCCCGGGAAATTTGTTTAATTTAGTCGAATTTTAGCGGAAGTAATTGCTAATTTATTCTATAGTCGTTATCATGGAATTTAGTGTTTATCGAAACTAATTAACGTGAATAGTTATTTAAACACACTTAACAACTAGAAGGAGGAGAATATCTATGGCATTTGTTATTACATCCCCTTGTAAAGATGAAAAAGCCGGGGAATGCGTGGATGTGTGTCCTGTAGATTGTATAGAAGAAGGTAAAGATATGTTTTACATTGATCCTGACATTTGCATCGACTGTGGCGCCTGTGAAGCTGTATGTCCGGTTGAAGCGATTTATATAGAGGATGAAGTACCAGAAGAAGAAAACAAATACATCGAGTTAAACCGTAAGTTCTTTGAAGAGCAATAACATCCATACTTAAAACCGTCTCTATTTATAGAGACGGTTTTTTATAGTTCACGGTTTTGCGATCGTCCGGGGTATGAATAAGATTGAATTAAAAAGGGTAAATATCTTGAGAAGCTTTTAATAGGAGGGAACACTATGAATAAACTAAGCAATAAAGTAGCGATCATTACAGGGGCAAGCAGTGGAATAGGGAAAGCTATTGCCCATCATCTTGCTGACACAGGTGCCAATGTGGTGCTTGCAGCTCGGCGATCCGAGAGATTACAGGAATTAGCGAATGAAATTACAGAATCCTATAATGTAGAAGCTAAAGTAGTGGAAACGGACGTCACCAAAAAAGAAGATGTAGAGCAGCTTGTAAAAGAAACGAAGGATCAATTCGGAAGCGTCGATATCCTTATTAATAATGCCGGCGTCATGCTTTTATCTTTCTTAAAAAATGACCACGTAGATGAGTGGGAGCAAATGGTTGACGTGAACATTAAAGGAGTACTGTTTGGCATTCATGCCTCTCTTCCTGTCATGCTGGACCAGGATGCTGGACACATTATTAATGTATCTTCTGTCGCCGGCCATGAAGTCTTTCCTTCAAGTACGGTTTACAGTGCAACGAAATATGCAGTTCGTGCTCTTTCCATGGGTATGGAAAAAGAATTGTCACGCTCAGGAGTTCGAGTGACAAACATCTCACCGGGAGCGGTAGATACAGAATTGACCGAACATATCACAGATGGTGAAGTCCTTGATATGTTCAAAGACCGCAGTATGGATCCTCTAGAAGCGAATGACATTGCACGCGCTGTTGCTTATGCGGCAACACAGCCTTCTAATGTCAATGTGAATGAGGTTATTGTGCGTCCAATGCACAAAAAATAATAGGGAATAAAAAATCTTGACCGCAGGATATCCTGCGGTCAAGATTATTAAATGGTCCGAAAACTATCATAACTATTGGTTACTTCTTTCTCGGTTATATCCAAAGCTTGAACTTTGGCAAAGGGTGTAGGACCTTCATTTATTTTATCTATGAATTGTTTCAGTTGGCGTCCTTCGCCTTCAGCATCAATTTCAACCGTTCCATCTGACTTGTTTTTAGCCCAGCCTGTTATATCAAGCTGGTCAGCAATTTGCTTGGCCGAGGCACGAAAGCCTACTCCCTGTACTCTGCCGTGAACAATTAAATGATTTCTTTCCATTTAGAAGCACCTCCTGCATTTGGTATATTGAAGTTTTCCCCATTCTTTACTACATAAAAACTAAAAGAGGTGAAAGATATGAAAAAGATCGAACTAACGGATATAGAAGGTTTCCGTATCGGTCAGGCTAAAGATTCTCATGCGAAGACAGGATGCACTGTTATGATTTGTGAAAAAGGGGCAAAGGGAGGCGTAGACGTTCGCGGGGGGTCGCCTGGAACTAGAGAAACAGACCTGCTCCGTAGTGAAAACCTGGTGGAGGAAGTACACGCCGTGTTTCTTTCAGGAGGAAGTGCTTATGGGCTGGATGTGGGCACGGGAGTAATGCAATACCTTGAGGAACATAACATCGGTTTTGATGTGCAGGTTGCGAGGGTTCCGATCGTCCCTGGTGCGATTTTGTTTGATCTTCATACAGGTGAAGCCGGGATTCGTCCGGACCTGAAGATGGGGTATCAAGCCTGTACAAATGCATTCTCCCATATTCCTTTTAAGGAAGGCACTGAGGGAGCAGGTGCAGGTGCCACGGTTGGGAAAGTTCTGGGACCAGATCATGCCATGAAAGGCGGAATAGGCAGTTATGCGGTACAGGCTGGAAATTTGAAAATTGGAGCTGTCGTAGCTGTGAACAGCTTTGGTGACGTCATTGATCCGGAAACAGGACAGATTGTGGCGGGCGTTCAGAAGGAAGGACGCTTCTTAGGAACGGAGAATGTGCTGATTCAATCCATAGAAAAGACAGACACAAACCGATTTAGTGGAAATACAACGATAGGATCTGTTATAACTAATGCTAAATTGACCAAGCCACAAGCTAATAAAATAGCTGCCCTTGCTCATGATGGACTTGCAAGAACCATACGTCCTTCTCATACATTTGTAGATGGAGACACTTTATTTACATTAACTACAAATGAAGTAGAGGTGGATCTCAATGGTCTTTCAAGTTTAGCCGCTTATGTGGTGGAGCAGGCTGTACTTCGTGCCATTCAAGGTGCTCAAGCTATTAATGACAGTTGAATTTGAGTTAATGTAGAAACAAGGAGGCAGGAATTTGTACGCGTTTGTTTATGGATCATTGCGCAAAAATGAACAAAATCATCATTTCCTCGAAGGAGCTTCTCTTATATCCGAACAAGCCTGGACGAGCGGCGAGCTTTATTCAGGATCTTCTTATTACCCCCTCTTAATAAAAAATGAAGCTTCTCTTGCTTATGGGGAATTGTACGAAATTGATGAAGGAATGTTACAACAGTTGGATCGACTGGAAGGATATCGTGAGAAAGATCCAGCTTCATTATTTAAACGAGAAACGTCAGCGGTTCATACGCAGCAGAAGAGTTATTCTGCGTACGTTTATTATTATCCTCATCCACCGGAAGGAAAACCTGTTCTTCACCGGGACTGGAAGGTGGAACAATTATTAAAGAAGGAATCCTATTATTATTTCGCTTTCGGATCATGTATGGACCAGGAGCGGTTCTATAAAAGTGGTGTTCAGAACTTATTTCAGGAAATTGAAGGTGGAGCTGAACTGCAAGGATATCATCTGGGCTTTTCTTATCACCGTGCTGATGGAGGGCGAGCAGATATTATCGAGAGAAGCGGAGACTCAGTAGAGGGAGTGGTTTATAACATTACGGGGAAAGCTCTTAATTATTTATTTCGCCGGGAAGGTGTATCAAACCAGGTCTACAGACCGGTAGTAGTTGAGGTGACTCTTCATAATGGCCCCGTAGTAGAAGCTCTCTCGTTTACCGTTATTCACAAAAAAGAAAGTCTTACTCCTCCCCTTCATTACGCAAGAGAGATCCATCGCGGAGGACGTTACTATTTAAGTAAGAATTACATGGAACGATTGGAGCAGCGGCTTCAGCATGAGCTCCCTGTGAATGAATTTACAAAATACCTCCAGCAAATGGAATAGAGGAGATCAAGACATGGTAAAAACAAACTGGAAAACATACACGGCAAGAGATTTTTCTCATTTGCATTATGTCTCTTTTGAACAAGACAGACCTAAAAATCGAGCTGTAATCCTAATCCATGGCATTACCGCTGAGTTGAACCACCAGGAAAAATTTGCTGAATCGCTGGAAATAGAAGCCGATGTATTTTTACCGATATTGAGAGGGTACGATCAATTGAACCCTCGCGGGGACCTTTCTTATATGGAGCAGTTTGATGATGATTTATTTGACTTCATCCATTTCGTTAAGAAAAAAGGGTATGATCAAATTTTATTAGTGGGGCACTCGATGGGCTGTGCCAATTTGTTAAGGCTGATTCATAGAAATCCTAAGGCAGCTGATCATTACTTATTTATTTCTCCTTTTTTCCATCCCACTCTTTCTGTTTACCGGAGTGATGCTACGGATCAATTTAAACCTTCTACAGATGTGGATTATGTTGTGTATCAGAAAAAAGCAGGATCTCTAATGGTATTGTACAAATTAGGAGTAAAGCGCATTTTGAATTGGACGGTTGCTCAGATCCCGGATGAATTCCATCATACAGGAAGGCTATCGCTCAGCTTCCGCTTGATGATGTCCCGCTTTCTCGAGGAAGTGCCGACAGACTTATTTCGAGGAATGGAAGACCGAGTACGTACTTACGTAGGAGAGCATGATGAAGTAGTTCATCCGGAGCGTTTAAGCGAATGGTATGAAGATACGTTTGGGATGAACATGACGATTGTTAAAGACACCGATCATAATCATATTTTGCACGATCCCGCTTTTCACAACTCTATTAGGGAGTGGGTTAAGGGATAGGGGCTCAAGGAGAAAAAAATGAAACAGATTTATACAGACGTTATCCAGTTTAAGGGAAGTCATTATGCATTTGGACGTTATCAGGCCGAGCAGCTGCAAGAAAACCCGCTGCTTACTAAGTACCGAAACCGAAGAACCAAATCCATGCGTAAATACAGGGTCAATCAAAAGGAAGCCAAAGCTTTTTTTATGAAATATTCAAGTGGGCTGTGGGCTGAATTAGAAGGACTTTCAGCCGGTTTAGGATGGCCGCTGGAGGAGGTTGTTCATGAATTCAGCGGCTGGCAGCAGGACTGGGTACACTCAGGATGCTCCATTATGGCTAAAGAGAACTTCTTTGCTCGTAACTACGATTATCACCCGAAAACCTATGAAGGACGTCTTGTTCTATTTCAGCCTTCGGAAGGTCATGCTTTGATTGGTCCTTCCCAACGTATCATCGGTAGAACGGATGGAATGAATGAATACGGTCTTTGCGTAGGGTATAATTTTGTTAATCGAATTAAACCAGGAGATGGTTTGATCTGTTGTCTTTTAACACGAATATTACTTGAAAATTGTAAGACCACGGATGAAGCGATTGAGTGGTTAAAGGAGCTTCCCCACCGTCATTCCTTTAATTATGTCCTTTATGATCGGAGCGGAAATTCAAGAATTGTAGAGGGTTCGCCCAGGGGGGTTCGTGTTCGGCAGGAAAGTGTATGTACGAATCACTTTGAAGTCATTCCTCAGGAAAACCGTCGCCACGTGGAAGAATCCCATACCCGCCTCCGTTCCTTAAGAGAAGGCCATCATCAACTTTCCACAGGGAGAGAAGCTTTCAAGTACCTGAATGAAAGCAGGCATCCAGTCTTTTCGAAGCGGTACAGCCAGTGGTCAGGTACTATTCATACGGCGTGTTATTACCCTGAGTCTCTAACTATGCTTTTTGGGCTTGGAGGAGATAGCACTCCAGTCACATTCAGTCTGAGCGATTGGATGAAAGGGACCAGGTCACCAATTAAACGAGTTCTCGGGCAGTTAGATACCAAAGAACCACTTCCTTATATCGACAAATGAATTTTTTGAATGATCTTGTAAATCATACTCCATCGAAGTAATATCATGATACACTATACTCAAAAAGGGGAAAATGGCATGACAGCAACGAGAGAGACCGTAGCACAATTACAGAATCTCTATCAATACTTAAAAACGGAAGATCCTGCTCAGAGTGAGAAGGTTCTGGATGTAATTGATAAATTAATTCATGAAAAAGTAATGGTCGGGTTTGGAGGGCACTTTTCCGCTGGTAAATCCACGTTAATTAATCATTTGCTGGATAAACAAATGCTGCCTTCAAGCCCTATACCAACCAGCGCCAATATTGTGGAAATCACAGCTGGCGAACCTTATACGATGACTTACTTCCATCATGATCTTCCGGAAAAGTATGAAGGGGAAACGGATTTTGAAACGATACAGGCCTTGTGTAAGAATGGCAATGATATATCAAGAGTAGTGATCAGCCGTCCTGACTGCGGCCTGCCTGAACATGTTACCGTATTGGATACTCCTGGAGTAGATTCGACAAATGATGCGGACCGTTTAATTACAGAATCCTCTCTTCATCTGATGGATGTTTTGTATTATGTGATGGATTATAACCATGTTCAATCCGAAGTCAATGTTAAGTTTTTAATGGAGATGCAAGAACGCGGGACACCATTCTCTGTAGTCATTAATCAAATTGATAAACACAACGAAGCAGAACTGTCATTTGAAGACTTTAAAAAGAGTGTCGAACACTCGTTCTCTAGTCGGGGGATTGAGCCTGAGGCCATATATTATATCTCTCTAAGGGACTTTTCTTATGATAAGAATGAGTATGAAGCATTAAAAGCAGCGTTTACCCAGTTGTATTCCTCTTCTTATGCTCGTGTGCAGGAGCAGGCTGTCAAGGCTGCAGAAACCATTATTGAGGAAAGCGTACATAATCGATCGGATGGATATTTTCAGCGGGAACAGGAGTTAAAAGATCGTAAAGAGCACTTAGATAAAAGTATGAGTGAGAGCCATCTTACCCAGGAAGATCGAAGAGATACAGAACAAGTCATTTCAGAAGCTGCGGATCTTTTTAAACGGCGTGTATCTTCATTCATTCCGAACGCTTACCTCATGCCGAGTTCATTACGGGACGAAGCAGAAAAATTTCTTGAATCCAGACAGAGAGGCTTTAAAGTAGGGGTATTATTCACCAAGAAAAAGACGGAAGAAGTTAAAGAGGAAAGAGAATCCGCTTTTTATGATCAGGTCCTCGAGAGCATTGAAAAAAATTTAAAGTGGCCGCTTAAAGAACGTCTTTTGGAAGTTACGGAAGAGCTTTCGATAACTGATGAAGAGCTTCTGAATGAAATCCAGCGATTTAACTTCATATATGAGAAGGCTAAACTGCAGGATATGGTAGAACCAGGTGCTTCTGTCACCGGTCAATATATTCTTCGGTATACGGATCAGTTGTCCAATGATATCAAGAAAGAGATGCGTCAGTTCGTGAATCAGTGGTGGAATCAAATCGAAAAGCACATAAGAAATGAAAAGAAAAAGGAGTACGAAAAAAACAAGTCGGTTTTCCAGGCTATGGAAGAAAAAGATCAGATTGTGGAAGAACTGGAACAGATGGAGGAAGATCTTGCTTCCTACCGAAAGAATTTGTACCAGAGCCTTGAAAATGAGACGCTTTCTTCCATGGTTGAGGATTTGATTAAGAACGACCTGGAGGAGCGCGAAAAACGCGTTCAGCATAAACAGATTACAAGTGAGTTGTTGGAACAGACGGTAGAACGTAACCTTGACGAAGATCTGAGTCCGGAGCCCTCTCTCGCAGAGGGCCAAGCTTCTATCGATTCCACACTGCAAAGAGTAACGAAGGCACTATCGATTGTAGAGGATGTTGAAGGCATTGACGGGTTAGTTCATCAGCTTCGGGATAAGCAGGACCGATTGCGTAACCGACACTATACGGTAGCGTTATTTGGCGCCTTTAGTGCAGGGAAATCATCCTTCGCTAATGCTCTTCTTGGAGATACTCTGTTACCAGCCTCTCCGAACCCCACCACGGCGACCATCAATAAAATATCGCCTTCCAGTGATGAAAACCCTCATGGTTCGATTCAGGCGATTGTAAAGAAAGAAGAAGAACTTTTAGATGATTTAGAACCGATTTTTACAAAGTTGGAATTGCGAAGTGAAACTCTTTCCGGTTACGTAACACAATTGGAGAGTGTAAAGGACCTGAGCCGTCTGGATCACAGATCCACTTCATTTTTAGAGGCTTTTTTAAATGGATATAACTCGATGAAAGAACATTTAGGTCAGTCCATTTCTATTCCGTGGAATGAATTTTCTATGTACGTAGCTGAAGAGTCTAAATCGTGTTTCATCGAATCTGTGGAAATCTTTTATGATTGCCCTTTCACGGAGGCAGGAATTACGCTGGTGGATACGCCAGGAGCGGATTCAGTGAATGCCAGACACACCGATGTATCGTTTGAATATATCAAGGATGCGGATGCTGTCCTGTTTGTCACATACTATAACCACCCATTCTCCAAAGCCGATGAATCTTTCCTTACGCAATTAGGACGCGTCAAAGATAGTTTCGCTATGGATAAGATGTTCTTTATTATAAATGCGGTGGATCTGGCCTCTTCAGAAGAGGAAGTAAAGCATGTAGAAAAATATGTAGCCGATCAGCTGGGACGCTTCGATATTCGAAAGCCACGTCTTTTTTCACTATCCAGTCTAATAGGTTTACGAGAAAAACAGGGAGAGCAAGGCCAATCTTCCGGTATTAATGCGTTTGAAGCTCAGTTTAATCAGTTTCTGCATGGGGAGCTCGCTGAGGTTTTAACTCAGTCTATGGAGCGGAACTTAAATGAATTGAAAGAGACGCTTGCTACGTTTATTGAGAATAATCAACTCAACGAAAAAGAGCGGAAACAGTTCTTGAAAAAAGCAAAAGCTCAACATAAGGAAGCCCTGGATGTAATAAAAGACTTCGACCGCATGAAAGAAAAAGAATCACTGAAGAATAAAATAGACAAACAGATCTATTATGTCCATCACCGAATGATGCTGAATTTCACGGATTATTTTAAGCGTCATTTTAATCCGGCCACCATTAATGGAAAAGATCAAACTATTCAGGATCAACTTAGAGAAGCACGTGATGAATTGGTTCAGGAAATAGAATTTGAGATGAATCAGGAGTTCAAAGCGGTAGGTGTTAGAATTGAGCGTCTTCTTGAAGATTTGATTGACCAAATACAACAGGAATCTGAAGCCGAGTTGAAAAAAGTAAGAAAACACCTTAGACTGGAACGCCGGGAATGGCCATCGATTCCTTTACCTGCATTCCATGGAGAGCTTGTGATCGATGACCGGCAATCCTCATCTATATTGAAAAAGTTCAAAAGTCCACGTGCTTTTTTTGAGCTTAATGAAAAAGAGGAGATGAAAGATGAATTCGCTGACCTCATTTCTCCCATCTTAAAAAATCAGCTAGATGAAGCAAATAAAATTATGAAAGACTATTATGAGCAGCAATGGCAATACCTCCTGGAAGATCATGTACATGAATGGCGCCATCAAACTGACGCTTCCTTCAATAGCCTGATTCATAGTGTAGAGAACCCGCCCGATATTGGTCCTCTAGAGAAAAAGTTTGAACAGATAAATAAACTGGTCTAACCTGAGCATTGTGTTCATAAGCTAGATCAAGTGAAAAGATATCTACGTGTAAGGACTTCTTCCTCCTTCTTACACAGCGAATCTTTGAAAGTCACATCTGTGTAAAGGGTCTGAACTTATTTCAGGCCCTGTTTGTATGATGATAATCAAAACATCCGCTGCGATGTAATGAATTTACTATCATGAAGTCTTTAGTTTAATCATATTTATAAGGACAAAGGAGGTAGAACAGTATGTATCCGTATTATTCCTACTCACCTTACAGGTCAGCTTATACTTCCCAGACAGCCAAGGTAACTTTTAGGAGCAGTCCGCTGGCTCCTGATTTAAAAGGGGCCATGTATTTTTACGAAATGCCATATGGGGTAGAGGTTTTTGTTCAAGTTGAAGGACTGCCTGAATTTCAGATTTTAAAGGATGGAACACAGGTGGGGCCTCATGGATTTCACATTCATGAAAAAGGAATTTGTGAATTAGGAGAAGGAAAAGATCCATTTTCTTCAGCCGGAGAGCATTGGAACCCGGATCAGCAACCACATGGAAACCATGCAGGTGACTTCCCAGTGTTGTTTTCTAATCAGGGGAGAGCTCGGATGATTTTCTTTACAGACCGGTTTCGGGTCAAAGATATTATCGGAAAATCGGTCATCATCCATCAACAGCCGGATGACTATCGGTCTCAGCCTAGCGGGAATGCAGGAAAGAGAATTGCCTGTGGCATTATAGAAAAATCGTAAAAAAGTGGAATAAATCTTATCCGAAATGGATATACTTAACTGTATAGGATGTTAAGAAGCACTACTTGACTTAACCGGTGAGTCATAGTATTATATTCTATATAAGAAATACCGCTTACCAATTAATAAGAATCACCTATTATAAAGAGTGATCAAGCATTATTGGTACTTTTTATAATATGTGATTTTTTCAGTATGGTAAGCACATATTAATTTTAGAAATATTGGAGGATCCATTCCTATGAAAACAGGTACAGTGAAGTGGTTTAACGCGGAAAAAGGTTTTGGTTTTATTGAGGTTGAAGGAGAAGACGATGTATTCGTACACTTCAGCGCGATCAACGAAGAAGGCTTTAAGTCTCTAGAAGAAGGTCAATCTGTGGAATTTGAAATCACAGAAGGTAACCGCGGACCACAAGCTGCAAACGTAACTAAATTATAATTTAAAAAATAGAAAGAGACTGGCTTCAGAGTCAGTCTCTTTTACATAATTTATGTCTAGAGGAGGCTTCAAACATGGCTTTCGGTAAAAAGAATCAGGCAGAAATTAAAGAAGAAGAAACTAAAATTTGGGTTTGCACATCTGACGACTGTAACTGTTGGATGAGGGATAACTTCAGAACAAATGAAGAAAATCTTTGCCCTAAATGCGGCAATCCGATGAAACAGGAAAATAAAGTCCTGCAAGTAGTGGAGAACAATAGTTTGTATTATAAAAATTAAGATAGCGAAGCGGCCGCCTTTCGAGCGGCCGTTTTTTTGTTTATAATGAAGCGTGAAGCGGGAAAAGACAACAATTAATTATGGGAGGGGTGCTATATGGATCCGAAGATGGAACATATATTATCAACCAAGAAAAAACTCAGAAAAAACACACTCGGCACGATACTTGAGCAATTCGACGGAAGTATTATGAAGTTATCCCAGTCCAGCCGCAAGAAGAAATATCAGAAAATGAGAGAAGATTCCTACAGCTTTTTTAGAGGCAGTGCATATTTATTCTTCTTTGATGTTACTGAATTCCCCTTTACTTTTCACACTCCAAAAGATAAACCCACGTGGATTATGGGAGACATGCACTTTGACAACTTTAGTGCCTTCCTAAATGAAAACCATGACATTGTTTTCGATGTTGATGATTTTGACGAAGGTTATTTAGGGTCTTATTTATACGATATTCTCAGAATGGTTGTCAGCATCCGCCTTATGTCTGAAAAGCAAGGATTTTCAGATAAAGATGAAGATGAACT
This sequence comes from Halobacillus sp. B29, assembly GCF_052246755.1. Lineage (NCBI taxonomy): Bacteria > Bacillati > Bacillota > Bacilli > Caryophanales > Bacillaceae > Halobacillus > Halobacillus sp. B29. The sequence continues at coordinate 81,337 of NZ_JBQQCM010000003.1, forward strand.
TGTTGATCAATATTTAAAAACGTATCGTAAGCAGCTGAAAGCCTTTCAAGAAGGAGACGAAGACCCGCAATATCTTCAATTTACTTCCGATAATACGAAAGGTCCAATTAAAAAAACTCTGAAAAAAATTGAAGAAAGACATGCTTCTCATGAGCTTGATAAACAAACCGTAGTCGATCATAACTCCATCCGCTCATTTGATATTGGAAAAGATAAACTTTCATCCGTCTCGAAACAGGAAAGGAACAAACTTGAATCCGCGTGGAAAGAGTATCTGTCATCTTTAAATCCAGAAACGAAAAAGTATGATTCATTCTACAATATTAAAGATGTTGTAAAGAAAAACGGTTCAGGTATTGGATCGACAGGTCTTAAGCGATATTACATCCTGATAGAAGGACAAGAGGATGAAGTACACCACGATGATATCATTCTAGAAGCCAAAGAGGCACGTTCTCCGATTCCAGCTTATTTCTTTCCTTATGATGAACAATTTTGGGAAGATAACAAACATCAGGGAAGAAGAGTCGCACACACCCAGCACGCCATGCACCATCAGGCAGACCCATATTTAGGGTACTTCCGAATGGATGGACATGATTTCTATGTGCGTGAAAGGTCACCTTTCTCAAAGGACTTAAGAGAAAAGAACCTGGATGACTATAAGAAATTTTCACAGACGATCAAAACAATGGCTCAAATTAGTGCGAAGATCCACGCACGCGCAGATGCAGATATCGAGAATGGGATTATGGATTATCATAGCGAAAAGGCCATCCTTAAAGCGATAGGCTCTAATCAGAAATTGTTTCGCCATCAATTAAGTTTGTGGTCCAGACATTATAAAGAAACTGTGGAGAATGATTTTGAGCTATTTAAAGAATGGCTGATTGAACAAGATTATTTTAAATCATAAGTGAGACCTGTTATATCTTTCGGATGAATGATATAATGTCTTAATGTTATACATTCGAATACTGGAGGATTTTTAATGTTAAATGTAAATAATGTTAGTCTTCGTTTCGGCGATCAAAAGTTATTTGAAGACGTCAATATAAAGTTTACCCCAGGTAATTGTTATGGACTAATTGGTGCTAATGGTGCAGGAAAGTCGACTTTTCTAAAAATTCTAAGTGGAGAGCTAGAACCACAAACTGGTGAAGTTTCTCTAAAGAATAACCAGCGTCTGTCTGTTTTAAAGCAAAACCATTTTGAGTACGATGAGTATCAAGTTCTGGAAACAGTAATTATGGGTAATACTCGTTTGTACGAAGTGATGAAAGAAAAAGATGCCATTTATATGAAAGGTGATTTCACTGAAGAGGATGGCATGCGTGCAGCTGAACTTGAAGGTGAATTTGCGGAGATGAATGGCTGGGAAGCGGAATCAGATGCCGCTCGTCTTTTAACAGGTCTTGGTATTAAAGACGACCTGCAGGAGAAACAGATGAGTGAACTTGCAGGATCTGAAAAAGTAAAAGTCCTGCTTGCTCAAGCTCTGTTTGGCAATCCAGATGTTCTATTATTGGATGAGCCTACCAACCACCTCGATATTAAAGCAATTCAATGGTTAGAAGACTTCTTAATTGATTTCGAAAACACGGTCATTGTAGTTTCTCACGACCGTCACTTTTTGAATAATGTATGTACGCATATTGCGGATCTCGACTATGGCAAGATTCAAGTTTATGTTGGAAACTACGACTTCTGGTATGAATCAAGTCAGCTTGCTACAAAAATGGCTGAGGAACAAAATAAGAAAAAAGAAGAGAAAATCAAAGATCTGAAAGAGTTTATAGCCAGGTTTAGCGCAAATGCTTCCAAGTCTAAACAAGCTACATCACGTAAAAAACTGTTGGATAAAATCACGCTCGATGATATTCAGCCTTCTTCACGTAAATATCCTTATATTGCTTTCACAGCTGAACGTGAAATCGGCAACGATCTATTAACTGTAGAGAATCTGTCTAAAACAATTGATGGTGTCAAAGTGTTGGATAATATCAGCTTTACACTTAATAAAGACGATAAAGTGGCATTAGTCGGAGCTAATGAGACTGCAAAGACCACTCTCTTTCAAATTCTTATGGGTGAAATAGAGCCTGACGAAGGAACGTATAAGTGGGGAGTCACTACTTCGCAGAGTTACTTCCCTAAAGATAACTCGAAGTTCTTTGAAAGATCTGACTTGAACCTGGTGGAATGGCTTCGTCAATATTCTCCTGAAGACGAAACAGAAACGTTCTTAAGAAGTTTCCTTGGACGTATGCTGTTCTCCGGAGAAGAAGCTTTGAAGAAAGCTAATGTGCTTTCCGGTGGAGAGAAGGTTCGCTGCATGCTCTCTAAGATGATGCTCTCTAAAGCCAATGTGTTACTATTAGATGAACCTACCAACCACTTAGACCTGGAATCCATTACATCTCTGAACAAAGGGTTGATTCGCTTTAAGGGATCGGTCATCTTTGCTTCCCATGACCATGAGTTTATCCAGACGATTGCGAATCGAATTATTGAAATTACTTCAAATGGTATCGTGGATAAAGAAATGAGTTATGATGAGTATTTAAATGATCCAGAGGTCCAAAAGCAAGTAGCAGCATTAGCTGAATAGTAAGAAGCCTGCCCATGAGGGCAGGCTTTTTTTGATAAGAGAGGTTTTAGAACTATACCATAAATTTGTGGACAAATAGAAAAGTTCTCTTGCCACTCATTAGGAAAAGGTGTATTTGTCATAATTTCACTGGTATACAATTTTAATGCAGAGGTTTGTAATCTCTATGAAATATGGATGTTACCTTTGAAATCAAACTGTTAGGTGTTTGTTCTTAAAATATAAAGAAATTCTGATAGTCTTGTAGTTAGTGAAATAAACACTTCGTGATTTTTTGGAATTAATTAGAGGAGGCATTAACTACATGAAAAAGAAAATTTTCTCAGTAGCAGCTACGGTAGCATTAACAGGTGCATTCGCAACTTCTGTGAGTGCTGAAGAATATACGATTGATAAAGGTGACACGCTTTGGGGCATTTCAAAAAAATATGATGTATCCGTAAATCAACTGAAATCTTGGAACGACTTGAATTCAAATTTAATTTACCCTAACCAGCAGCTTACGGTATCAAAAGAGTCGAGTTCTTCTTCTGAAAAAAGCAGTAATGACACCACTTATACAGTTAAGTCCGGTGATACCTTATATAAAATCTCTAACAAATATGGAATTAGCGTAGATGATCTGATGGATTGGAACAATCTTGATTCCACTCTAATCCACCCTGGTGATAAGTTTAAAGTGAATGGACAAGCTTCTTCTGAACCTGAAGTTTCAGCCAGTTCATCCAACAACGATGATTCATCAAGTAATGAATCAGCTTCTGAATCTAAATCAGAAGAATCTAGTGATTCAAGCAGTGATGTAGTGAAAGAATTTACAGCAGAAGCTACAGCTTACACCGCGTTCTGTACTGGTTGCAGTGGTGTTACTGCTACAGGTGTGGACCTTCGTGCAAATCCTGACCAAAAAGTTATTGCTGTGGATCCTGATGTCATTCCACTAGGATCTAAAGTATATGTAGAAGGCTACGGCGAAGCTATTGCAGCAGATACAGGCGGAGCTATCAATGGTAACCGTATTGATGTCTTTATTCCAGAGCGCGAAGATGCTCTTGATTTCGGCAGACAGTCTGTGCAAGTTAAAGTCCTAAGTGAATAATACCAGCATTCTCCCCCTTTGAAATTGCTATTATTCTATAAATAAGCCCATTTCTGTTTATTACAGAGATGGGCTTTTATATATTTATGTAGCGTCATTTAGCTTACAGGTAAGGTAAAAGGAGAAAGCATACAGGAATAACAGCGGTGTTCACAACGGGCTACCTTTGGGGCACGTCGTCAATTATTTAAAAGATTCATCAGGTCTTAACAAAATCTTTCTTATAAAAGAGAGGTTTTTAATGGCTGTACATGCTGCTCATCTTAAAGTCAATACATAAGAAAAAATGTAAACCAGCTCTTGGATAGAAATTACAGTATTCGACCTCACGACATTATAGATTGGAATTGTTTCTTTCACTTTTTTAAAAGAAGGTTCTGTTAAACTTCCGTGTTGATTTTAAGGTAAAGCTCCCATTACTTGAAGACTCAGTTTCGAGATAACTCGGGTCCAATGCCAAAAAAGGATGGGGCGGCTACGGAAACAACTCGCTTTCCTGCGGCCCTACAAGACGTAGGGTCGATCGACGTTGCCACAGGACGTGGCGACTTTAGTCGATCCTCCTTTTACCAGAAGCCTCCGCGGTCGTTTCACTCCCTGTGGGGTCTCGCCTAGATCCTTCTCCCGCGGGAGTCTCGTCGTTTCCTCCGCCACCCCAACGATATCTAGTGAACGGACCCTGCTATAGATGACAGGAGCCAAGCTGTATCTGCCTCAAATGCTTCTAGTACAGGGTTCCTACACGTGAACAAACAGTAAAAATCAAGGTAGATTATAGATGATCCTTGTTCATTGGAAGGTCTGTATGCAGAGAACTTCGAGCTCTCAATGATCGCAAAGGGGCGGAAGGGAACGGCGAAGACTCCTGCGGGATGAACATGATCGGTGAGATCCCGGAAGGCAAAGCCTGAGGAAGCTCGCCACATGCCCGCGGAAAGCGAGTCGTTCCCTGGAGCCCCTTTCTCTACAAAATATCTCGAAACTGAGTCTTAAAGTGAACGGCCCTATTGTGTAATAAGCCTTTTATGGAAAATTAACAATAAACTTTAAAAGAGCCTAAAGGAAAAGAAAGGCTATCCACGGAGAGCGAGATGCTCTTCTTTGAAAGTAACGAGCATAAAAACCCTCTTAAAGTAGCCTCAACAATGGTAAGTGGTGGATAGTTCCGTACTTAATTGATAGACTTGTTAAGAATCATCCATTGGAAGGAGTGCTGAAAATGAAAGCAATTGTACATGAACAAAAAGTTGGAGTCGAAGGGTTAACAGTAAAAGAAATGGAAGAGCCTATGCTTGGGGAAAAGGAAGTGAAAGTAAAGGTACATACAGCCGGGTTGAACAGGCGTGATTTGGCTGTCATTACTAAACGACACCAGCCGGAAGACCCTGCGTTAATTCCAGGCTCCGATGCCGCAGGTACAGTTATAGAAGTCGGGGAAAAAGTAAGCAGATTTCAAATCGGTGATGAAGTTGTAGTTAACCCAGGATTGGGCTGGAAGAGAAACAGTTCCGCACCTCCGGAAGGATTTGAAATCGTAGGCCTCCCAGATCACGGAACATTTGCGCAGTTCTATACCAGTGATGAGAATCACTTCGAGGCTAAACCTTCACATTTAAGCTTTGAAGAAGCTGGAGTATTATCTCTTGCTGCTTTAACAGCTTATCGAGCTTTATTCACTCGAGGTAATTTGCAGAAAGATCAAACCGTTATGCTCCCTGGAATTGGTAGCGGTGTACTGACATTTGCTTTAAAATACGCAAAAGCTATGGGGGCGCGGGTTATAGTTACTTCTCGTTCTGAAGATAAACTTCAACAGGCGCTATCATTAGGTGCAGATCGAGCCATTCATACAGAAGACGACTGGAATGAAGCACTTCATAATGAGTCTATCGATTTATTAATTGAAAGTATCGGCAAGGCTACATTCGATAAATCACTAAATATAATACGAAAAGGAGGAACCATCGTAACCTTTGGGGCTACGACAGAAGATCAAATTCAATTAGATATTCGAAAGTTTTTCTACGGACAGTACAACTTGCTTGGCTCTACGATGGGCAGCGCAGAAGAGCTAAAAGAGATGATTCAATTTATTGAAAAACACAACATAAAACCTCAGCTCGATCGTGTGTTTTCATTAGAAGAGTACAAAAACGCTTTTGAATACTTAAGAGAAACTAAAAACTTTGGAAAAATCGGAATTTCATTCAATTTAGATTAAACGGGTTCTGCGGATTTAATTTATTCTCTCTTAAAACTTAGTAGCAACTCCGAACTAATAAATAAAAAACAAAAATAACCGAACGAATGTGCGTAAAAGTAGACAAACCGTCCAGTCTTTATTGTAAAATGGAGGAAGAAGTTTATACCTAAGGAGTGGATAAGGATGTCTCATAAAAATAATCCTAAGCGATTCGCCTTAAACATGAGCGCCGCTCAATTTACAAAGTTTTATATTATGCATTTACTTCAAATCCATCAACCAATGATTAGCGAACATTTCAAGACAGAATTTAAACAATTGACAAAGAACTGGATACCTGCACCTTCTACATTACTGGATACTCTTCACGAGATGACAGAAGAAGGGCTCCTATACAGACGGGAAGATTATAAATCTCATGATAAGAAAAGACAAAAAGTGTACTGGTATTACCTGACTGATAAAGGAAAAGAAGAATTTGATGTATTAAAGAAGAGGTACAAAATCTTATTTGAGGAACAGTTACAAATCTTACAGCAAATCATGAAAGATGTATATAAGTAAAATTTTACGTAACTGCCGGTTTATTTGAAAGGAAGATCATCATGAAGCTCAGTGTTTTAGATCAGAGTCCTATTTCTAAAGGGGAAACTGCAAATGAAGCCCTTCACCATTCGATTGAACTTGCAAAGTTTACAGAGGATTTGGGCTACTATCGCTATTGGGTTGCTGAGCACCATAGCACGAATGGTCTGGCGAGTTCTTCTCCTGAGATTCTAATCGGTCAAATCGCTCAAGCTACTAACACTATTCGTGTGGGATCTGGAGGCGTCTTACTCCCTCAGTATAGCCCCTTGAAAGTAGCAGAGAATTTTAGAATGCTTGAAAATTTTCATCCCGGAAGAATTGATTTAGGTTTGGGCCGTTCACCGGGCGGGGGCAAGAAAACCAGATTAGCTCTTACAGATGGTATTGAAAAGCCGTTGAGTTCCTTTTCGCGGCAGGTAAAAGAACTTCAAAAGTTTTTATTTCAGTCTATGGAAAAGGGAGATCCCTATTTTGGTGTTTCGGCACGTCCAGATAGTCTATACCAGCCGGAAATCTGGGTATTAGGTTTAACGGAACGTGGAGCAAAACATGCGGCTATGCATGGAACAGGTTTTACTTTTGGTCATTTTATTAATCCTGATCATGCCGCCAACACATTGCAGACCTATCGTGAAAAATTCAAGCCTTCCTTAGCTCGCCGTCAACCCGAGGTAAATGCTTGTGTGTTTGTTGTATGTGCAAATACAGAAGAAGAAGCAGAAGAGATGGCTAAAAGTCAGGATATGTGGCTCTTACAAGTTGAAAAAGGTCTGGAGACTAGAATTCCTCCTCAGGACGAAGTTAGTCATGAAACTTTGACAGAAACCGAACAGGATAAAATACGGAAGAATCGAAGAAGATGTATCATTGGTAATCCTGTACAAGTAGTAGATCAATTAGAAAGTCTTGCTGATGAGTATCGTATTAACGAATTTTTAATGATCACCAACATTTTTGATTTTGAAAAAAAGAAACACTCTTACCAATTGATTGCTAATGAATTTGCAAACAGGGCAAACCCTAACTGAGAAAAACTCCTCCATTCACCCATACCACCTTTCAAGCTCCTGCATATATAAGTAGTGAAAGGGGGAATTAATGTGAGTAGAGGATATGGTGGAGGCTTCGCGCTAATCGTTGTGTTGTTTATTCTCCTTATTATCGTAGGAGCTGCATGGTTGTATTAATAGTGGAAAGTGTGGCGTTTGCCACACTTTTTCTATGGATTTCTAATCGACTAGACTGAATAAACTTAAGTTCTCAAGATCTTTGTTTTAAAAATTTTTCATCTAGGCTATAATGGGTTACATTACGTTACAAAGGAGCGAACAATATCCATGGATCATTCCCTGATTGGAACGATACAGAGTTGTAAAGTATCAAAGAAAATAACTAATGGATTTATTTTAAAATACAACGACACAGAAATATTGTTGCCAGATGAAGCAGTACATGAGGAGATTGATTTAGATCAGTCTATAAAGGTATTTCTATACACAAATAAAAAAGGACAGGCTGTTGCAAGCATGACTATTCCTGAAGTAACCCGCCACTCCTATGGATGGGCCGAAGTAGAAGAAGTGGTGACGAACATGGGTGTATTCGTGAATATAGGATTAGAGGATAAAGAGATTTTAGTTTCAACAGATGACCTTCCATTGCTAAAATCAGTCTGGCCGGTGAAAGGCGACTTTTTATTTGTCAGCTTAGAATTAGATAAAAAAGGGCGGCTTTTGGCTGAACCTATTACAGAGCAGGAAGTTTGGGATGATTTAGAGCCGGCACCCGCTTCTATTTTAAATACCGAGACTCAAGGAAGAGTGTACCGCTCAACAAAAGCTGGCTCATCGGTATTAACAGAAGAAGGGTATAGAGGGTTTATTCACCCCAATGAACGAAGAGAGGAACCAAGATTAGGAGAAACTGTAGTCGCAAGGGTAATTGATGTAAAAGATGATGGATCAATTAACTTATCTTTACGTCCACTTAAGAAAGAAAGTAGAAAAGAAGATGCTGATGTCATTCTGGATTATTTGAAGGAAAACGATGGGATCGTCTATTTAGATGATAGCAGCGATCCTGAGAAGATACGTGATACTTTTCAAATTAGTAAGTCAGCATTTAAAAGAGCCGTGGGCAAATTAATGAAGGAAAATCAAGTGGAGCAGAAAAATGGAGCCACTAAATTACTCCATAGTTCTGATTAATACTTAGTAGCAACTCCGAACACAAAATAAAAAAATAAACCATCCATACTATTAAAACCGCCATCTGTAATAACAGTTGGCGGTTTTAATACGTTAATCCTCATATGTTACTTCGGTACCATCCTGGTAGGTTACTTCTAATTTGAATTCCTTATAAGGAGCTTCGAGTCCAAGAACTGTTAGCACTTCGCTAATTACATCGTCTTTTGGTGTGTTCTCATCAAAACTCATTTCTCTAAAATGGGGGGAAAGCTGGTTAAATGCTTCTTCACCTGTAACTTTCTGCCGATCAAAATCGTCAATACGTGCTTCTGTTCTGTTTTCCAAATTAACGTAGTCAATGTGATAAGACAATCGATCTACATAATCAACTTCCAGCTCAAACCTATTAAAGTTAAACGGCCGTGACTCATTAATCTGCTGATAAGAAATACTTTCTGGTGCTGGCTCATTTTGAGATGGTTCACTGGATTGATTGTTCGCATTGTTACATCCTGCTAACAACAAAAGCAGCAAGATAAAACTTGTACTTAATAATTTCAAAAAAATCACTCCATTCTTTTATTATCCATAGGATTACCAAAAAAGATGGTTTTCATAATCTATATGCAAGCACAATAGTTAGCTGCAGAGTATGCACATGTTATGATTAAGATATAGTCATTTCTCTGAGACTATAAAAGGAGAATCTGCCCATGAAGAAAAAAGTTTTATATGGGATGTTGTTTGTATTAATTGGGTCATTCATTACAGTGTCTGTAGCAAGTGGACACTTATCCGGACAAGAGAAACATCAGAACGAAGAGGAAGGTGATCTAACCGTGACTAATTACAACGGAGAGACTGTCACTTATTCTAAAAAGGAATTAAAAGACATGTTAACGTCAGTTCAATATAAGGTTACGCAAAAAGATGGTACGGAACGAGCTTTTGAAAATAAATATTGGGATAACACCGACGAGGGTATCTATGTAGATATCATTTCCAAAGAGCCTTTGTTCAGTTCCGTGGATAAATACAAATCTGGAACTGGATGGCCAAGTTTTACTCAACCGCTTGCGGAAGAGAATATTGTAACTAAAAAAGATCCAGGTATTTTTGGTTCCCGAACCGAAGTGAGAAGTAAGGAAGCAGATTCTCATCTTGGCCATGTATTTAAAGACGGTCCTCAGCCAACAGGATTAAGATATTGCATGAATTCAGCTGCGCTGGAATTCATTCCAAAAGAAGAAATGGCGGAACGTGGCTACGAAAAATATTTGAATGAATTCGAACAGTAAGTTTTAAGAAGCAGGAAATTCCTGCTTCTTTTTTCATGCTAAAATGATAATGATTATCATTGACTTTCTAGTTATTTTTCTCTATACTGACTATTGATAATGATAATCTTTATCAATAGTCAGTAGTACATATAATTACTGAATTAATCAACAAGAAAGGGAGAGCAGATTTTATGAAAAAGCTTAGCATTTTAGGACTAGTCTTATTTTTGGGGATTCTTGCAGCATGCAGTGATAATTCCGATCAATCCAATGGAGTTGAGGGAGAAGCCGCTTCTTCATCGGAGTCTGAATCAAATGAGGAAACTAATACAGGCTCTATCACATTTGAAGATGGAGTAGGTGAGATGACTATAGATGGCGTTCCTAAAAAAGTAGTCGTGTTAGAATGGACATATGTGGAGCACTTATTGCCATTAGGTGTTGAACCTGTCGGAGTAGCTGATCTGGAAGGCTATAATAAATGGGTGAATGTTGGGGAGCCTCTAGGTGACTCGGTAACAGACGTCGGCACAAGATCAGAGCCCAATTTTGAAGCGATTTCCCGATTGGATCCCGATTTAATTATTGGAGCTAAATATCGCCATGAAAGTTTTAAAGATCAATTGGAAAGTATTGCTCCTACCGCCTTATTCGCTCCATATTCCGAAGAGGGTGCAGAGGATCAGTATCAGCATTTATTAAATGAGTTTAATACTATAGCCAAAGTATTCAATGAAGAGGAAAAAGCTCAAAAATACATTAAACAGATGGAAGAAACCTTTAAAGAACAGGGAGAACGTATTCAAGAGGCTGGGTTTGGAAACCTGAATGCTGTGGTTGCTCAGGCTTTTACATCTCAAAACACGCCTACAATGAGATTATTTACTAATAATTCGGTCATCGCTGGAGTTCTAGATAAAATGAATGCAAGTAATGCGGTTAAAACCGATGGACCAGAGATTTATGGCTTTATCTCAACAAATGTTGAAGCTTTACAGAATTATCAAGACTCTCATTTCTTCTATTTAGTCCAAGATGACGATCCAATATTTGATAACCTGGCGGACAACCCGGCATGGACAAATCTTAATTTTGTGGAAAAGGATCAAACTTATAAGCTTCCGGGAGATATGGGAACTTTTGCAGGACCACTATCAGTCGAAAGATTTTCTAAGGAAATAGCCAATGCACTATTAGAAAAATAATGTTCGTAAGGAGAGACCACTTTTACTGCCAAAGTGGTCTTTCCATTTAATCAGGTTTTTTCCTACATTTATCATAATTATATTATACTAACAGAGGAGGAGGTTTTTTTATATGAAGTTCAAAGGGTTTTCGGCTTCACAAATTAGAATTGCGAGACCAACAGATCAACTAACTGAAATTGTGACTTTTTATGAAGAAGGAATAGGTTTACCAAAACTAACTCAATTTTCCAACCATGCCGGGTACGATGGAGTAATTTTTGGGCTGCCAGATAGCCAGTATCACTTAGAGTTCACTACTCATGCAGAGGGAAGCCCCTGTCCCGCTCCTACCAAAGACAATTTATTGGTGCTATACATAGAAGAAAAAGATAAAATCCAAACCATAATAAACCGCTTAGCTAATCAAGGATTCTTTCCGGTAGAACCAGAGAATCCTTATTGGGAAGAAAGAGGCACAACTATTGAAGACCCGGATGGATGGCGCCTGGTACTTATGAATACTAAGGGAATATGAGAGGAAGAAATTTATGCTTAACTTAAACGTAATGTTGCAAAAAGATTTCGATGAACTAATGAAAATGGAAGTTCAAAACTATGCAGATGAAAAGGTTAAAGCTGGAACCTGGACAAAAGAAGAATCTTTGCAAAAATCAAAAGAAGCTTTTCAACAGCTTTTACCCGATGGTCTTCAGACGACTCATCACTTTTTATTATCTTTAAGCAACCCCGATACGAATGAGGTAGTAGGTTATTTCTGGTACCACTTTGATGAAAGTCACCCTCAAAAAGAGGCTTTCATTTATAACTTTTTAATCTTTGAATCATACAGAGGACAAGGCTTTGGGCGAAGAGCTTTAGAATCCTTAGAAAAGCATGTAAAACAACAGGGCGCTAAAAAACTTTCCCTCCACGTTTTTGCTCATAACAAACGTGCTATACATCTTTATCAACAGTCAATGTACGATGTTACAGACATTAATATGTCTAAGTACATTGGATAATTGGTTGACATTAATAGTGAGAATGATTATCATTTGTAGTAGAATAGAAAATAATTGAACTGTAGGTGAAACCATGGGTCAAAATAAAAGTGAATTAGCCAGAATTATTCGTGAGCGCCGCTCCGTCAAAAGTGGTTATTTAGCTAAAGAAGTTCCTGAATCATTAATTAAAGAGCTCTTAGATGATGCTCGGTGGGCACCAACGCACGGATTAAGAGAACCCTGGCGTTTTATATTTATTCCGACAGAAGAAAAAGATCATTTTGTGGAAGATATCGTGCAGACTTTTCCACGGGACAGACAGGAAAATAGAAGAAATTATTTTAGCCAGCCGGCAGCTTTTTTAATTGCTGTAATGGATGAAGACCCTCGTCAGAAACAATGGGAAGAAAATTTTGGAGCGATCAGTTCCCTTATACAAAATTTTCAGTTGTTAGCTTGGGAAAGAGAATTAGGAGTCGTTTGGAAAACGAACCCTCAAATTCATGAGCCTAAGGTTCGTGAAATGCTAGGTGTGCAACCTGGCGAGAAAATAGTCGGATTTCTCCATCTAGGTTACTTTGATCAAGTGCCGAAAACTAAACAAAGAACTCCAATTGAAGAAAGAATTACAGTATATAAAAAGAAATAATGATAAAAACCTCCTTTGAAAAGGAGGTTTTTTTAAATCTAATGACTGAGTTAGATTAATAGAGGGTTATTGGCCATTGTCTAACTGGTTACTTTTATTGAAGGAAAAGTCACTAATTTGAAAAGATGGGGAGCCTTCGGGCATAGGACGAAGCTTTATTAGAGGCTTGGAGGCAATATGATAGACTCATAGCCCGGTTGGTTTTATGATAATAGATAAGTTATTTATAAAGGAGATTCTCAATGAATTTTGTAGCGCTTGATTTTGAGACAGCCAACTCCTCTCGAGGAAGTGTCTGTTCGATCGGTTTAGTAGAGTATGAAAACTATGAAGTAAAACATGAATATTATCGTTTGGTTAAACCTCGAAAGAATTATTTTTCTCCGAAAAATATAAGCATTCACGGCATAACAAAAGATGATGTAGCCGATGCTTATGAGTTCGATATTTTATGGAAAAATGAAATCCAGCCAATGGTTGAAGGGAAGTTTCTAGTGGCGCATAATGCTCAGTTCGATATGGGAGTGCTTCGTGCAGTTCTGGATGAATATCGTCTACCATATCCACTGCTTGCTTATAACTGCACCTTAAACATTTCAAAGAAAACATGGGAGCTGCCACGTTATAATCTTAAGTCTGTTTCAAACCATATTGGTTTTCGTTTTAATCATCACCACGCACTTGAGGATGCACAGGCCGCTGCTTATATCTTACTTAAGGCTTGTGAAGAGTTAAAGGCTGAAAATACAAAAGACCTGGTCGAGAAGACACAAACCACTAACGGCATGATGTATGACCAGCAGTATGAACCTGCGCGATTGAATAAGAAACAGAAAGCTAAAAGACCTGAAAGTATAAATTATGTGGCAGCAAGCAGAGAAATTGACCGCAGTCATCCTTTTTACGGTGCTTCCTTTGCGTTTACTGGAAGGTTAACTGCTATGAATCGAGAGAAGGCTGTTCAAACAGTTGCTAACCTTGGAGGATATACCTATTCGACAGTAGAGAGCACTACTAATTATTTAATTGTAGGAAGCAAAACCTACGATCAATATTTAAATGGAAAGAAAAACAGTAAGCTAGAGCGTACAGAAACACTATTAAGTCAGGGACATTCCATAGAAATTCTTCCTGAAAATGAGTTCCTGAATTATTTGTAAGATTTACGGTATCTTGGTTTTATAAGTTTTTTGCTACACAGTTCAAATGCCTTTTATCTTTTAATAAAATTGGATGAATGGCTAAGGAGTGTTCTGACAGCCGTCCCAAGTTTATACCTGCTCCATAATAATAAGACTGCCATACAATTTTTGTACAATATTGTTCATGATCACTATAGCCAAGCGGTGTGAACACTTTATAAGCAGCTTTTGGATAAGTGGTATGAAGATGGTCAAGATATCCGCAGGCCTTCATGCCAATTTGGGGATCTTTAGCAGAAAAAACCATAATCGATCGAAATTTATTAAAATAACGGTTTACCGGGTCTTTCATTAACCCTGAAGGGATAGAGTGAATAACCTCTCTGCGGGAATTTACTATTCCTACGTGGCCCGCATATTTCGATTCACTTTTTCCGATGGGAGTAAATAATAAATCGCCTGGGGTTATGATTACATTTGTACCTGGATACGTAAGAGATACCGTATTGTCATTCGATGGTGCTTGAGCTTTTCTTGGCTTTACTGCATAGGCTGCTACACCTGCAAAAACGGCTAAGAGAATTGAATATAGGCGTTTTTTCATAACTTTTCCTTTCTAGTCATAGATATATTTACATTCATGATATCACATAAATAGTTTGATTTGATTAGGAAGGAAGGTATTTTATATTGGGAGGGTCCCAGGATGAGATCAGAAGAAGAGATGATGGAACTGATTCTTTCAGTTGCTCAAACAGAACCTCATATTAGAGGGGTAATCATGAATGGCTCAAGAGTCAATCCGAATGTAACACCTGATTTATTTCAAGACTATGATATCCTCTATGTGGTTACTGAGCTGAACGCCTTTATTGCAGATCATTCCTGGATAGACGTTTTTGGTAAAAGACTCATCATGCAAATGCCTGATGAGATGCAATTGGATTCCATTGATGAAGAACCGAAGCAAAAATTCACCTACTTAATGCAGTTTATGGATGGAAACCGCATCGATCTTACGTTATATCAAAGAAATCACCTTCCTGAGAATCAAGATAGTTTAAGCGTTGTTTTACTGGATAAAGACAACAAACTGCCAGCTTTACGAGAACCTGATGATAGTGATTATCTAGTTAAAAAACCATCTCTTTATGATATTGAAAGCTGTACCAATGAATTTTGGTGGGTAAGCACGTATGTAGCAAAAGGACTGGCCCGGCTACAGCTTCCGTATGCCAAAGAAATGATGGAAGGTCCCGTAAGAGAGATGCTTAAACGCATGATCAGCTGGTACATTGGTGCAAAAAATAACTTCCATGTAAATGTCGGCAGTACCGGAAAATATTTCGAATATTTTTTAGAAGATCACATCTGGAATAATTATAAAAAAACATACGCAGATGGGGAGTACCCGAACAATTGGAAGGCTTTATTCCTAATGTGTGAATTATTTATAACTTTATCAAGAGAAGTTACTTCCCAACTGAATTATCCTCAAGCAGATTCAGATGGAATTCACGTTTTTGAATACTTAAAATATATACATAAGAGTTCAGCCGATCAACAGAATTCATATTAATCAATCGGATCTTCTGCTTTCCCGTACCGGATAACGTCATACACAGCCAATCCATCACTTGGTTTCCCGTCGTCATCACGGTAAGGGAATAATGAAAAGAAAATAAAGTAAACTGAGAAATAAGAGTATTGATAGAAAAACAAAGCCGGGGGCAATACATCTGCAAAGATAAGGTAATTAATCGTGAGAATTACGATCATGTTAAAAATACTTCCTGCTAAATATATAGACACGTGCGCCCACGTTTTGTTATAGGTTAGATCTTCATACTGACACCAGCCTTCCATGAAATATTTCTTTTTGACTTCTAGTTTTCCAATGTTGAAAATGGTCTTTCCAGTACCTATACAGAAATGAATCTTCCCTCCGAACAAACGGGCCACCCACACGTGTCCTGCTTCATGTACGAGAGTGACGATAGGTAATATAAAAAAGAAATTTATAAAGAACATCGGTAAATCACTTAAAGTAAACAATTTCAAAACCTCCATATTTTAACATCTATAAAAGACTCGATTATAATAAGGCACAAGGCAAAGCTTACCCCAATTTCTTAAATAAAAACTATTTTAAACCGAAAACAGCTAGAAATAGGAAATATATCACCGATTATTTTTCGAATATAGGATATTTTTTTAAAAAAAGCTTATAATTCAGATTTTTTGAAATGGATAATGAATTATTTATTATATAGAAATGGTAAATGTGGGTTAGTTTGTTGTATATTCTTAGATGAAATGCAGGTGAAATGCTAAATTCACGGGGGTAGAACAAATGTTCTGTTTTAACCCAAAAAAAGTCATCCTTTAAATAAGGGTGACTTTTTTTGCTTCATTTATTTAACAAATTAGCCCAGCTGTTTTAAAAAGTTTTAATGAGAAGCCTGCCGAACGAGAGAAACCAGCCATAATATATAGGAGAAATATTTTTAGAAGCAAAAGGGAAGGATTCTGTACTTTATGTAAACTTCTGGATGCCATATTTTGAAAGGAAAAATAAAGATGGCGCTAATAATAAAAATAACAGTACAGGAGCTGCTAAAATCCTAATTTATATTTAAGCTTTCCCATGAGGAGGTTAACTGCTCAAGATACAGTAGCGAATTTAGCTTTAAAATATAATAAAATGCTAAAATCACGGGATGGGCACAAATGTTCGCTTGAAGTGTAATTGATGAATGTAGTGAACAAACTCGAAGAGTATTCAAGATCCATAAACAATTAAGGAAAAGTAGTTCAGAAGAAATATGGAAACAACCTAATATAAAAGGAACGTGATTATATCAGATCTTAGCATGACTTGCTTTCTTAACATGAAATCTTGAAGTTAAATTATAAGAAAGAAGACTTGGTTGATCCAGGATTTATAATGAGGATTTTAACAAGAATTGCTAAACGTGAAGAATTACTTAATATTTTAGTGGGCGGAGTAGGTCTTAAATGAAATTCTACACTTATTGATTAATTTATTTTTATAGTTTACATAATATATATTATAGGAAGTAAAAGAAATAAGTATATTTTTGTCTCATAATTCAAGTTTACTTATGATAGTGAGACAAAAGGAAAATTTCACCGTAGATCTTAACATCGTTAGATTAAGATTAATTATCTGGTATCCATACTGCACTGCTTGTTATCAGTAAGTTCAAATCAAAATAATATCTAAATTACAAACTTATATTTCACGGTTTTATCATCTTCAGGCTTTAGATTCTCTCTGTACGATTGTTATCTAAATAATTATTAATTGTTCGCTACTTTATATTCATTCCAGCCAAGCATTTCAGTAGTTTGTCTATTTATATACTGAGTTTGCGTTTTATGTATCTATCCAATAATATATATTCTCTGGAACCTTTTATCGCTGAATTAATTTTTAATTGTTAAATTCTTTGCTCCAGATTTCTTTGTTGTAAAATGTTTATTGTATTATAGATTGTTTTTTTATTTTAGCTTCGGAGTTGCTACTAAGTTTTAAGTCAAACCATTTCGTCTATTTCTTCCCTATTAATGGATCTGTTTATGAATCAACTGGAATTTATGAACCGGTTTAGCCAAACCATTTTATTAGACTTTACTCTTTAAGGTCATCTGGATCCCACATATAAACACCATATGCTTTTATGTTTCGCCCTTCTAGAACTGCTGTTTGTCGATATTTCTTTGTTTAAGTATGTACTTTGTTTTTTAAAATTATAGTTGGAGTTGCTACTAAGTTTTAAGTGAAAATGATAAAATTCACATCTTTTTTTTAATTAATTCGTTATAAAGAACGTTTGATGTAACTTGGTTTGGGGATTTATTTCGGAGTTGCTACTAAGTATTTTGTAGTACTACCTCTCCAATTAAATGGAAAATGCCCGCTCAAATGAAAAGTCACAGAGTATTTACTCTGTGACTTTAACCTTTGATTTTTTAGTCGAGTACTCTTCGTTTTCTCCAAATACCCGTAAAGTTTCATGGTAATAATCCAGTATCTGTTCAGAAGGTTTTTGCCAACTGTGTTTTTCTGCTTCGGCTCTTGCGTTTTTACATAAGTACTTATAAAGTACTTCGTCTTCCAAACGGTTAATCGCATCGATCATACTATCGGTATTCTCATTTTCAAACAGTATACCTGTTTTACCGTCTTCCACCTGTTCCATCGTAGGACCGCTTTTTGCAGCAATAACCGGCAGACCTGAAGCCATGGATTCTAAGATGACGAGTCCTAAAGTTTCCGTTACAGAAGGAAAAATCAGAGCGTCTGATGAAGAAAATGCTTCTCTTAGTTCTTCACCATGTAAAAGACCAGTAAAGACGGTATTGGTGCCCTCAAAAGTGTACTCAAGTTCGTCCTTAACAGGTCCATCCCCAACAATAGCTAATGAAAGGTCATCTCTTTGGTCAAGTAATGGTCTGATTTTTTGAATTTCTTTTTCAGGTGCTAAACGGCCGACAAATACGAGTAGTTTATTTTCAGGTTTTCCGCCAGAAAGACGCTCACGCATTTCTTTTGTCTTATGCTTAGGATGGTAATGATCTACTGCAACCCCGCGGTCCCACACGTTTACATTATGGAAATTCTTATCGTCCAGCTCAGTCTTGATTGCTTGAGAGGTGCATAAGTTAACGTGAGCATAATTATGAAGTTTACGGAAATACCACCACACCAGAGGCTTGAAGGGATACAGTCGATAAAAATCCAGATATTTAGGCACATGCGTGTGATAAGAAGCAATCAGTGGATAATTGAGCTTATTTGCGTAATATACACCTGACACACCAACGATTGCCGGGTTTACTACATGGACAAGATCTGGATTATGTTTTTGCAGTAAGTCTTTTACCTTACGCTGAGGTAAAGAGAACTCTTTCGAACGATAAAAAGGTAATTTTGTTGCTTTAACCCCTTCTACAATCGCACCTTCATACTCCTTCACACCAAGGTCTGGAGCTATCACGACCACTTGATGTTCTTGACTTTGCAGGTATTTGATGGATTCCTTCAATCTGGTTACCACTCCATCTGTTGATGGGAGGAATGTTTCAGTAATGATGGCGATCTTCAAAGTGGAAAACTCCTTACTTCCAAGTGATTGATGGTAATACGTTCTCGACAATAATACGGTCTTTGTGTTCAACTGCTGTACGCAGAATATCACGAATGACGTCATCTGTTAACAAATGAGGTTCTAAACCAAGATCACGAAGTTTTGTGTTAACCGCGTTATAGTAATGGTCTTCGTTCTCAATTCGTGGATTCTCAATTTTCTTAACCTGTGTATCCAATCCTTCTTCGTGTGCAATTTTTTGTACACGCTCAGCTAATTCCTGTACAGAGAACCATTCAGTAAACTGATTAAATACTCGGAATTCACCGTTGTCAGCTGGATTTTCTGCAGCGATTTCTACACATCGAACGGTATCTTCAATATTAAGGAAAGCTCTCGTTTGACCTCCTGAACCATACACCGTAATATCATGACCAATGGCCGCCTGATTAGCAAAACGATTCAGGGCTGTACCAAATACTCCATCATAATCCACGCGGTTTACTAACATTGGATCAAGTTTTGTTTCTTCTGTATGTAATCCATACACGATACCCTGGTTAAGGTCTGTCGCACGGATACCCCAGATCTTACATGCAAACATAATATTGTGGCTGTCATGCACCTTGGAAAGATGATAGAAGGAACCAGGCTGTTTAGGGTAAGGAAGCGTGTCTTTTCTGCCTTTGTGCTCAATCTCTATATATCCTTCTTCAATATCAATATTTGGAGTTCCGTATTCACCCATCGTACCTAGTTTAATTAAATGGCATTCTGGAGCAAATTCTTTAATTGCATATAATACATTCAAGTTTCCAATAACATTATTGGTTTGTGTATATGCAGCGTGCTCACGATCAATCATGGAATATGGAGCCGAACGCTGTTCAGCGAAGTGAACGAATGCTTCTGGTTTTACTTGGCGGAACACTTCTCTTAAGAAATCATAGTGATTCAAATCGCCAATAAATGTACGGATTTCATTCCCTGTTACTTCTTTCCACTTAGCCACTCGATCTTCTAATGATGCTATGGGAGTTACTGAATTGGAATGAAGCTCATCATCAATTTTTCTGCGTGCTAAATTATCAACAATTGTTACATCGTGTCCTTGTTTGGATAGGTATAATGCCGTTGGCCAACCGCAAAAACCGTCTCCTCCTGCTACAATAATTCTCATAATCTACCTCCTAGTTACATCTAACCTTCTCGTGTTCCCATTATAGAATAACATTCTTTTAATAATGAATGGTAATGTTTTAATCCCTGTTCTTGAGCCCTATTCTACAATAGAAATGAATATCTTCGATTTTGACTTTACCATTAATTCTAGTTTGAAACAATTAATTAATTGTTAAAGTAGCTCGAATGACGTCGATATTTTAATCATTTGGCGACTTTTGTCCAAAATAAGGAAATTAATTTATAAAAAGCGGACGTTTACAAAATAAAACACTGAATACGGTCTCGAATCTTTGAAAGTTATTATAGCCATATTTTTGTAAAATACTCCCTATACAAATGAAGTATTTGGACCAGGAATCAACCTTGTGAAAAAAGTACAATCGTTCATTATAGGCTCAATCTCCGGTATAATAGAAGTGTGAGATATTTCAGAACATTAAACTGGGGGCGGAAATTTAATGAGTACATATGAAAAAGCTTGGTTTCCATTGGAAAGTCAAATCAGAGCTACACGACTGTTTCAATGGATGCAAAAACTAGGATATGACAACTATGATGTATTCCACCAAAAATCAATTGAAGATATTGAATGGTTCTGGGATGAAGCCTTGAAAGAACTAGGAATAGAATGGGATCAATCATATGAAAAAACCGTGGATTTATCCAGTGGAATAGCTTATCCTAAGTGGTTTACTGGAGGAAAGATGAATGTAGTTCACAACGCTCTTGATAAATGGGCTTTGGATGACACAAAAAAACATGCGGTTGCCCTCTATTGGGAGGGTGATAATGGAGACACGATTCAATATACTTACGAGGAATTATACAAAGAAGTAAATCGAGTCGCAAATGGACTAAATAATCTGGGGATTGTTGAAGGTGATATTATTACGCTTTATATTCCTATGATCCCGGAGACTCTCATATCAATGCTTGCTGTTTCCAAAATTGGTGCTGTATTCTCCCCTGCCTTTTCAGGCTATAAAGCAGATGCAGTTGCTACCAGAATTCAAGCAGCCCGTTCCAAAGCTCTCATTACAGCAGACGGCTTTTATAGAAGAGGAAAGACCATACCTATGAAGATGGAGGCAGACCTCGCCTGTGATCAATGCCCTTCTTTAGAACATGTTATAGTGGTCGAGCGCGCTTCCTGTGAAATTGAATGGAATGAATACCGGGATACCCAATGGTCTCGTTTGCTTGAAAATGAAACCGTTTACAATAAGAAGAGCATGGAAGCAGATGACCCTTTTATGATTATCTATACATCTGGTACAACAGGCAGACCAAAAGGAGCTGTGCATACACATTCAGGCTTCCCAACTAAAGCAGCTTTTGACGCTGGAGTGTGCATGGATGTCACAAAAGATGACACGCTTTTTTGGTACACAGATATGGGATGGATGATGGGTCCCTTCCTTGTTTATGGCGGCCTGGTTAACGGTTCCTCTATCGTCATGTTCGAAGGAACTCCGGATTTTCCGAACCCTGATCGTTTATGGAGTTTAGTTGAAAAATATAAAGTGACCCATTTAGGTATCTCACCTACACTTGTGCGGTCGATGATGAAGCATGGTGAAGAATGGATTAAGAAACATAACTTAAGTTCTCTTAAACTAATAGGCTCCACAGGAGAACCTTGGAACCCTGAGCCATGGTACTGGCTTTTCAAGCAGGCAGGTAACTCTAACATTCCCATCTTTAACTATTCAGGCGGCACCGAAATCTCTGGCGGAATCCTTGGGAATGTGCTTGTAAAGCCTATTCAGCCGGTTACATTCAATGCTGCTCTACCTGGTATGGACGCAGATGTTTATGATGAATCAGGGGGTTCTCTCAAGAATCAGGTAGGAGAATTAGTATTACGAAAACCGTGGGTAGGCATGACCAGTGGCTTCTATAATGAAAATGAACGATATGAAGATACCTATTGGAACCGCTTCAAAGATACGTGGGTTCACGGTGACTGGGTCATCCTTGATGATGAAGGCTTTTATACAATTACAGGCCGCTCTGATGATGTCCTTAATGTAGCCGGTAAGAGACTTGGTCCCGCAGAAGTTGAATCTGTGCTGGTTGAACACCCTTCTATTACAGAAGCTGGCGTCATCGGCGTTCCGCATGAAATTAAAGGTGAAGAGGCTATAGCGTTTGTTGTCCTTAATCCTAATGTAAAAGAATCAGAGGAACTTATAAGTGAATTCAAAAGTCACTTAGCTGATAAGTTAGGGAAAGCTCTTGCTCCTAAAAAAGTGTACATCGTTGACGATCTGCCTAAAACGAGAAATGCAAAAGTAATGAGGAGAGCTATTAAATCTGCTTATTTAAATAAACCTGCAGGTGATTTAAGTGCTCTTGAAAACCCGAACACCATAGAACAGATCCAGACGATCGGTAAAAAGGCTACTTCTTCTACTTAAATAAAAACAACTCCTGATCTAATTAGATCAGGAGTTGTTTTTTTATACAGGGTATACTCCGTGTTTTCTTTCAGTAAAGGTTACGTCTTTATTTTGGTAAGCTTCATATCGAATGGAAAGTTCTTCTCTCAGCCGGTCAGGCTGAATAATATCATCGATCACCAGCTCAGAAGCTAAGCGATAAATATCGATATTTTCTTTGTATTCTTCATGTTTCTCTTTAATAAACGCAGGTCTTTCTTCTTCAGGAAGTTCAGCTATTTTGTTCGCATATACCGCATTCACAGCCGCTTCAGGACCCATAACAGCAATTTGGGCTGTTGGAAGAGCTATACATGCATCCGGCTCAAAGGCTGGACCTGCCATAGCATAAAGTCCAGCTCCGTAAGCTTTTCTTACAATAACGGAGATCTTAGGAACGGTCGCTTCACTCATGGCTGATAACATTTTGGCTCCGTGCCGAATAATACCTGCCCTTTCCACCTTCGTTCCAATCATGAATCCTGGAATATCTACCAGGAATAATAAAGGAATATTAAAGGCATCACAAAGCTGAATAAATTTAGCGGATTTATCGGCCGAATCTGGAAACAGCACCCCGCCCTTCGCTCTGGGCTGATTAGCAATGATACCGATCACACGACCGTCTATTCTCGATAAACCGGTAATAAGTTCCGGAGCGAATTTCTTTTTAATTTCACAAAAAGAATCTTCGTCAATAATACGGTCAATCAACTGGTACATATCAAAAGGGGCATTCTGATTTTCTGGAATCAATTCTTCTATGGACTTTTCAAACGTTACAGGGTCAATACTTTCTTTTTGAGCCGGAGCTTTTCGATAATTTGCCGGAAAATAGCTCATGTATTTCCGTGCGAATAATATAGCTTCCTTCTCATCCTTAGCAAGTACGTCCCCACATCCCGAGACGGAGCAATGCATTTTTGCCCCTCCCATCTCTTCAAGGGAGACTTTTTCTCCAATCACTTTCTCCGCCATTCTCGGTGATCCCAGGTACATCGAAGCATTCCCGTCGACCATAACTACGATGTCACAAAAAGCAGGTATGTAAGCTCCTCCAGCAGCTGAGGGTCCGAATAACAAACAGACTTGAGGAACCCGACCGGATAACTTTATCTGGTTATGAAAAATACGGCCGGCTCCCCTTCGATTGGGAAACATGTCTACTTGGTCGGTGATCCTTGCTCCAGCTGAATCTACGAGGTAGAGCATTGGAAGATGCAGTTTCATAGCTGTTTCCTGAATTCGAATGATCTTTTCAACAGTGCGTGCTCCCCATGATCCTGCTTTAACAGTAGAATCATTGGCCATAACACAAACCTGTTCTCCATTGATTTTTCCTATGCCTGTGACCACTCCATCAGCAGGAAGTTTATCGTCCTGATTATTGGCAAAAAAGGCATCTTCAATATTCATATCATCGTCGAATAATAACTGAAGGCGCTCTCGTACAAACATTTTTCCTTTTTCTGCATTTTTAGCATGATACTTTTCTGCTCCACCCGAGGAAATATGCTTCCTTTTTTCTTCTAACGTCTGATTCTTCGCCATCTTTTCCCCACCTTACTTTCCTTTATAATCTGGTTTCCTTTTCTCTTTAAATGCTTTCAGGCCTTCCAGACGGTCTTCCGTGTCAATCGTCTTTTGATAGCACTCCTTTTCAATTTGAAGCCCTGCAGATAATTCCTTATCGTATCCGTCATGTATAGCTTTTTTAGCCTGTCTAAGCGCAATAGGCGCATTGCGTGCAATGGAGAACGCAATATCCTTGGCTTCTTCTAACAGCAACTGAGGCTCGTACACATATTCCGCAAGTCCGATCGCATGGGCCCGCTGAGCTTCGATGGGGCGTGCTGTGTAGATCATTGCTTTCGCTTTTCCGAGTCCAATTAAACGGCTGAGTCGCTGGGTGCCTCCTGCTCCAGGGATAATTCCAAGAGAGGTTTCAGTAAGCCCCACTCTTGCTGAATTACTCATAATGCGCAAATCACAAGCTAAAGCAAGTTCAAGCCCCCCTCCAAAAGCGACCCCATTAATTACGGCGATGGTAGGCACGGAGATTTGTTCAATCAATTGGATGGTATCACCGATTTTTTCAACCGTTTGGATAACTTCCTGCTCGGACATATCCGCCCGTTCCTTTAAGTCAGCTCCAGCGCAAAACACTTTCGTTCCGCTTCCAGTAATCAATACTGCCCGCACGTCGGTCCGCTGGTTAATTTCTTCTGTTCGAGCTGCTAACTGATCGAGTAGTTCCCTGGAAAGAGCATTTGCTGCTTCTGGACGATTTAAAGTTAGTAATAAGACGTGTTCATTTACCTCTTTTAACGTAACAAGTTCGCTCATCTCACAACCTCCTTTCTTACCTAGATCTTTCTATTTGCATCACATGACTGGATAGCGGTTTATTTAATGTATCTTGAATAAATAAAGCAGCCTGTCTGAGTTTATGTTCATCTATTCCCGTCGATACACCCATCTGGTGCAGCATATGAACGAGGTCCTCGGTAGCAAGATTGCCTGAAGCCCCCTTGGCATAGGGACAGCCTCCGAGTCCACCCAGCGAACTGTCAAACGTGGTAATCCCATGATTTAACGACACCAGAACATTTGCTAGAGCCATTCCTCTCGTATTATGAAAATGCATAGCTATATCCTTGAAGGATAACTGCTTCTGAATTTCATGTAAGGCCTTATCCACCTGCTTAGGATTGGCAACCCCGATGGTATCCCCTAAAGAAAGTTCATCTATGCCCATATCCAGCATATGTTTACTGACGTCTATAACCTGTCCAATCGGAATATTCCCTTCATAAGGACAACCAAAGACGGCTGATACATAGCCGCGGACCGTTTTTCTCGCGCCCTTTGCTTCCTGAATGACTTCCCTAAGGACAGGATAAGTTTCTTCAATCGACTTGTTTATATTTTTTTTATTATGACTTTCACTGGCTGACATAAACACGGATACTTCATCTACATCTGTTTCCAGCGCTGCTTCAAGTCCTTTCATATTGGGTACCAGTGCTGCGTACGTTATACCAGGGTTTCTCTCAATAGATGAAGCTACTTGTTTGGCATCCTTTAACTGGGGAATCCATTTCGGATGGACGAAAGAACTGAATTCAATGTAGGAATAACCGGCTTCTGACAACTGATTTATCCAGGAAATTTTATCTTCTGTCGGAACTTCCCTGGACTCATTCTGTAGTCCATCCCGGGGGCCGACCTCTTTGATCGTCACTTCTTCTGGTAACTCCAGCATACTATCCGCTCCTGTTATTCTATAATGGCAATAACGTCGCCTTCATTTACAAAATCACCTTCACTGACTTTTAATTCTTTTACACTTCCCGAGGTTTCTGAAGGGATGGGGATTTCCATTTTCATAGATTCTAAGATAGCAATGTCCTGCCCTTCACTGACTTCTTCGCCCTGCTGTACGACTAATTTCCATACACTTCCTGCCATTGATGCTTTTACTTCATTCATAATCCATCTCTCCTTATTGGTTGGTTAACGTAGGTAAGTAATAATCCTTGATAAAGGTTGTTTTTGTATTTCCTTTTTTAAATTGATCGTGCGTAATAATCCGTTTTAACATGGTTAAGTTCGATTTAATTCCTTCAATTTCATATTTATGGAGAGCCTGTGCCATCAGATCAACCGCCTGCTCTCTTGTCTCGCCATGTACTACGAGTTTCGCAATCATAGGGTCGTAGAAAGGGGTAACCTTCGAACTTCCATTTACAGCCAGTTCATGCCGGATGTTTTCACCTTCTGGCAATTCCAGTTTTGTCAGCTGTCCGGGAGAAGGATAAAAGGTATTCGGATCCTCTGCATAAATACGAACCTCAATCGCGTGACCTTGAATCGAAAGGTCTTCCTGTTTAAGAGAAAGAATCTCGTTTGAAGCGACTCTTAACTGCTGCTCGACCAGATCTACCCCTGTAATTTCTTCTGTAACAGGGTGCTCCACCTGGAGACGTGTATTCATTTCAAGAAAATAATAGTTTTCCTGCTCGTCTACCAAAAATTCGATGGTTCCTGCATTAGAATAACCAAGTCTTGCTACTGCTTTTAATGCGCTTTCCCCCATTTGGCGTCTTGTTTCCTCAGAAAGTACCGGTGAAGGGGCTTCTTCCACCACTTTTTGATGTCGTCTTTGAATTGAACATTCCCTTTCAAACAAGTGCACAGCATTGCCATGATGGTCAGCGAGCACTTGCATCTCAATATGTCTTGGATTTTCAATTAGTTTTTCAATAAACATTTTCCCATCTCCGAAAAACGTCTGGGCACGCTTGGAATTCCCTTC
The DNA here is from genome assembly GCF_052246755.1 of Halobacillus sp. B29. Classification (NCBI taxonomy): domain Bacteria; kingdom Bacillati; phylum Bacillota; class Bacilli; order Caryophanales; family Bacillaceae; genus Halobacillus; species Halobacillus sp. B29. The sequence goes on from NZ_JBQQCM010000003.1 coordinate 108,347, forward strand.
AAAGGCTTTTCCAAGCTCTTCATCAGAGTAGACCGCCTGCATTCCTATGCCGCCTCCACCTGCTGCCGCTTTTAGCATAACGGGATAACCAAATGATCGAGCAGTAGATAAGGCAGCTTCAGCAGATGCTACCGCTTCATCCGTCCCGGGTACAATCGGCACACCAGCCTGACTCATCTCATGACGAGCCGCAATTTTGTCCCCCATCTTAGCAATGACTTCTGGTCTTGGTCCTATAAATACAAGCCCGGCCTGGGTTACTTTTTCAGCAAACTCAGCACTTTCACTAAGAAGCCCGTAGCCTGGATGAATGGCCTCTGCACCAGATTCCTTGGCAACTTTCAAAATTTTATCGATGTTCAAATAAGATTCGTTAACCCTTGGTTTACCTATTAAATAACTTTCGTCTGCTTCTTTTACATAGGGGGCCTCTTGATCGGCCTCTGAATAAACTGCCACGGTGCTTATATTCATCTGTTTACACGTACGAATGACACGAGCCGCAATTTCTCCCCGATTTGCAATGAGTATCTTTGTAAACACAATTATCCACCCCTTTTTACGATTTCAAATCCATCATGTCCAGCGCATCTTCACGCAGTTTAAACTTCTGGATTTTCCCGCTCGCTGTCATCGGGTACTCATCGGTAAACATGATGTACCTTGGAATTTTATGCTTGGAAATTTGTCCTTCACAGAAATCCCGTATATCGTCTTCTTCGATTGACTTACCTTCTTTAGGAATAATCCAGGCCATGATCTCTTCTCCGTATTTCTGATCGGGCACACCGACCACCTGAACATCCAGCACATCGGGATGCTGATATAAGAACTCTTCAATTTCGCGTGGATAGACATTTTCTCCGCCACGAATGATCATGTCTTTCATTCGGCCGGTAATTTCAATATAGCCATCCTCATCCATCACCGCGATATCACCGGTATGAAGCCATCCTTCTGGATCAATGGCTGTTTCTGTAGCTTCCTGGTTCTTGTAATAACCTTCCATAACGAGATAACCCCGTGTGCAGAGTTCTCCAGGTACTCCCGCTTCTGCTTCATCTCCAATAGCCGGGTCAATGATTTTCACTTCTACGTTTGGATGTGCCTTTCCGACACTGGAAACACGAAGTTCAATCGGATCATCCGCCTTTGTTTGGGTAATCACAGGAGAGGATTCCGTTTGACCATAGGCAATGGTAATTTCCTCGGCACCCATATCCTCGATCACACTTTTCATGACTTCCATTGGACAGGTAGAACCCGCCATTATACCTGTACGCAGCGTAGTCGGCTTCCAGTCATTGAACTCAGGATGATTAAGTTCGGCAATAAACATCGTAGGCACTCCATGAAGCGCTGTACAAGCTTCCTCTTTTACTGCCTTTAATACCTGTAAAGGTTCAAATTGCTCAAGAATAACCATAGTGGCTCCTTTTGATACCGCAGCAAGCGTTCCTAATACACAGCCGAAGCAATGGAAAAAGGGAACAGGGATGCACAAACGATCTTCATTGGTAAGCCGCATGCAGTCCGCTACCTGATTGCCATTGTTGACGATATTATAATGGCTCAGCATCACACCTTTAGGAAAGCCCGTAGTTCCTGACGTGTACTGCATATTGATCACATCTTGATAGGATAGAGAGCGTTTACGTTCTTCAAGTTTTTCATCACTTGTTGATCGGCCCATATCGATTAAGTCATTCCACGTGTAGCACCCTGGATGTTCCTTATCACTTAAAGTAATGATATTTTTTAAATGAGGGAGCCTCTCGCTTTGAAGATCTCCTTTTAATGAGGAGGAAAGCTCTGGGCAGATCTCTTTCAAAATATCAATATAAGAGGTGCCTCTAAAATCTTCCGCTAGTATTAAAGTGGTCGCATCTGACTGTTTTAAAAGGTACTCGAGTTCCTGTGCTCTGTAATTTGTATTTACCGTAACAAGAACTCCGCCCATTTTTCCTGTGGCAAACTGGGAAAGAAGCCACTCCGGCTTATTATCAGACCATATAGCTACGTGTTCCCCTTTTTCTACCCCTAATGCCATGAGGCCTTTAGCAGTTTCATCAGCCATGTCGTTAAATTCCTTATAGGTTTTTCGCAGCTTCTTCTCCGGGTAAACAAAAGCTTCCTGATCAGGAAATTGACGAGCCTTTTCCTCTAAAAGTTCTCCTACAGTTGTTTCCAAAAGGGACATATACCAATTCCTCCTCTTTATTTATTAGCAGCCTAACTGACGAGCGATAACCAAACGTTGAATCTCAGACGTTCCCTCTCCAATTTCAAGCAGTTTAGCATCACGCAGATAACGCTCTACTTCATATTCCCTCATATAACCGTAGCCTCCGTGTATTTGGATAGCTTGATTGGATGATCGGAAAGCGGTTTCAGAAGCGAACAGCTTAGCATACGCTGATTCCTTCGTGAAGTTTTTCCCTTGATCTTTTAACCAGGCGGATTTTAGTACCATATTACGTGCCAGTTCCACTTCCATGGCCATATCCGCTAATTTAAACTGAATGGCTTGAAAACTGGAAATCGATTGGCCAAATTGCTTTCTTTCTTTTGCGTAAGAAAGAGCACGATCCAGGGAAGCCTGCGCGATACCGACCGCAAGTGCAGCAATGGAAATTCTCCCTCCATCAAGTGTGTAAAGGAACTGTTTAAAACCTTTTTCAGGATCGCCCAGCAGGTTTTCCTTAGGTACCTTCACATCTTCCAGGATAATTTCTGAAGTGTTGGAACCCCGGACGCCCATCTTTTCATAAGGACTGCTGATCTTCATTCCTGGAGTATCTTTAGGGATGATAAAAGCCGAAATAATGTTTTTACCATCGTCCCGTTTCCCTGAAACCGCCGTAACGGTAATAGACCGAGCATATTCCGCATTCGTAATCCAGCATTTTTCTCCGTTGATGACGTAATGATCTCCTTTAAGTTCAGCTCGTGTTTTCGTCCCCCCTGCATCAGAACCAGCATTCGGTTCGGTTAGTCCAAAAGAAGCGAGTGCCTCTCCCTTCGCCAGTGGAGTTAAGAATTCCTGTTTTTGTTCTTCTGTACCAAAATAATAGATGGGGCTGGCCCCTAGAGAAACTGCCGCTGCGTAGCTAAGGCCTGTAGAACCGCAGACGCGGCCGATTTCTTCTACAGCCAGAGCATACGTAACCGTGTCCCCGCCGGATCCCCCATATTCTTCTGGAAATGGGATACCAAGAAGCCCGAGCTTGCCCATCTCCTTAAAAATATCTTCTGGAAATTCCGCTTTTGTATCAATGTCTACCGCACGCGGATGAATAACCTCCTCAGCAAAATCACGAACCATTTTTCTAGTCATTTCCTGTTCTTTCGTTAATTCAAAATTCATATGATTCCTCCTCAGGGAATTAAGACCGACTGGTTGGTCGGTACGTAGTCAAAAAAATAAATGAAAGCGTTTACTTATTTTCATAAAAAAAAGGAACGTGGAGCAGTTGGTTCAAGTAATCCGTCTCTTCTTTCCCAGGCAGTAAAAAATGTAAAATCAGATCCGTGAAAACATCTGAAATCTCATGGATCGAATGTGGACCATCCCGTTTATACCACTTATAAATCCAATTCACCATTCCCAGTATAGCCATACCTGTAATAGACACTGGCAGTTCTTTGCGAAAATGTCCTGACTCCTGTCCTTCTTCGATGACTTGAAAAATCATCTTTTTAAATTCATCACGTTTTTGCTTAATCTGTCGCTCGTATTCAGGTTTAAGATAATTGCTCTCCTGATAGAAGACAGATATATGAGGTTTGTATAGATCAAAAACTTGAACAAACGCATGAATGATAGCTTGAATCTTCATGACAGGAGATGAGTGAATGACATTGGCCGATTGAGCTTCTTTCAATACATATGTAATAAAGGTATCGTGAATGACAAAAAGGAGTTCGTCTTTAGAGCTGAAGTGATGGTAAAAACCGCCTTTAGACGTACGGGATAATTCTACAATTTGATTGACGCTCACACCGTGAAAACCATAGCGATCAAATAATTGAAGCGAGGTTTGAATTATGTCTTCTTTTAAATCTCTCATACACCATCCCCAATCTGCTGAACTTACATTCATTTTAGCATAATTTTTTGAAAATACAAACGAATCTAAGGAAATATTGGAAGTAAAGAACTTTGGGAATATAGTAAAAGACAGTCTCTAAAGAGACTGTCTTTTCATTAATCGCTATCTGGGTCCTGGGATTGAAACGGATTTTCATAACAAGGTTTAATCCAGGCCTCTGAAATTTTTCCGTGCTGGTCTGTATCCATAACATAAGAGCCGTTACTGTACCGATCATTAGCTTTAAAGTCCATTACGTTCAGCGTAATCGATTCCTCTTTTTCCGTTTTCAATATCACCTGATCATCTCGATGGACTAGATGAACATCAATCAGGCGGTGAGGGTTATTTTTTAATTCACGCAGCATAATGACACCTCGTTTAGCACGAGAAGCCTTTTCAAATTCTTTCAAACGCATACGTTTAACTGCAGCACGATGTGTAGAAAGAAACACGGAAGGGTCTTCATTTTTATGGAAGATCTGCCCTGAAATGACCTCCTCTTCTTCTTTCAAGTGAATGGCTTTCACCCCGGCAGCGCGCTGGCCAACAGCATTAACTTCCTCTTCGGAATACCATAGACCATAAGCCTTGTTACTTGCAATAAAGATTTCGGAGTGACCATCCGTGACGTGGACATCCACAACTTCATCATTTCCTTTTAGATTAATAGCTACGAGAGCCTTTGAATGTCGCTGAGCCTGATACAGCTTCAATTCACTTTTCTTTACCATCCCGTTTTTGGTGAAGAAAAGTAAATATTGGTCTTGCTTGAATTCGCGGACCGGGATGGCTTCCACAATATATTCATCTTTCTCCACCTGGACAATGTTCGAAATATACTGCCCTAAATCCTTCCATCTGATGTCTGGAAGTTTATGAACAGGCAGGAATAGGTATTTACCGAGATTCGTAAACAACAAAATGGTGTCCGTTGTATTAATTTCAAGCAGTCTCAAAAGATGATCCCCATCTTTAAGAGCGAAATCCGCTCCATTGGAAGCTGCGTATGAACGGAGGCTTGTACGCTTCAAGTATCCATCTTTCGTAACGGAAACAAGTACGTCTTCACTGGCTACCGTTACTTCAAGATCAACTTTAAGTTCTTGTACTTCATCTTCTATATTGGTTCTCCGGTCTTCGCTGTATTGTTTTTTCATGCTTCGAAGGTCGGACTTGATAACTTTCATAAGCTCATGTTCACTGGCAAGTAATTTCTCTAAGTAAGATATTTGTTTGCGCAGCTCGTCTGCTTCCGCCTCAAGTGCCGTAATATCCGTATTCGTTAAACGATAAAGCTGAAGCGTGACAATGGCCTCTGCCTGAGCTTCTGTAAACGAATACTGATTCATTAATTGCTGTTTGGCATCTTGCTTGTCTTTAGAGCCACGAATGGTCGCTATGATTTCATCGAGAATCGAGATAGCTTTAATCAGCCCCTCAACAATATGTGCCCGTCTTTTAGCTTTGTTCAAATCATAGACGCACTGACGGGTGACAACTTCCTTCTGGTGGGATATATACGCATCCAGCATCGTTGGTAAACTCAGAAGTGTAGGGGTCCGATCATGAATAGCTACCATATTAAAACTGTACGATATTTGAAGATCCGTATGCTTATAAAGATAGTTAAGCACACCTTCACTGTTAGCGTCTTTTTTTAATTCAATAACGACCCTGAGGCCCGTCCGATCTGTTTCGTCACGTACTTCAGAAATTCCCTCTACTTTACGATCAATGCGAAGTTCATCCATCCGCTTAACCATGGTAGCTTTATTAACTTCAAAAGGAATTTCGTCAATTACGATCTGCTCTCGTCCGCCGCGAACTTCCTGAATTTCTGCACGTCCTCTAAGTACGATTTTTCCTTTCCCGTTCTCATACGCTTTTTGAATGCCTTCCACACCCTGAATCGTACCTCCGGTTGGGAAATCAGGACCTTTCAGCTTAGTCATTAATTCAGGTACTTCTGCATTTGGTTTATCAATTTTCATAATTACGGCATCAATAACCTCGCCGAGATTGTGAGGAGGTATTTCGGTGGCATAACCAGCCGAAATACCTGTAGAACCATTCACAAGAAGATTTGGAAATTTAGCCGGTAGAACAGTCGGTTCTTCAATTGTGTCATCAAAGTTTGGGATGAATTCTACCGTTTCTTTTTCAATATCTCTCAGAAGTTCTGATGAAATAGCGGAAAGTCTGGCTTCGGTGTAACGCATAGCGGCTGGCGGATCTCCGTCCACACTTCCATTATTTCCGTGCATTTCCACAAGAGGTTTCCGCAATTTCCACGTCTGGCTTAGACGTACCATCGCTTCATAAACGGAAGAGTCTCCGTGTGGGTGGTAATTACCAATTACAGTACCGACTGTTTTAGCCGACTTTCTATAGGCCTTATCATGTGTATTTCTTTCCTGATGCATTGCATATAAAATACGACGCTGTACGGGTTTTAAACCGTCCCTCGCATCGGGAAGAGCACGTTCCTGGATGATATATTTACTGTACCGTCCAAAACGATCTCCAAGAACTTCTTCCAATGGTAAATCTAAATACTTCTCTGCCTCTGCCAACAGAATATCCCCCTTTTATGTTTGAATTTTGTCGTTTTCTAAAATGTTAGCTTCGTCTTCCATACCGAAAGCGACATGGGATTCAATCCATTTGCGGCGAGGTTCTACTTTATCGCCCATCAATGTAGTTACGCGTCTTTCTGCGCGTGCCAGATCATCTATCGTTACCCTGATCAAGGTTCTGGACTCCGGATTCATCGTGGTTTCCCACAACTGATCCGCATTCATCTCACCAAGACCTTTGTAACGCTGAATGGAATAGCCGTTTTTGAACTCTTTAAGAAGCTTATGCATGCCTTCTTCATCCCAGGCATATTCGGTTTTTTCTTTCTTGCCTTTGCCCTTAGAAACCTTATAAAGCGGCGGAAGAGCAATGAATATTTTCCCTGCTTCGACAAGCTGTCTCATATAACGATAAAAGAATGTCAGCAGTAAGACTTGAATGTGGGCTCCATCCGTATCCGCATCCGTCATAATGACAATTTTATCGTAATTACAGTCTTCAAGAGTGAAATCTCCGCCTACACCGGCCCCAATAGTATGAATAATGGTGGAAATCTCTTCGTTTTTAAAGATGTCAGCTATCTTCGCTTTTTCAGTATTAATTACTTTTCCCCTTAATGGGAGAACCGCCTGGAATTTACGGTCACGTCCCTGCTTAGCAGAACCTCCTGCAGAATCGCCCTCTACGAGGTAAAGTTCATTTTTTTGCGGATTTCTGGACTGAGCGGGCGTTAACTTCCCACTGAGCAACGTATCTTTTCTTTTTTTCTTTTTTCCGGATCGAGCATCTTCACGGGCCTTACGCGCCGCTTCTCTTGCTTCCTTCGCTTTTACAGCTTTCTTAATGAGCATAGAAGCTACATCAGGATTTTCTTCAAGAAAATAAGATAACTGTTCAGCCACTACAGCGTCCACCGCTGAGCGCGCTTCTGAAGTTCCTAGTTTACTTTTGGTCTGACCTTCAAACTGAAGAAATTCCTCAGGGATTCGAACGGAGATCACTGCGGTGAATCCTTCACGAATATCGTTTCCTTCCAGGTTTTTATCTTTTTCCTTAATTAATTGAGCACGACGGGCGTAGTCATTAAAAATTCTTGTAATCGCCGTTTTAGCGCCTGATTCATGCGTACCTCCATCTTTTGTACGGACATTATTAACAAAGGAAAGGATATTCTCTGCGAAACCATCATTGAATTGGAATGCGAAATCAGCTTCGATGTCTTTATAGCTTCCCTCGAAGGATACAACGGGGTGAAGAGTGTCTTTCTCTTCATTGAGGTAAGAAACGAAGGATTCAATACCATCATTATACTGGTAAACCTCTTTAATTTTCTCACTGCGTTCATCAATCAGATTGATTCGAAACCCTTTCAACAGAAAAGCAGCTTCCTTCAAACGCTCCGATAACGTTTCGAAATTGAATTTCGTCACTGAAAATATACCAGGATCCGGTTTAAAACGAATGGTTGTCCCGGATTTTCTAGTCGCTCCTTTATGCTCCAGAGAAGTCACCGGAAGGCCTCCGTTTTCAAAGCGTTGATAGTATCTTTCTCCATTCCTGCATATATAGACTTCCAGCCATTCAGATAAGGCATTTACTACAGAAGCTCCGACACCATGAAGACCTCCGCTTGACTTATAGCCCCCCTGTCCGAACTTCCCTCCTGCGTGAAGCACAGTCAAAATCACTTCGGGTGTCGGTTTTCCTGTCTGATGCATTCCGGTCGGCATCCCTCGTGCTTCATCTTCTACAGAAACACTGCCGTCTTTATGAAGAGTTACCGTCATTTGATCTCCATGCCCGGCTAATGCCTCGTCTACGGCATTATCCACAATTTCATGTACCAAGTGGTGGAGGCCGCGGTGATCCGTAGATCCAATATACATCCCCGGTCGTTTTCGGACCGCCTCCAAACCTTCTAGTACTTGTATGGAATCATCTGAGTATGTTTGATTCTGCTTCGCCAATTTACCATCGGCTCCTTTCTCGTCAACTTCATCTACTACTATAATAGAACAAACGTTCGTTTGTGTAAACGCTCAATAAAAAATGCTGCTTGTTATATTGTAGCGATTTTATAAGGTTTCGCAAACATTATTCTAGTATCAACATGAAAAAACCCCTGTTTAAACAGGGATTTTTTTTAAAAGTATATTCTTTTACATATAAACAGCATGGGCAACTTTAATGCAGACATCCATGATCACGGTCATATCTTTATCCTTTAACTCTTCGTAGGCTTCTTCGTGAATAACACCCTGCTGTCCCCAAAAAGCTTGAGCAGAAATAGCAGAAGCTTCTTTAGCGACATCCGGAAGAAATTCTGACCTTCTAAACACGTTTATGATATCGATGGGTTCGGTAATATCGCTTAATTGTGCAACAGCCTTTTCACCTAATGCTTCATTGATGGTCGGATTAACAGGAATAATGCGGTACCCCGCTTCCTGCATAGCTTTACTAATCTGGTATGAAGTGCGATGCGGTTTGTCTGATAGACCGACGACCGCAATCGTTTTAGAGTTTTGTAATACTTCCGCAATCTCTTCGCGTGATGGGTTTTTAAACGTCATATTATACCTCCTATTCTTCAATTAAGCCTTCGCTCACTAAATACTCGCGTGCGACTTCTTCAGGGGTTCGATCTTCATAATCGACTTCATAGTTCATTTGACGCATTTTATCCCCGGTGACTTTTCCACCTAATTGATTAAGAGCATCTTTTACTTCAGGATATCTATCCAAAGTTTCCTGCCTCATAAGGGGGGCACCTTGGTAAGGAGGGAACAAATTCTCAGGATCTTCGAGAACCTTCAAGTTTAAGTCTACCATATATCCGGAAGTGGCATATGCATCAATAATATCCACGGTACCATCTTTAATAGCTCCCTGACGCAATCCCGGGTCCATCGTACGTACTTCACCAATATTAAGATCATACACTTCTTTCATTCCCTGATAACCATCCTGACGATCATTGAACTCAAGAGTAAAACCGGCAGTAATCTGGTCTTCCACTTGTTTTAAATCCCCAATGGTTTCTAAGTTATATCTTTCAGCAAGCTCCTGCGTAGTAGCTACAGCATACGTATTATTAAATTGCATGGGCTCTAAGAACGCCATATCATATGTTTCAGCCATGCCTTCTTTTGCCTGCTGATATACTTCCTGCGGCTCATTGCTGTTCGCCTGTTCATCAAGCAAGGATACAATAGCCGTCCCTGTAAATTCAGGATATATGTCTATGCTGCCCTCCTGTAAGGCACTGAATACAAGATCCGTTTTCCCTAAGTTTGGTTTCAATCCTACAGAAAGATCCGTTTCTTCTTCAATAAGCATTTCGTACATGTTAATTAAAATAGCAGGTTCCGAACCTAATTTTGCTCCAAGGACGAGATCGTTTTTCGCCTTCCCGCCAAACGCTAATGGACCTACAGCAATTAATGCGGCAATAACCAAAAGACTTACTAGAGAGCGGAAACCAGACTTTGCGGATGTTCTCTCAAACAGTCGAAGGATCACATCTAATATAATAGCTAACAGAGCGGCTGGAATAGCACCGAGAAGAATAAGATTCACATCACCACCGCGGTCAAGACCAAGGAGAATTAAATCACCTAAACCCCCGGCCCCTATTAAAGCAGCAATTGTAGTAGTCCCGACTATTAAGACCATAGATGTACGAATTCCAGCCATAATAACCGGCATAGCCAGTGGTAACTCTACTCGGGATAAGCGGCGAAAAGAATTCATTCCCATTCCTGTAGCCGCTTCCTTAAGAGCAGGATCTACTTCTTTAATCCCGGTGTAGGTATTTCTGAGTATAGGCAGAAGTCCATACGCTGTTAGAGCAATAATGGCAGGCGTCTGCCCAATTCCGAATAAAGGAATTAAAAACGCTAAGACTGCAAGACTGGGTATTGTTTGTAAAATGGCCGTTGCCCCAATAACAGGTTCAGCAACCTTTTGTTTTCGTGTTAATAACAATCCTAGAGGCACGGATATGAGTGTCGCAATGACTAGAGCAATAATAGAAATTTGTAAGTGTTCCCAGATCTTTTCAAGTAAGACATCCTGTCGTTGAATAAAAACCTCTTTAAATTGGCTCATAGCTGTCCCACCCCTTTTTCATGGTGGTTTTCTTTCAAATAAAAGACGATATCTTTATAAGAAAGAGTACCTAGAAGCTGATCCTGTTTTACTACCGGAAGCATTGGATAATCTGTTTTTTCAAATACGGCAGTAGCCTCTTTTAAAGTCATTCCATTTTCTAGAGCAGGAAGATCCATCTTCTCGCCATCATGAATCGCAGTGGCATACGTTCCATCGGGATTTTTTAACGCGAATGTTCCTTTGTTCGGAATTGTTCCTTTATCTAGTTCATCAACAGGATACATTTGATTTTTTGTTCGGTCCATAATGACGTCTACCGCTGTTTCCCATGGAGTTTTACGGCTTCCTATGAAATCTTTCACAAACTCATTTGCAGGATGTAGTATTAAATTCTGAGGAGTGTCTAATTGAACAATCTCTCCCGCTTGCATGACACAAACTCTGTCTCCAAGAGCCATAGCTTCATCCATATCATGAGTCACAAACACAATAGTTTTCTGAATTTCCTGTTGCAGCTGTCTGATATCTTTCTGCAGCTGCTCACGACTAATGGGATCCAGGGCACTAAATGGCTCGTCCATTAATATAATATCCGGATCAGCAGCCAGAGCCCTTATAACGCCTACCCTTTGCTGCTGCCCGCCCGATAATTCGCTAGGTTTCCGCTTCCGGTGCTTTTCAGCATCTAACCCAACCATATGCATTAGTTCATCAATACGGTTAGAAAGGTCTTTCTTTTTCCACTTCTTCATTTCAGGAACAATAGATATATTCTCTTCTATCGTCATATGAGGAAACAAAGCAATTTCCTGTAATACATAACCAATATTCCAACGGAGCTCGTGAATGTTATATTCGCGAATATCTTTATTATGTATAGTTATTGACCCTTCTGTAGGATGGATCAATCGGTTGATCATCTTCATCATTGTAGTCTTACCGCAGCCACTGGGACCAATTAAAGTTAACAGCTCCCCGTCCTTCACGTGCAAGGCAATGTCTTTAAGAGCTGTTGTCCCATCAGGATACGTCTTCGTTACGTCTTGGAACGTAATCATGGTTTTCCCCCTCTTTATTCTAATAAAATATGAATTTTATATTTCCACAATTCCACAACTTCAAACATTTTGCAAAGGTTCGAAATCAATTGGAACACATTGAGAAACTAATATTATATCTTCTATATCCTATCACTTGGCAAGAAATTTCTTGTCACACGGTGCTGAATTGGTATAATAGGAAGTTGTTACAGCATTGGAGTTTAGTACATAAGTTTAAATCTATAGATCGTATATTATAAAGGTACTCTAAATCTCCTTATCCCTTAAATGAATAAGTTTAACCTTTACAATGAAGCGGCCGGGTTCTTTCCTCAAACCTCTCATGGTAAAATAGAATAAAGCAACGAAGGAGATGAGTGGCATGGAATACGCTTTATTTGCTATTATCGCGTACTTGCTTGGGTCCATTCCATCAGGTCTGATAATAGGGAAATATGGCTATGATACTGATATTAGAGAGCACGGAAGCGGTAATTTGGGCGGAACCAACACTTTTCGTGTATTAGGCATTAAAGCAGGTTTAATTGTAACTTCAGCGGATATCCTTAAGGGAACTCTGGCAACAGCTCTTCCTTTATTGTTTGGAGCCGAAGTCATTACATTAATCATTGGAATTTTTGCTGTGATTGGTCATATGTACCCAATCTTTGCAGGTTTTAAAGGTGGAAAAGCTGTTGCTACTTCCGGAGGCGTTATATTGGGAGTTAACCCTATTATTTTCTTTATACTACTAGCCACTTTCTTCCTGGCTTTATACATTAGTAAATACGTATCTCTATCTTCTATGATCAGTGGTGTCGTCGGGATAGTTGCTACTCTGATTGTCCGAGACTTTGGGTTGACCATTGTAATTACTCTTTTCACGCTATTCGTGATCTACCGTCATCGATCGAATATTAAAAGGATTATAAACAAAACTGAACCAAAAATCACTTGGATGTAACCTGCTTTTCACGAGGTCTGTGCTAAAAAGCATAGACCTCCTTTTTTGTGGAAACGATAGTAAAACAACCGTAGGATAGGTTTTATCCTGTTTTTACCAACACATTAATAAAAGCATTAAATTGTATAAATAGATTTACATATTGTATACTTTGACTTAGAAATGAAGGCCTGAAAGGAGTCTTTTACTATGAACAAAACTGAACTAAACCATAATAAGCAATTACCTTCCAAAGAAGAGCGCCACCAATTATTTGGATCTGTGAAACCAGGTCCACGTACAAAACCGGTGGATAAAGATAAAATGGCGGATTTACAAAATTCAAAAAAAGATTTCCTTTTCGATATTGATATGGTGGGAATTTCAAACGTGAAGCACCCTATTCGCATTCCAAGTAAACTGACGCCGGAAATTCAGACAACGATTGGCACGTTCTCCTTTGGTTCCTCTATTGTGAAAGGAAGTAAAGGAACAAATATGAGCCGCTTCACAGAACAATTAGATAAATATCACAATGAAGGGTTTGCCATAGATATTGCAACCTTAAAAGGCTTTACCGAGGAACTTGCCGGTCGTTTAAAAGAAAAAGATGCTGAAGTGGAAGTACATTTCCCCTGGTTCTTTGAAAGAAAAGGGCCTTACTCAGACCTTGCTGGTATGAACTACGCAGATGCTACGATTCGTGATGAATATAGGGAAGAAACCGGGCATGATGTTACGGTTACGTTAACTGGTAAAATTACTACTCTTTGTCCTTGTTCAAAAGAAATCAGTGAATACAGCGCCCATAACCAGCGAGGTAACGTATCCATGACTGTTACATTAACGGATGATTTCGACGAGCAGGAAATTGATTGGAAAGCGGCTTTACTTGAGGCGGCCGAAAGTAATGCAAGTGCCCGGATTCACCCCGTTTTGAAAAGACCAGATGAAAAAATGGTTACAGAACAAGCGTATGAGAACCCTCGCTTTGTAGAAGACATCGTTCGTCTGGTTGCAGCTGATTTATATGAACTTGAATTTGTAGAAGCTTTTTCCGTAACTTGCCGGAATGAAGAATCTATCCATCTTCACGATGCCGTAGCAACTCTGAGTTATGATAAAAAACAAGAGGCAGAGTAAGGACTTGATTTATGAAGCATGTCATGATTGGCCTTATAAATTTTTACCGTAAAGGAATCAGTCCTTTCTTTCCACCCAGCTGCCGTTTCCAGCCTACTTGTTCGGAGTACGGACTTGAAGCTTTCAAACGGTTTGGTTTTTTAAAAGGGGCCTATTTGACCATTAAGCGGATCTTGAAGTGCCATCCTTTTCATAAAGGTGGTTTTGATCCGGTTCCTGATAAACATAAGAAAGACAACCATCTGTAGATGAATTGTGGTTGTCTTTCTATTTTAGTAGGTTTATCTATACCCATTTACGGATACACCATATGGGACGACCATAGAATAGAAGGAGTTGAATAAATAATGGATCTTACCGTTACAGAAGAAGCAGCTAAATGGTATGAAGAAGAACTAGATGTAGATGACAATACAAACCTTCGATTTTATGTCCGTTATGGAGGAACAGGTGGTCTTCAGCCAGGGTTTTCTCTAGCGATTCGAATAGAAGAACCATCTGAACCTATTGCGGAAACAAAAGTTGGAAAGATTACTTATTTTATAGAGGAAGATGATGAATGGTACTTCGGAGGTCGTTCTCTCCAGGTAGAGTTCAGCTCTAAATGGGAAGAACCAGACTTCCAATATCAATAGTCCTTTAATCAAACCAGAAACTCTTCAGCTCTAAGCTGCGTTTCTGGTTTTTCTTTTCCTATTAAAGGGGTTCCCCTCATTCTCCCTTCGTTTGGATAAAAAAAGCCGCCCCAAAAGGGCAGCTCGGCAATATAATTAAGGACTTAAATTGAAGCGTTCAATATGTTCCCATTTTTGTTCCTTCATTAAGATTTTATATTGGTGGTCCCCAAATAAATCAAAGTGTGGAAAGCTTGGATCATGATGAATCCAACGGGCGTCCAGCCCGTATTGAGCTCCCCATTGGCTTAATTTCTCAAGATCAGAACAGCCAACTTTAGTAACCGTATCGCATCCCGGGAAACGGTCATCAAGCCAGAAATGGGTTAAGAAAGCTATTTCACCTTTCTCTACTTTTCTTTTCCAGTCAACTAATTCTTTTCTTTTCACGCCAAAAGCCATTACCGCTCCCCTTCCATAGCCGCTAAATAAGCTTGGTGCCACTCTGGAAAGCTCCGTCTTATTGATACTGGCCGGAAATTTTCTTTTTTTACAATGACGTGCTTCGTTTGTCCAGACACGGCTAATCTTCCATCTCCATGAACGACTTCGTATCCATAGGTAACGCGCAGACCATCGTACTCATCGACCCAGGTTTTTACAACGGCTTCATCACCATAGCGAACTGGATGTTTAAAACTTATATTGGCGTCAATAACAGGGGAAACGACCCCTTGTTTCTCAATTTCTGAATATTTAAAACCAAGCTCTTCAATAAAAGCAGTTCGACCAATCTCAAACCATACGAGATAATTGGCATGGTAAACTACGCCCATCATATCTGTTTCTTGATACCTTACCTGTATCGGTGTTTCTACCACTTTCATCATTTATGACTCCCTTCGAACGGCTTGCCAGGCTTTTTCAAGATCGTTTACTACTAATTCATTCATATCTGCTGATTCATCCTCTACAATTCTCGTCGCCTGATACTGAATGGCTTCATTAACAAGATTATTTACAAACCGTCCATTTCCGCGAATTCGATGATTTTTATATTTCTCAAGAAGGAACTCTTCAGCCCACTCGTTAAAAGTGTAGCCGAATTGGTACGCTTGAAAATGCGTCATTTCCAATAGTTCCTGTTCATTGTAATCGGGGAAATGGAAATATTTCTTAAACCTTGAAGATAGTCCTGGATTACTTTCTACAAGCTGTTCCATTTCACGCTGGTATCCGGCAAGAATCACTACGAGGTTTTCGTTATGTTTGGTCATTTCATCAACAATGGTTTCGATCGCCTCTTTACCAAATTCATCTCTTCCTCCGTTATAGAGAGAATAAGCTTCATCAATAAAGAGAACTCCCCCTAGTGCTTCCCGGATTTTTCGCTTCGTTTTCATTGCTGTTTGGCCGACATATCCGGCCACAAGATCGCTTCTGGATACAACAACCATATGACCTCTTTTAAGAAGACCACACTGCTTTAAAATATCCGAATAGATTTCTGCAACCGTCGTCTTACCAGTGCCTGGATTTCCTGAAAACACAGAATGTAATTGAATAGGTACGACAGGATATCCATTCTCTTTCCTCTTTTGCTGAGCTTGGACAAAAGAAGATAATTTTCGCACCTCTGCCTTTACGTTATCCAGGCCGATTAATTCATCTAGGCGATTCCTGGGAGATAGCTTCTCATCGGCAGCCGAAGTGTCCCATGCCAGATCATTTTCATCAATTCTCATATGATCGAGCCAGTGGGTTTTATCCCGCTCTGCCTCCTTGGCCCCTTTTTGGAAAATGGTTTTCAGGACCAGATTTTTTACAGTACGAGCATTGCCAAAGGAATCATCCACACGCTCTCGATCAATGAGAGAGGTAAACTCATTTAGTGCGTTTGTCGTAAAAAAGAAATCATTATCAATAGCAGTCTGTTCTGCAATAGTAATCAATTCTTCCATTTTATAATCGGGGAGAGAAATATGGTTTTGTTCAGGAAAGCGGCTGCGAAGCCCAGGATTTGACCATAAAAATTGCCGCATCTCTTCTGGATATCCTGCTAATATTACGGCGAATTTTCCACCAAATTCTTTTCCGGTCATGGCCGAAACCAGCGTGTCGATCACAGCTTGCCCATAATCATTACCCGTCTGGCCTTCACGCTTCAAACTGTAGGCCTCATCAATAAAAAGAACTCCACCAATAGCCTGCTTGACATAGTTCATTGTATTTTCTTCACTTTGACCAACATATGAGCCAACCAAATGAGACCGGTTGACTTCAACGACTTCTTTTGTATCGAGAATTCCCAATTCATGATAAATGTTGGCCAGTAAGCGTGCCATCGTCGTTTTGCCTGTTCCAGGATTGCCGGTAATAATCATGTGCAGCCCTGGCTCATCTACCATAGAGAAACCAAAATTCTTTCTGTGCTGCTGGTATTTTAAAAAATGATAATATCGTCTAATATACGTCTTAACGTCTTTTAGACCTACCATCTGATCAAAAGCTTCCAATGGATTACCGGAAGAAGCATCCGTTAAAAAGCGGGGTAGTCTTTTATACAGCTCATCCTGGTGGTCTGAAAGTTCTCTAGTACGTTCGTTAATTTCTTTAACAGGAAGGCGAATTCGACGATTTTCAACTGAATTAAGCGCCTCAGCCATTATCTTTTCTAAAGCGTCTAATTTTTCATATACTTCCTGATATAATTTCATGCGGTTAGTCGCGTCTATTAGCGTTTTAGAAGCTAATTCTGAATCCCATTGGGCTTTCAATTTAGTTACATCTTCATGTATAGATCGAGCCTTTTTTGCTTTAGCTGAATCGTGATCTGTCTCATGAAGCACCCACTGTTCAAGTGGTGTGCGCTTTAAGTGAGTATAAGCTTGCATCATCTGCTTCGATTCATATAAATCCGTGACCAGTGAATGATTACCTGCGAGCACCCTTGCTTCATCAATAAATTGATCAGCTAATTTCTCATGCTCTGGATGGCGTTTGATCCGATGATAGGCTAACGTCACATATAGGAGGGCCTTTAGTTCTGTGTCTTGTATTTCCTCTTGATTAAAATAACGAAGAGCTTCTACTTCTGAAAGCGGAGGCTTTTCATCTATACTTTTCCAATGTTTTAACTGTTCGATCATATTTTCACTTCCTTTCCTATCACCGTTATTTATTTTATCATAGTGAACTGTCTATGTAGATGAACTCGATTTCCAAACTATTCTTCCATTACATGATAAAACCGCTCCAGCTAAGCTAGAAGCGGTTTCTTAACATTAATAATTCTGATTACGAGCCTCGTCTTTGATCTCTTCACGCATTGCATTAATGGATTTGTTTCTTCGTTTGTTCTTATCTTCGATGTTCTTCTTTTCCTCTTCTGTAGCAAACTTCAGAGAATCATGAGAAGCTTCGATGTTTTCAATGGTATTCGTTACTTTTTCTTGCAATTTCCCTACATTGTCCGACCGGTTATCTGGATTAGATTGATGAGTCATGTGGTGGCCTCCTTTTAAACCTTAGTTGACTTTACTTAATAAAGCCAATCCTTATTTTTTCCACCTTACAATGTTTTATACCATACAAAAATCCCACCTTGTTATGATGGGATTTGTTTTATTCGTTCATTATGTCTTTGCTCTATCCGCTCATCAATTTGATTCATCAACTGCTCATCTTCCTCTATAGAGCGAATGTTCTCTTTAACAAGATCTTCAAACGATAAGGTTCTCTGTTTTCTCACGGAAATCTCTCCTTTTTTGTTAAGGATTTCCACTTAGAACCTGTATTATACCTATTCTAAAGCATTTTTCATTTCTATCATGAAATCATAGGTCATCGGACCAACTTTCCTGGATTCCTGAATCACTCCATCTGTTCCTATAAAATAAGTGGTAGGAATGGAAATCGTTTGATAAGTCTGGTGCAACTCTAAATCTTTATCCAAAAGTATGGGAAAGCTGTAACCGCCCTTATCTATATATGACCGGACCTCATCTATACTGGTTTCAGATCCTGTTCCATTTACGGCAAGTACTGCGACTTCCTCACCATACTTCTGTTGAAATCGTTCCATTTCAGGCATCTCGTCACGACAAGGCGGACACCACGTGGCCCAAAAATTCAGAAAAACTTTCTTCCCTTTGTAATCTGAAAGCTGAACAACTTCCCCTTTTAAGGTCTCTACTGTGAAATTCGGGGCTTTCTCACCTTCTTTTAATCCACTCGGGGCGTTTGGAGCAGTCATTCCTGCTCTTTTTTCTTCTTTTTTGGATTCATATGTCTGTAATTCGCTGTCTGCAGGACTTGTCTCTCTTTCGCTCCAGACGTTGTACGCCACAAGAGATAATAGAGCCAATAAAAATACAGAAGCGAGCACTTGTTTAACCAAACTGGTCCACTCCCCTAATCATTCTTCATGTACTAAGTATAAGAATATAGAAATCTAAATATGTCTGTAAAGATAAATGAAGAAATTCTAGAAATATTGTCACACTCCTATGTAAAAAAGCCGCCTTAAGAATAAGGCGGCCTTTCCATATGAAACTTAACTCATTTTGTTACGCAGAACCATTTGAAGAATTCCACCGTGACGATAGTAGTCAACTTCAACTTCACTATCAAAACGAGCTACAACTTCAAATTCTTTCTTATTGCCATCTTCATCGGTTGCTGTAACTTTAACAAGATCGTGTGGTTTAACATCTTCCCCAATTTGCACATCGTAAGTTTCACGGCCAGTTAATCCTAGAGATTCAATTGTATCGCCTGATTTAAACTGGAGAGGAAGAACACCCATCATGACAAGGTTAGAGCGGTGAATACGCTCAAAGCTTTGAGCAATTACCGTCTTAATACCTAATAGGTCCGTACCTTTAGCGGCCCAGTCACGGGAACTTCCCATTCCGTAGTCATCTCCAGCGATAACAAGAAGTGGTGTTTCGTCCTGCTGATATTTCATAGCAGCCGTATAAATCGGCATTACTTCTTCTGTCGGCCAATAAGTAGTATAACCACCTTCTGTACCTGGAGCTAACTCATTACGGATACGAATGTTAGCGAATGTACCACGCATCATGACTTCATGGTTACCACGTCTTGAACCATAAGAGTTAAAGTTACGTGGACTGACGCCTTTTTCCTGTAAATACTCACCTGCTGGCATATCTTTAGGGATAGCACCGGCTGGAGAGATATGGTCTGTAGTTACAGAGTCACCGAATTTACCGATAACCCGCATGCCGTTAAGTGGTTTAACGGATTCAGGGTCACTGGATAATCCCTCAAAGAACGGTGGGTTCTGAATATAGGTGGAATCATCATTCCAGTCATAAAGCGGCTCATCTGTTGTATTAATTTCATTCCATTTTTCATTGGAATTAAAGACATTTTCATATTCTTTCCGGAAGATCTCAGGAGTAACAACTCGTGCAATTTCAGCTTTAATTTCTTCCTGAGAAGGCCAGATATCGTCAAAGAATACATCATTTCCATTCTGATCTTTACCGATTGCTTCATTTTTCAGGTCAATATCCACGGTACCTGCCAGTGCATAAGCCACTACTAATGGCGGTGAAGCCAAATAGTTCGCTTTAACAAGCGGATGAATACGACCTTCGAAATTTCGGTTTCCGGAAAGTACAGAAGAAGCGATCAAGTCATTATCCGCAATCGTTTCTTCAATTTCAGGAAGCAGTGGTCCGGAGTTACCTATACATGTAGTACAACCGTAACCTACCAGGTTAAAGCCTAATGTATTTAAGTGCTCCATCAGACCTGAATCCTCAAGATAGCGGGTAACTACTTTAGATCCCGGCGCAAGAGAAGTTTTTACGTAAGCCGGAACATCAAGACCCTTTTCAATAGCTTTCTTCGCTACAAGTCCTGCTCCAAGCATTACGTGGGGATTTGAAGTATTGGTACAGGAAGTAATAGCTGCAATAGCCAATGCTCCTGTCTTCATAACCGCTTTTTCTCCACTTTCAAATTGAACTTCCGCTTCTTTTTTGAATTCTGATTTATCAAGACCAAAACCATGATTTCCGGCCGGACCTGTTACAGCATCTTCGAAAGAGTTTTTCATCTTGGAAAGCGGAATTAAATCCTGTGGACGCTTTGGACCAGATAGGTTTGGTTCCAGTTCTCCGAGATCGATTTCAACTAATGAAGTGAATTCAGGATCTTCCTGTGCTGGATCATACCATAGCTGGTTTTCTTTACAGTACGTTTCCACAAGTGAAATTTGTTCTTCGCTGCGGCCTGTTAAACGTAAGTATTCAAGTGATTCTCCGTCTACTGGGAAGAATCCGCAAGTTGCTCCGTATTCAGGAGCCATGTTTGAGATCGTAGCACGATCAGCCAGCGGCATTTCCTGTAACCCAGGACCAAAGAATTCAACAAATTTCCCGACTACATTCTGCTCACGAAGTTTTTGCGTAACTTTTAAAGCCAAGTCGGTAGCTGTTGTTCCCTGTGGGAAGCTTCCATTTAACTTCACACCAATAACTTCTGGTGCCGGGAAGTATGAAGGCTGTCCAAGCATGCCTGCTTCGGCTTCGATTCCGCCTACACCCCAGCCAAGAACTCCTAGTCCGTTGATCATGGTGGTGTGAGAATCTGTACCCACAAGTGTATCGGGATAAGTATCATAAGCCCCGTTGCCATCCTCTTTAGCATGGACAACATTAGCGATATATTCAAGGTTTACCTGGTGAACGATACCCGTTGCTGGTGGTACGGCGCGGTAGTTATCAAAGGCTTTCTGCGCCCAGTGAAGAAATTCATAACGTTCCTGGTTACGTTCAAACTCCAGCTCCATGTTAATGTTAAGTGCATCTGCTGTACCGTATTTATCAACCTGTACAGAGTGGTCAATAACGAGATCTACCGGCACTTCTGGATTAATCTTTTCAGGACTTCCACCCATGTCCACCATCGCTTTTCTAAGTGAAGCAAGGTCTACCACAGCTGGTACACCAGTGAAATCCTGCAGAATTACACGGGAAGGTTTAAACGGAACATCTTCCCCTTTTGATTTACTGGTTCCCCAGTTTGCTAGACTCTCAACGTGTTCGTCTTTAATCACACGGCCGTCATGCTGGCGCAGAAGAGATTCAAGCAGAATACGAATAGAGAAAGGCAGACGGGAAATCTTGCCCTGCCCCGCATCTTCTAAGGCTTTTAAGTCGTAATAGTTGTACGTTTGGCCATTTAGGTCAAATTGTTTGCGAGAATTATATGGATTGCTAGCCATACTTCCTTTTACCCCCTCATCATAATTTAATGGAGAGCCCTGTAAAAATGGCTTCCCCATTCCCCAATTAGTGTACATTTGCGACCTTTAATTATATAAGTTCACAAATCTGCACCCCTTATTGTAAATGAAAACGATTTATAAGTAAAATAATTAGACACTATTTTTTATAATTCGACTTACTTGGAAAAATACAAGTAGCAGCCTTCTTTTCGCCATCAACGACCTTGTATTTCCTGGAGGTTCCTTTTATAATTAAAGTAAGTTTATATATGAATGAAACAGGTGATAATATGTCAGGCGGATTTGCCCTTTTTATCGTTGCTTGGACCGTTGTTTTAATTACGTTAATGGGGATCGGCGGCTTCTTTATGTTTCGTAAGTTCTTAAAACGTCTCCCTAAAGAAGATGGGAAATCGATCATTGACTGGGAAGAATACTACGTCGATAAAACACGTAAAATGTGGACTCAGGAACAAAAAGATCTCTTAGAAGAGTTAGTTTCTCCGGTTCCAGAATTATTTCGTGATGTAGCCCGGCAGAAAATTGCCGGAAGAATCGGTCAGGTAGCTTTGGAAAAAAAACGAAAAAAAATAACCCAAGAAGTGATTATTGAAGGTTATATTTTAGCCACTCCTAAACGGGATCATAAATTTCTTATTAAAAAACTTGAAGAAAAGGATATCGATTTGGAACCATATCAGCCATTATTTGATCGTTAAGAAGACCCGGCACAATCTGCCGGGTCTTCTTTTATGTTTCTAACGTTTTTTCAAGCCGCAAAAATTGCCTGAGCATAGCGAGTCTCCAGGTAAGAATCATTCCTAAAGCAAGTAAAAAGAACATTCCGCTCGTTTCTCCAAAGGAAATGGTTTGACCAATTATTAGTTTAAGGATAACGCGTAGAATGAGTAATCCGAATAAAATAAATACAAACGCTTTCGAAGGCTTAAGATAGATATCACCATCTCGTACCTCCAACTTGGAAGTTCTAATTAAAAAAATAGAAAAAAGCATCCCTACTGCTACAGCTTCAATCACCTGTGTCCACTCCACTCGGAAAACAGGAAAAATGAACATAAAAGCACCGGTACTCATAAAAAACGGCGGGAGAATGATTTTTTTTATACTGGCCGGCTGCCTGGCTGCCCGCATTCTAATAAAAATCATAGCAGTAGCCATACACGCCGCAACCAGTGTGCTTGCTATTAACCAAAACATAAACATTCACACTTTCTTTTCTGATCGTCCGTACTTAACTTAACACACGTTCATGGCCTCGAGTACCATTCTTTCATCAAAAGGCTTAGCAATGAAATCTTTAGCACCGTTTTCTATCGCTTCAACAATCAATTTTGCTGACCCAGAGCAGAACCCATCACTACTTTGGCATGCTGAGACTGAGTTTTTATTTGTTTAAGAGCTTCAAGCCCGTTCATTTCAGAGATGGTAATGTCCATGGTTGTCAAATCCGGCTGAAGCATAAGATGCAATTCTACCGCTTTCTTACCATCTGCCGCTTCTCCTACGGCTTCGTGATTCGCTTTTTGCAGAATATTGGTGAGCGTCAAGCGTGTAAACTCCGTATCGTCCACCACTAGTATCCGAGCCATACAAACTCCCTCTCAAAATCTCAACTTCGATCGTTTGCAATGGTTAGTATAATAGTCATTGTTATACCAACAACCGTAAGATACACACCCAGATCAAACAATAATGCTGTAGCAAGTTCAGTTTTACCTAAGATCGGAAGTTGAAAGTAAGCGTATGTCTGACTCAAAAAAGGCTGACCAAAAATAAATGAACCGATGCCTGTTCCTAAAGCTATAATTAATCCAACCGGAATGATATAGCGAAAGTTAATCGGCAGAATCTTTTCCATAGAGCGTATTCCATATGCCATATACATAAGTACAAAAGCAGCGGACGTCATTAATCCGCCGATAAAACCGCCTCCAGGGGCATTGTGGCCTGCAAAGAATAAGTAAATAGAAAATCCTAAAATAATAAACGCGATTAATGTAGTCGTTGCTCGTAAAATAATGTCATTGGTGCGGGTCATATTCATACTCCTTTACTGTTTAATTCCTATTTTAATCATAATATAAAGTTTCTTCAAAATCCATTTCTTAAAAGCCCTGAAAACCGAATAAGCCAACTAAATAAGAGGTTAAGTCTGTCATCCAGTCAAAATATAAAGCAATTCCCATCATAATCATAATATAACCACCTATTTTCACAATAGTACCACTGTGCTTTCTTACCCAGTTTAATTTCCCTACAAAGAAGGATAGTACTAGGAAAGGCACAGAAAAGCCAAGTGAATAGGCAAGCATCATGACCATAAATAACTCAGGACTATCCGCAGCTAAGACCAATACGGCTGATAAGATCGGGCCCGTACAGGGTGTCCACCCTAAAGAAAAGGTCAGTCCAATTAAAAAAGAACCAATAAAGCCTGCCGGTCTATTTTTAAACGATATTTTTCGATCTTTCATTAGGAATTGAAAATTGAATACACCAATGATTATAAAACCAAAGAAAATAATTAAAATAGCACCTAAACGCCTTATGATCGTATCATTTTGAATGAGGAACTGGGATAAAAATGATCCCGAAAACCCTAGTACAAGAAAAATTGTAGTAAAACCTATTAAAAATGATATCGTGTGCAATAAGCTTTTACGCCTCAGCATGGCGTTATCGTCTTTTAACTCACTTACACTCATTCCTGTTATGTACGAGAGGAATGCGGGATATAAGGGGAGTACACACGGAGATATAAATGATAAGAAACCAGCCCCGAAGGCAATAAATATGTTTATTTCTGACATAATGCTTCCTCCAAAATTATACTAGACTCCTATTGTACCAAACCATATTTCAAAAAACGATGAAACAAGTGTGAACTTCTTAGAATTAACGGGACCATAAGAAAAGCCTTCTTTCCCCAAACAGAAAGAAGGCTTTATTTTGATTATTTCATTTGGTTGTTCATGGAACGCATCATTTGATTGATTTTCTTCTGTGATGGCTTCTGCCCCATCTGCATCATCAATGTGCGAAGCATTTGTTCATTAATTGGCGGGTTTTTCTTCAAATAGTTCATCATATACTTTCTTGCGATGAAAAAGCCAAGAGCTACTCCTCCGATGAGAGTGAGTACAGCAATGACGATAACCCAAATAATACCCAAAGTCATGTCTTCGTCTTCCTCCTTCGTGTTATCTCCCATAACAGTATAGTAAATGGTTCACAGAAATACAATAGTCGTTTACGATAATAAACTTTCACCTGCCAATGGGAATACCCAGCCATAATGATCTACGTCCAGTTGACGCTAAAAATTGAGCGGGAAGACATCCTATCATGGCTTAAACACGACATTCTCTGCCTGCCACAGACTTTCACACTGAAAAAGACAACAATAATTCTTATTAATTATTATATCATATTGTGAGCTTTTATCGAAGAACGGAAGCTTAGCTATTAGGCAACTTTTTATCCTTTAACTCTCGTATTTTACTTCTTGGATCTATGAGAGGGTTATGGAGAGAAATTTTCTAAAAGATTATTCCATACGTATTCTGTCTACTACTCAGCGGCTGATATATAAAAACAAGCTGTCGGTGGAATACCAACAGCTTGTTTAAATGATCTTAGGAGTTCATTAAATTCTCAGCGTGTTTAACTACATTATCTACAGTGAAACCAAAGTTTTCGATAATAGTATCTCCTGGGGCTGAAGCTCCAAATCGGTCGATGCCGAGCACCGTACCGTCGAGACCTACGTAGCGTTCCCATCCAAATGATGCAGCCATCTCTACAGCTAAACGTTTACGAACATTGGAAGGAAGGATGCTCTCTTGATATTCTCTGCTTTGAGCATTAAAGCGATCGAAAGAAGGAATACTTACAACGCGAACGTCATAACCTTTTTTCTTCAGTTCATTTTGAGCTTTTGCAATTAACTGCACTTCAGATCCAGAAGCTAACAGAATAGCATCCGGCTCTTCCTTATCGGAATCACTTAAAATATACGCTCCATGTTTAACACCTTCATAAGCGTTTTCTGCCGTGCCTTTAAGAGTTGGCAGACCCTGGCGAGTTAATACTAATGCGTTTGGAGTAGTATTAGATTCCAGAGCCAACTGCCATGCCGCACTGGTTTCATTTCCATCAGCAGGACGGATTACCGATAGATTTGGCATGGCACGAAGAGAAGGTAACTGCTCGATTGGCTCATGAGTCGGTCCATCTTCTCCAACGGCGACAGAATCGTGAGTAAAGACATAGTTTACCGGAAGATTCATTAGTGCAGATAGACGAAGAGCTGGTCTCAAGTAATCACTAAATACAAAGAATGTTCCGCCATAAACTTTAAGTCCGCCATGTAAGGCCATACCGTTTAAAGCTGCGGCCATTGCGAATTCTCTAACGCCAAACCAAATATTACGGCCGGCATAGTTATTACGAGAGAAGTCTTCTTCTTCTTTGACACTTGTTTTGTTTGAACCTGCCAAGTCTGAACTGCCTCCAAAGAAATATGGAACTTTAGCAGAAAGGGCATTAATAACATCACCTGAAGCAGCACGGGTTGCCGGGCTGTCTTCACCAGCTTGATATGTTGGAAGTTCGTGCTTCCATCCTTCAGGAAGTTCTCCTTTAATAGCCGCTTCAAGTTCAGCAGCCAGCTCAGGGTAGCTTTCTTTATACTGTTTCATAAGTTCATTCCAGGATTGTTCTTTCTCTTCTCCGTTTTGTTGAACTTTTTCGTTGAAATCCTGATATACTTCCTCTGGAACGTGAAATAGTTCTTCATGCTCCCACTCATAGTGAGCTTTCGCTGCAGTAACTTCTTCTTCTCCAAGTGGAGCCCCGTGAGAATCAGACTTCCCAGATTTATTGGGTGAACCATAGCCAATTACTGTTTTAACTTCGATCATCGTCGGTTGATCTGTATTTTGCTTGGCTTCTTGAATCGCCTTTGCAATTTCTTCGGTATCTGTTCCGTCCTCAACACGAATCACTTGCCAGCCATAAGCTTCATAGCGTTTTTCAACGCTTTCACTAAAGGAACGATCTAAATCTCCATCCAGGGAGATGTCATTAGAGTCATACAACACGACTAATTTGCCAAGGCCTAGATGACCTGCTA
Organism: Halobacillus sp. B29; assembly: GCF_052246755.1. Lineage (NCBI taxonomy): Bacteria > Bacillati > Bacillota > Bacilli > Caryophanales > Bacillaceae > Halobacillus > Halobacillus sp. B29. Next base: position 135,290 of record NZ_JBQQCM010000003.1, read on the forward strand.
AAGAAGCAGTTTCTTGAGAAACACCTTCCATTAGATCTCCATCACCGCAAATAGCAAAAGTGTAGTGATCTACTACATTATAGTTATCTCGATTGTATTTAGCGCCTAAATGCGCTTCAGCCATTGCCATACCGGTAGCCATGGATAAACCTTGACCAAGTGGGCCAGTAGTTGCTTCCACACCATCCGTGTGTCCGTACTCAGGATGTCCTGGAGTTTTAGAATCCCACTGACGGAAAGATTTAAGATCGTCGATCGTCACATTGTATCCTGATAAATGCAGGAGACTATATAAAAGCATAGATCCGTGTCCCGCTGATAGTACAAAGCGGTCGCGGTTAAACCAGTCAGAGTTCTTAGGATTGTGATCCATAAATTTTGTCCAAAGGGTGTACGCCATAGGAGCTGCCCCCATTGGCATTCCCGGATGACCGGAACTTGCTTTTTCAACGGCATCGATAGTGAGTGTTCGGATTGTGTTTATTGAAGTTTGTTCAAGGCTGTTTGCCATAATCGCCATTCCCCTTTCTCTTTCGAAAATATGTACAAGTATTATCCTATAATGAATTGAGGTTTGAAACAAGCACGGGGGCAATATTTCAAGAAAAACCCAACCCTTACGATTAATTTTCCCAGAAAAGGGTTTCTTAAACAAAATAAATCCGTACATAAGCTGTACGGATTTATAAATCAGTTTTTCTTTTCATTTTCCTGCATTTCTCTTAATTTTTTAGGTGTAACATCTTTTCCTTCAGGGTCAATAACAGTAACACCCTTTAACTGGTTCTTAAAAGATTTACGAACATTTTTCAGGTATTCCTGTCTTAACTCCTGTTGTTCTTCTTTTTCCTTGACAGTTAATTCTTCTTGCTTAGATTTATTAGCCAGTTCATTTATACGATCAATCTTTTCTTTAGATAACATAGATCATACCCCTTTGTATTTATATTGTGATTAACAGGATCGATTCATGTATGAACAAGAAAAAGACAAGAGGCCACGCGACCCTTGTCATTTATTCAATCGTAACCTTTGTCTTCTTTTTTTTCAAGTAATACGTGCTCCTGATATCTTCGATGGACGGTTGCTTTTGATACATCATATCCAAGTCCACGAAGAGTAGCGGCTATATCTTTGAATGACAGTTTGTTCTGGCGTAAACGAACAACCTCGTGTATGGGAAATTCAATCCTCTCACGTCCAGGAGCCAAGTGCTGATTTGATAGATTAACTGCAGGATTATAACCTTCCTCAACCGCCTTCCTCATTCCTCTGCGGATCTTCATGTTATGTATTTTCCGCTGATACTCTTCTACGATGCCCACTATTTGAAGAACCATAGAGTCGGATTCGGCTATTTCCAACTCACCTTCATGGGAAAGTGAATAGATTTGAACGTCTAACTTATTTAATTGATGAAATAATGCAATTTTGGTGTTTCCTCTTCCAAGCCGAGTTTCATCTTGTATTAATAAGGCGTCCGCTTCCCTACTAGAAAAATATTCAAGCAAGCGGAAAATTCCCTCCCGTTCAATTTCATATCCGCTTGCTTGTTCCTCTATACAATCCACAACTTCCATACTATGGTGTGCGGCCATCTGTTTTAATTCATTTCTTTGTCTGTTCAAAGAAGAAACTTGCGCTTCTTTTTCTGTACTTACGCGACAATATAGGATAACTCTCATGATGTTCGGCCCTTTCTATTAAGTGTTCTCATTAAGCATATAATAGATTATCCAATGGAGACCATTGAAAAGTAAAGAAAGGCTAAACTTGCGATAAACAGCACCAGGTACGTAATATCAAGCTTTGACAGTTTGTTGAACATGATTAGACCCTCCAATTTTAGGAACGAACGTTCTTGAGAACTAATGTTCGCTTTTTCTAATTCTAATTATATACGAACAATCGTTCTTGTCAACCGGATTTTTCGAACGCTTGTTTGTATTATTTAAGTAAGCATGGTACAATGTGGTTACTATAAATCCTATGTACGAGGTGTAAATCTATGAGTAAACTTTCAAAGAGACAACAAGAAATATTAGATTTTATTAAAGAGCAAGTAATTATGAAAGGTTATCCGCCTTCAGTCCGTGAGATCGGTCAATCCGTTGGCCTGGCATCCAGTTCAACGGTTCACGGACACCTATCGCGTTTAGAAAAAAAGGGGTACATTCGTAGAGACCCTACTAAACCAAGAGCTATTGAAGTAATAGAGTTAGAGGAAGATCACAGTATCCCAAGAAGTGAAGCCTCCTATGCACCTGTCATTGGTAAAGTTACGGCTGGTTCTCCGATTACCGCAGTCGAGAATATCGAAGAGTACGTGCCTCTTCCGGACTCTTTAGCCGGTACGGACGATAACACGTTTGTACTTGTGGTACAGGGTGAAAGTATGATTGAGGCTGGTATTCTGGATGGTGACATGGTAATTGTAAGACAACAGCAGACTGCTCAAAACGGCGACATTGTAGTAGCCATGACTGAGGATGAGGAAGCTACCGTTAAGCGTTTTTTCAAAGAAAGAAACCATATCCGCCTGCAGCCGGAAAATGCTACGATGGAACCTATTCTTTTAAATGACGTATCTATTCTAGGACGGGTAGTAGGTTTGTATCGTACTGTTCATTAATTAAATATTAAGGGCAGCTCTTAAGAGCTGCCCTTTTTTATGTGTTTACCCATTAAATACTACTAAAAAGTTCTATTTAAAATAATTTCTATTCCGTTCTTCCTTCCCATAAGGTGGACTTTCCTTGAAAAGAGCTGGTTTACCAAATGTTTGATACAGGGTACTTAAGTTCAAACGGATTATCGTAAGGAAGGTCATTCTTGAGCTTGAACTATAAGTAAGGAGTTGATTAACATGGGATTAAAGTCAAAGCTCTCAAAAATCCTTAGAATCTGGAACGACGTGGATGCTGTTCGTAATAACCGACTTGGCCAGCGAGTCGGCAGGAGAGCTGCAGGTAAAATCAGTGGAAAACTCATACGTAAAATATTTAAATAGAGGCTATTTTTGCTGTAAACAAGCAATAATAGCCCTTATGTTCACTGGAGTGACACAGTTAAATAAGACTCCCTCAGACACACTGGCTGTTAATTTGAATCAACGTGAGTTTAGCTTTTGAAAAGGCGACAATCATTGTAGTAATACATTTGCGTATGCGCGCATACGGTATGTTGATTTATTTTCCTCACTCTAGAAGACTGGATTATTCTGATATTAACGTGGAGTAGAATGATTCGATGATGGCATTATTAAAGCAGCTCCCTCATCGGGACATGCTTTGATAGTGCCTCTTTATTTGCCTCTTATTGAGACTGATAGGACATACGTGTACTGTAAACCTTGGTCCTATGAAAGGATCACCTCATATATGTCAACATGTCCTTCACATACCTTTCCTTAACGTATTTAATTCGAAGGATGTATCTTGTCTATCAAGGATAGAGTAAGAGAGGATTTCATTATGATATAAGTCCTTAATCGTTGTAAAATACTCGACATAAACATTACGCCAGAGTATGGTCTTCTACACTTAGTTTTCTCCTCACAAAACTCAATGATATCCTTCTCCAGAACTGATGGTCCCCACACCTTTCTCCGTAAGCGATCATAGGGGCATTCTTTAGCTCTACCAGAGCATTAAAAATATCTTTAGGGTACTTGCGCTTAAATGCTTCTACAGTTTGGAGAATACTTTTGGATCCACTTCCTTGCGATTCACCGGTACTATTCCAGCTTTTCATCTTTGCTTACAAAATAAGCTATCTTATTTTCTTAAGCTGAGGCATTTCTTCCCCCATTTTCCGGTCATTTCAAGTGAAGATATTGTTCATCTATAGGTTAAGAGAACCTGTGGGTTTCCGCGTTCTTAAATCTTTTCCTACTCGATTTAATTTGGCACTAATTCTTAATCCCAAACATGCCCATAAACTCTTGATTCGTGTGATTCTCTTCTAATTTAAATTGAACCACTTGCTTTTGTTACCTATAAGGAATACACCTCCAAGTGTATTTTTACAACTTTACATCCATTTGTTACTTCTACTCATTCTATTTACTTAATACCGTTGTTTCTTAAATACTCAATCAAAGCGAACAAAATTTGCTCTTTACGTTCCTTATAATTAGTGTCCATCTTTATACGCTGGCTACTAAAAAGAAAAGCATCATGCAAATAAAAGATGCGGGGCGTAGCTTGCCAAGTATGTTCTGTAATCCTATTCCATATATATATTTCAAATTTTTCGGAATAGTTTTTTTGTTTAATACATGAGCGTACGTCTGTTTTTTTTACTTCAACGGATCCTTCGAACATATTTTTACGAGCAATTTCCCACCACATTTCCGATCTATAAAATTCTCGGACATCATCCTCTTTAGCAACATTTGTTGCATTAGGTTTTTGTGTTTCATTAACCAGTGTACGTTCTTCGATAAACGACCATAGATCATCTTTGTTTATTCGCCAGCCGTCCTTACGTGTCGCAGGTTCGACCCCTTTAATAGTGCCATTTCGCAACCATCGTCGAAGGCTCTCCTTATGTGTCGTAATTTTATATTGCTTCAATTTTTCCAATGCTTGATCGACAGTATATTGTTCCATTCTACATCCCCTAACAAATCAATTGTTGTATATAAATCATAACACAACACGTGTTGCGAAACACTTTAAAGCAGGTTAAATCTGAGATTATTGAACGTTTTTAAACTTAAAAACGCTCCATATCCAAAGCGCTGAACGCTGTCGTTTTTAATCAGACGCCGTCTTTTTTATTCAAATTGTCAAAAAAGATATTTTTATGAAAAGAAGTTAATGGTTTCATTACATAAACTTCTGGCTCTTTCTCAGACTAGCTTAACAGCCAAGACACGATTAATGTTATCCAATAAAGAAAAGCAATGTTGTCCTGTTGAAATTATGGGTCCATCATAAAAATAAACCATCAACGGATATACGTAGAATTAAGAATAAGTCCTACTCAAAAGCTTAGATGAAATGGTTTAAAACAAAGATAGTTATCGTTAGGTCGGTGGATCTGGGGAAACTAATAGTTTACCGAGCTTCTGAGGAGCCGCTGTTTGATGTACAATTTAATTACTCCTGCAAATATTCGCTTAAAAAAACAAAATAATTTAATTGTATATTGTAATGCTACTTGGGAGGTAGCTTAATTTTGATAGGTGTTCAATCGAATATTTAGTGTCGTAGTCATTAAATTCATGATCTTCTATATCCAAATACGCATTACGAGCATTAATAAATACTACATTTACGGACTTTATATTCTCTAAGAATTTAACACAGGGTATCGGAATTTTCAGGGGTGAAATAGAGGATAAATTAGAAAGATGAAACATTGATAATTATAATTTATCCTACAATATAAGAAAAAGCCTCAGCGCTTAGAGCGCCAAGGCTTGATGAGGATTAATATGTTTGCAGATATTGTTCCCGCTCCCAAGGGTGTACTTGCGTACGGAACATATCCCATTCGATTTCTTTTGCTTCAATAAAGTGTTCAAACAGGTGCTCTCCAAGAGCTTCGACCATAATTGGATCTTCCTGCAGTTCTTCCAGCGCATTGAAGAGTGTGGCTGGAAGATCTTTAATGCCGTGTGCTTCACGTTCCTTTTTGTTCATCACATAAATGTTTCGGTCAACTGGAGTTGGGGCTTTCAATTTATTTTCCACACCGTCAAGCCCTGCGGCTAGTAACACAGACATAGCCATATAAGGGTTTGCGGCAGGGTCTACGCTTCTTACCTCTATACGTGTGCTTAAGCCACGGGAGGTAGGAACACGCACGAGCGGACTGCGGTTCTGGCCGGACCAGGCAACGTAGCAAGGTGCTTCGTAACCAGGTACTAGACGTTTGTAAGAGTTTACCGTAGGGTTTGTGATAGCCGTGAAGTTTGTGGCATGTTTAATGATCCCAGCTGTAAACTGATAAGCAACTTCGGATAATTCTTTGTCACCGTTTTCATCATAAAAAGCATTTCCATCCTCGTTAAACAAAGACATGTTTGCATGCATCCCGGAACCGTTCACACCAAATAGAGGCTTTGGCATGAAAGTTGCGTGAAGACCATGCTGACGAGCGATCGTTTTTACAACTAGTTTAAATGTCTGAATATCATCACAGTGCTTCACAGCATCTGAGTATTTGAAATCAATTTCGTGCTGCCCGGGTGCCACTTCGTGGTGGGATGCTTCTATTTCAAATCCAATTTCTTCAAGTTCTAGCACAATATCCCGTCGGCAATTTTCACCTAAATCAGTTGGAGCAAGGTCGAAATAACCACCTTTATCATTCAGCTCCATCGTAGGTTCGCCTTTTTCATCAAGTTTAAACAAAAAGAACTCAGGCTCTGTGCCTATGTTAAAGGCGGAAAAACCAAGCTTTTCCATTTTTTTGATGTTACGTTTTAAGTTATAACGCGGGCACCCTTCAAAAGGAGTCTTGTCCGGGTTGTAAATGTCACAAATGAAGCGTGCTACTTTTCCTTTTTCAGATGTCCAAGGAAAGACCACGAATGTATCCAGATCTGGTACTAAGTACATGTCGGATTCCTCGATGCGTACGAACCCTTCGATAGATGAACCATCAAACATCATCATACCCTCTAAAGCCTTATCCAGTTGACTAAGCGGGATTTCGACATTTTTGATAGTTCCCAGCATATCCGTAAACTGCAATCGAATAAAACGGACATTTTCCTCATCAAGTTTCTTGTAAATTTCTTCTTTGGTTAACCCCATAATTCCAGTCTCCTCTCAACACAATTTAATGGAAGAATCTAGATAATTCCCCCTGCCTAATTCCAAGTTTACCTTGCCTTCCCGCGGTGAAAAGTTCTTGCTGCAGCATACGACGCAGTTCTTTTTCAGTTAGTTCACTATGAACTTCCTCTACTCGCTTCTCGTCATATGCCTCGTTCTCCGGCTGATCTGTCAGCTTAAGAACCTGCTTTATCCCTGCCATATTAACGCCTTGTTCAATGAGGTCTTTAATTTCCAGCAGTCGATCTACATCATTGAATGAAAACAGCCGGCGGTTCCCTTCTGAACGGGCAGGTTGTACTAGCTGGTGCTGCTCATAATAGCGGATCTGCCGGGCAGAAAGGTCTGTCAGTGATTGAACAATCCCCATCGGGAATAACGGCATGGAACGACGAATCTCATCACTCATCGTGTGCCACCTCCCCATAAGAATGATACTGCTTTAATTATACGATAAGTAGAGGATATGTCAACATATGTGAGGAATGTTCACACATATATATTGAAATAGTAAAAAGGTAAGAAAATCTCTCATTTTCTAGTTAAACTCTCACCTTTACATACCCTTCTTCTAACAGACGTTTGATTGCTGCAGTTACAGCTATCTTTACGTGAGAATAGGTTAGCCCGCCTTGGACAAAAGCCGTGTAAGGAGGCCTTATAGGGCCGTCGGCCGTCAGCTCAAGACTAGCCCCCTGGATAAAGGTTCCTGCTGCCATGATGACATGATCATCATACCCGGGCATTGGACTGGGCTCTGGGCTGACATGTGAATTAATCGGAGAAGCATGTTGAATGGACTGGCAAAATCGAATCATTTGCTCAGCCGAATCAAAATTCACAGCCTGAATTAAATCAGTTCGCTCAGCATTATAGGCTGGATTCGTGTCAAACCCCAGCAAGTTAAGAAAGTGAGCTGTAAACACAGCTCCTTTTAGCGCTTCTCCTACTACATGAGGCGCTAGAAAGATACCCTGATACATTTCTTGAAGACTATTCAGGCTCGCCCCTGTTTCTTTACCCAGACCTGGAGCCGTTAAGCGGTAGCTGCATAGTTCAATGAGTTCTTCTTTACCGGCTATGTAACCGCCCATTCTCGCAATCCCGCCTCCAGGGTTTTTGATTAATGACCCGGCAATTAAATCAGCTCCTGCTTCAAGCGGCTCTTTCATTTCCACAAACTCTCCATAGCAATTGTCGACAAAAATAATGATGTCACTTTTTACTTCCCGGATCCGTTCGATTATAGAAGAGATTTGTTTTATAGTGAATGACGGCCGATCCTCATATCCTTTTGAACGCTGAATCCCTACCATCTTCGTCGCGGAAGAGATGGAAGAAAGGATTTCCTCAACCTGAAAATCTCCCTCTCTGGTTAAAGGTATGGACTGATAAGAAACCCCGAAATCTCTCAGCGATCCCATATCCTTTTTCCGGCCTGTCCCTATAACGTCCCTGAGAGTATCGTAGGGCTCGCCAGTGATATATAAAAGCTCATCCCCTGGCCGCAGGACGCCGAACAAAGCAGTTGTAATCGCATGGGTGCCTGAAATTAATTGCGGGCGGACAAGGGCGTCCTCTGCCTTGAAAATTTCTGCATAAAGAGATTCAAGTGTATCTCTCCCAAAGTCATCGTAGCCATAGCCTGTTGTTGGGTTGAAATGAGAATCACTCACCCTTAATTTTTGAAAAGCATGGAGTACTTTCTCCTGATTAAATTCAACAATTTCATCAATTCGTTTATGTTCGGGTGTTATTTCTTGTTCACTTTGCATTTTAATGGTTTCGATATTCATGATGGTGTCTTCCTAACTTTTTATAGTATCTGATGTTTCAACGGATGGTCCGGATGGATGAATCCATGAAGAGCATATCCCTCTTTATCCTCGTAGAAATCCATGCTGGTAATCATGCTGAACTTTTTGAATTGCTGAAGGCGTTTACCTTCTGATGCAGGAATAAACACATCGTATTCATGCCACTCTTCCTTTAACACTACTTCTATCTTATCTAAGATCCGCTTCAAATCGATCCGGTCGTGTACACTAACAGTTAAGGATGGATGAGTTTCGGGGATGAAATCCTCACGAAGTAAATCCTTTTTGTTATAAACCGTAAGCATTGGCAACTGCCCCGCCCCTAATTCATCAAGCAGCCGCAGAACTGTTTTTTCTTGCTGTAGGTGGTCAGGGTGAGAAGCATCCACCATATGCAGAATAAAATCAGCTTCTGTCACTTCTTCAAGTGTGGACCTGAAAGCAGCTATCAGGGTAGTCGGAAGGTCTTGAATAAAACCTACAGTATCGGAAATAAGGGCTTGAAATCCTGATGGAAGACTCATCTGTCTCGTCAAAGGATCAAGAGTAGCAAACAACAGATTTTCTTCATATGAATCACTTTCCGTCACACGATTAAAAAATGTGGATTTCCCTGCGTTCGTATAACCTACAATCGCAATTTGAAAAGCCTGGTTTTCTTTACGACGCTGGCGATACTGTTCCCTCTGCTTGACTACAGCGTTCAAACGCTTCTTAATATCATCGATTCTGCGTCTTATGTGACGGCGATCGGTTTCGAGTTTTGTCTCTCCTGGACCACGCGTTCCTATTCCTCCGCCCAATCGGGAGAGCTCTGTCCCCTGTCCTGCCAGACGAGGCAATAAGTACTGCAGCTGGGCTAATTCTACTTGAAGTTTACCTTCCTTAGTGCGTGCGCGGCTGGCGAATATATCTAAAATAAGCTGACTTCTGTCCAGCACACGTCGTTCAACCTTATCCGAAATATTCCTAAGCTGGCCAGGAGTAAGTTCGTCATTAAAGATAATTAGCTCAGCATCTGTTTCCAAAGCCGCAGCTTTTATCTCTTCTAACTTCCCTTCACCTAAATATGTAGCCGGGTGTACCCGGTCCCTTTTTTGTGTTATAACTCTGCATACATCTCCATCCGCAGTTTCCGTTAACGATTGGAGTTCCTCAAGTGAAGAGTTAAACCGCTTTTCTTCCTCGTTAGGATCTTTTCTGGCTACTAGGATCACTCGCTCTTTACCTTGCATAATTCCACCTTCTTTTCTATATACCTGAATGATTCCATTCCCATCATACCAAAAAGTACCGTAGATAGATAACGGTACCATTATGGAGACGGAAACGAATTCGTTTCCGAAAAATCTTCCTCTTCTAAAGTCATTAAGGCTGCTTTCTTTTGATTTGGGCTGCTAATTACCCGCCAGGCGTGTTTGCGAATGGCTTCTTCTATTACATTGCGTACATAACGAGCGTTGGAAAAATTTCCATCTCTACAGGAACAAACATAGGATAAATGCTGATATAATTTCCTTTCTGCGTCAGCTGTCAAACAGTAATCGCGATCACGTAGCATGCCGTTAGCAATAGCTGCTAACTCGGAGGCGGAATAATTCGAAAAAGATAACTGGATGGGAAATCGGGAGGCTAAGCCGGGGTTAATTTGTAAAAAATCATCCATTTCATCCGGGTATCCCGCTAGAATGATAATGAATTGATTATGATGATCCTCCATGCATTTCACAATCGTATCAATAGCTTCCTTCCCAAAGTCCTTTTCCCCGCCTCTTGCCAGAGAATAAGCTTCATCAATAAAGAGGACGCCACCGAGCGCCTTATGAATTAAGTCTTTTGTTTTTTTTGCTGTATGGCCTATATATTCTCCAACAAGATCACTGCGGTCCACTTCTATAAAATGCCCCTTCTCTAGCACTTCGATTTCATAAAAAAGCTGGGCTACCATTCTGGCGATCGTTGTTTTTCCTGTACCCGGGTTTCCTTTATAAACCATATGAAGTACCTGTTGATCAGATTTCAAACCTAGTTCTTTCCTTTTATGAGCAATTAATACCTGAGCATAAATTTCCTTAATACGAACTTTCAAATCCCCAAGACCCACGATCGATGAAAAGAAATCATCAATTCTACGAAAAGGTGTTAAAGGCTGCTCTTTAGGGCGAACATGCTGGATGGGCACAGCTTTAGACTTCGTATCATTAAGAACAATGTTAATTGTTCCTGGCTTAGCTGTTTTTGCTTGCGAGTGCACATGGATCCCTCCTCGTTTCCATTCATCATACGCATTTAAAACCAAACCTGTGACAGAAGCCTATATAACAGTTGCCAGAAAACGATCAAAATAAAAACGGACGCTGTATAAGCGTCCGTTCTTTTAAAATTCTATTCTTTCTCCAATGAAACGTTTTTCATCGGAGAAAACGTCGAAATTGCATGTTTGAAAATTAATTGCTGCTTCCCATCGGTCTCGAGAAGGACAGTGAAATTATCAAATGCCTTAACAGTCCCCCGAAGCTGGAAACCGTTAAGCAGAAAGACAGTCACTTGCATACGATCTTTTCTCAGTTGGTTTAAGTAGTTATCTTGGATATTTACGGATTGAGCCATGGATTTTCCTCCTCTATTCTATCTGTACTAGTACCATTCTATTTTTCACTTCATCATTCCTGCTAAATCATTTAAAATTGTTTCAATTTTCTCCTCATATCCCCGCTCTGAAATCGAATACCAACGAACATTCATTTTATTACGAAAATAAGTGTACTGCCTCTTAGCATAGCGTCTGGAATTCCTTTTCAGCAGCTCTACGGCACGATCCAAACTGTATTCTCCATTAAAGTATGGAAGAAACTCTTTGTAACCAATGGCCTTCATCGCCTGCGTATGTTCATACCCTTTATCGTATAAACGTTTTACCTCAGCGATTAAACCCTCTTCTACCATTTGATCGACCCTTCGATTAATCCGGTTATACAACTCTTCTCTTTCCATCTCAAGACCTAAAATTAAAGGGCGGAAAGGTGATTCATTGCTCTGCTGTTTCTGATAATCACTCATCACTTTGCCTGTAGTTTCATAAACTTCCAGCGCTCTCAATACACGCCGCTCATTGTTTGGGTGGACTTTTTCTGCCTGCTCAGGATCAACCGATCGCAAACGTTGGTACAGAGCTTCCATACCATACTCGGAAGCTTCTTTTTCCAGGCGCTTAATCACCTGCTCATCCCTTTTTTCCTCAGAAAAATTAAAATTGTAAAGCGTAGCCTGTATGTATAATCCGGTCCCGCCAACAATCACGGGTACATTCCCCCGAGAACTGATCGTCCGTATAAGACTTTGAACTTTATTCTGAAATTCAGCTACAGAAAAACTTTCGTCCGGTTCTTTAATATCAACCAGGTGATGAGGAATACCTTGCATTTCCTGTTCCGTAACCTTAGCCGTTCCAATATCCATCGATTTATAAATCTGCATTGAATCTCCGCTGATGACTTCTCCTCCAAAACGTTTCGCAATTTCAACCCCAAGTTTTGATTTACCAACAGCCGTAGGACCAACTACAGAAATGACTAATGGCTTCATTTTTCACACCTCCATCACTGGTACCCATTATACATGAAACGCATAGGAATCATACCTCAGAGCATATACTAACGGAATCCGTTACCACTACTAACGAAATCCGTTAGTATAAATCAAAATATTCGTTAGTTGTACTATCGAGATTCGTTAGTTTGTGTTATAGTATAAAAAAGGAGGCGTCCACAGTGGTTCATGAAAGAATTCGTTCACTAAGAAAAAATCGAAGGTTAACCCAATCGAACTTGGCTGAAAAGGTCGGTGTCTCTCCGCAGGTCGTGTCAAACTGGGAAAGGAATTACACTTCCCCTGATTTGAGTGATTTAACTAAAATTGCTCACGCGCTCCAAACCACTGCCGATTACTTACTGGGTATGAGCGATGAAAAAGAAGATGAAATTAGAGAGATCAAACAGCTCCTTGAAACGAAAGGGTATGACAAACCGGTTTTCTTTGATAAAAAAGCCTGGTTCGGCATCCAGCCTGATGACATAAAACAAATTGATAATTACTTCCGATTTTTATTACAGCAAAAAAATATATCGTAAGTCCCCTCCCCTGTAGAGCGGAGAAAAAGCCAACATTAATTGATCATAAATAGATTATGTCAATTAATGTTGGCTTTTTAATTTCCTCGAATCTATATCCATAAACAGGAAATGATTATCTTCTGTCGAATTTTAGTATTAAGGAGGAGATATTCTTTATGGATGCTAAAGAAAAATTTAAGGCGCAAAAAATTAGTTTGCAGTGCCCTCATTGTAATAAAGATATAGAGATTGGAACGAGTGCTGTCTTTGAAAATGACCATACGATCACTTGCCCGGTATGCCAGACAAAAATTCACCTGGAAAATTCTGAAGCTTTAAATAAGCTAAGAAAACAATTAAACGGGTTAAAGAAATGGACTGGATCTTAATAAAGAAAGGCCAACACCCTTTGCATAGGTGTTGGCCTTTCTAATGTACCTCACATAACCCTTTTAAACATTTTCTCCATTTCATACTCTGAAAAGTGAACAATAATTGGTCGTCCGTGCGGACATGTAAATGGATCGGTCGACGTTCTTAAATCTTCTAATAGTCGTGACATTCCTGTGTGATCTAAATAATGATTCGCTTTAATGGATCGTTTGCAGGACATAAGAATAGCTGCCTCTTCCCTCAATTTAAGAACATTAATGCGATCTTCATTCATTAACTGATCAATTATTTCATGAATAACTTCTTCTTCGAAACCTTTCGGAAACCACTGAGGATGACTACGGATAATATAACTCTGCTCTCCGAATGTCTCAAAGAATAGACCAACTTTTTCAAGCTCTTCTTTATATTCCTCAATTTTTAATGATTCCTGTTTACTAAAATCAAAAGTGAGCGGCACTAGTAATTCTTGAACCTCATGATCTACTTCTGCTAATTTATCTCTGAAAAATTCATATTTAATTCTCTCTTGTGCGGCGTGCTGATCCACGATGTACATCCCATCTTCATTTTGAGCAATGATATATGTGCCGTGCACCTGGCCAACAGGATGCATTGCCGGTACGCGGCTCGGGGCCTTCTCTTCTGTTAATGAAATGTCCTCGCGATCCTGTTCTTCATTGACAGAGCTTTCCTCAGCTTCAAAAACAGGCACCTCTTCTTTAACTAGAGTATCCTGCCGGGCTGAAAAGGAAGCGGCCTCCTCGGCATCCTCACTATTTGAATCCTCATCTGTAATCGAATCCATTGAACGTCTTCCAGCATTTTGCGCTGCACTTTTCTGCTCCGTATAAAAATCAAAAGCTCCCTGAGTGGATTTCTCTTTCTTTTCCGGTTTAGGGTTGGCATGCTGCACCTCAGGAATCAGTCTTTGCTCACGAAAAGCTTTTGTAATGGATTCCTGCAAGGCTTCAAACAATTCCTTTTCCTTACTGAATCGGACTTCTAATTTAGCTGGATGCACATTCACATCTACAAGTATTGGATCCATTTCGATATTAAGCACCACAATTGGACTTTTCCCAATCGGGAGTAATGTGTGATACCCCTGTAGTACTGCTTTGTTCAAAGGAATGCTTCGAATAAAACGTCCATTAATAATGGTCGACATATAACTACGGGAAGCACGGTACACTTCGGGCTTTGCAATATATCCCGTTACTTTAAAGTCCAGAGTATCTGCTTGAATAGGAATCATTTTCCTAGCTACATTCACACCATAAATCTTTGCAATTACCTGTAGCAGGTCTCCCCTGCCGTTGGTCTGAAATATTTCTTTATCATTATGAGTGCATTTAAATTTAATTTCTGGATGAGCGAGTGCCATTCGGTTTAGCACATCCGTAATATGGCCAAGCTCTGTGTGGATCGTCTTCATATATTTTAAACGGGCCGGAGTATTAAAAAACAATTCTTCAACAGTGATGTCCGTCCCCTGCCTGGCATCACTCTTGCTCTTGTTCATTAGTTTTCCGCCCTCCAAATCGAGTTTTGTACCCGCTTGATCTCCTGTAGATGTTTGCACCCTCAGGCGGCTTACAGCTGCAATACTAGCCAGGGCTTCACCACGAAAGCCTAATGTCCGTACGTGGAATAGATCATTTTCACTACTGATTTTACTCGTGGCATGACGGTAAAAAGCTCTTTCACAGTCTTCCTCTTCCATCCCTGCCCCATTATCTGTAATGCGTATCTTTTGTAAACCAGCTTCCATTAGTTCAATCGTAACCCATGAAGCTCCTGCATCAATACTGTTTTCAGCGAGTTCTTTGACAACAGAGGCTGGCCGCTCCACAACTTCTCCAGCAGCTATTTTATTGGATAAATGGTCAGGCATAAGTTGAACATGCGCCATCTCTGTTCCTCCTTTACGATTTAATCCGTTTTTGTAATTGATATAACTCATTCATAGCATCCATCGGTGTCATTTCCATTAAATCCAGTCCTTTAAGATAGGATTCTACATTTGACTTTGATTTCGTTCCTTTTTTCGCATGGGGCTTCTGCTCTTCTACAAACATAGTAAGCTGCTCTTCTTCTAAGGAAGCGCTCGACTCTTCAGCAGCTGAACTGGAACTTTCAAATTGGGTAAGAAGAGCGGTGGCGCGATTAATTAAAGAGGAGGGGAGATCAGCAAGTTTCGCTACGTGAATACCGTAACTTTCATCTGCCGGTCCATCTTTAATCTGATGGAGAAACACCACATTTCCTTCGTATTCTTCCGCACGTACGTGGACATTTTTCAATCGCTCAAGCTGGTCTTCCAGTGAAGTTAATTCATGATAGTGAGTGGAAAACAATGTTTTCGCACGAATATGCTCGTGGATATGCTCCACAATCGATTGAGCAAGTGCCATACCGTCGTAGGTGCTTGTACCACGGCCTATTTCATCAAGCAGAATCATACTGTGTTCGGTCGCGTTACTAAGAGCATGATTCGCTTCTAGCATTTCAACCATAAAAGTACTTTGACCGGAAACAAGATCATCAGCCGCTCCTATTCTTGTAAAAATTTGATCAAATATTGGAAGAGTAGCAGATTCACATGGTATAAAACTACCCATTTGGCCAAGAATTGCGATCAATGCAAGCTGCCTCATGTACGTACTTTTACCAGACATATTCGGCCCCGTAATAAGAAGCACATCGGTTTCTTCATTCATATAAATATCATTAGGAACGAAGGTTTCATCTTTAAGTACGTTTTCTACCACAGGATGACGTCCCTGCTTGATATCCACTAATCTCGCTTGTCCATAAAAAGGTCGCACGTATCCATTTGTCTCAGCAATTTGAGCAAACCCCTGAAGTACATCAATACGACTGATTTGTTCAGCTAATCGCTGAAGCTCCTGAACATACGTTTTTACTTTTTCCCTTACTTCAAGAAAAAGTTCATATTCTAAATCTACACTTTTCTCCTGAGCTTCAAGGATCATGGTTTCTTTTTCTTTTAACTCAGGTGTAATAAATCGTTCAGCATTCGTCAATGTCTGCTTCCGTTCGTACATTCCTTCAGGCAGGTGACGCAAATTCGCTTTCGTTACTTCAATATAATATCCGAACACACGATTATAGCCGATTTTAAGAGACCGGATTCCAGTGGCTTCTCTTTCTTTCTTTTCCAGTTGAGCAATCCATTGCTTCCCATTTCTTGAAGCATCACGGTATTCATCCAGCTGCTGGTGGAAACCATCTTGAATTAATCCACCTTCTTTAATCGTAATCGGCGGGTCCTCTGCTATACTACCTTCTAATAATTCTTTAAGTTCATGAAGCGGATCTATTTTTTCGTAGAGGCTCTTCATTGAAGAATGATTGAAGGACCCCAGCGTTTCCAGAATATCAGGTATTTTTCTTAACGAATTTCGCACTTGAATTAGATCTCTGGCATTCACATTGCCATAGGCTACACGACCGGCGAGCCGTTCGAGGTCATACACAGAAGTTAATTGCTCTCTAAGAGTTTCCCGCTCAAAAAACTGATCCAATAACCCTTCTACCTGATCATGCCGAGCTTCTATCGCTTGCTTCGTAAGAAGAGGACGTTCCATCCATTTCTTTAACATCCTTGCGCCCATAGCTGTAATTGTCTTATCTACAACCGACAATAAGCTGCCAGACTTTCCTTGCTTCCGGAGAGTTTCGACTAACTCCAGATTTCTTTTTGAATACATATCAAGGGTCATATACTGGTTTAATTCAACCACTCGAACAGGCTGCAAATGATCAAGGGAGCGTTTTTGCGTCAATTGAATATATTGTAGCAGACGGCCGAACCCAATAAGAAGCTTCTCCTGTCGTACCTCTTTTACTAACTCTTGAAACTCTTCTTGAATGGACGTCTCATCCTGATGAGAAATAGTGTAGCCCAGTCGATCTTCAAGAATTTCCTGCTGTTCGTGATTGAAGTCACTTGCTAAAACAATTTCTTTAACAGGACGGCTGTACAATTCACTGATTGCTGCATCAAACCCTCCAGTGATTAATGCCACATTGTTTTCTCCTGTGGTCAGGTCGTTGTAGCTCACCGTGTACGTACCATCATTAAACTCACTGAGGGAAGCAAGATAGTTGTTTTCCTTTTCCTCAAGCATACTGCCTTCCATGACTGTCCCAGGAGTAATGAGCTGAACTACTTCACGCCTCACCACTCCCTTGGCAGCTTTTGGATCTTCAACTTGTTCGCAGATCGCTACTTTAAATCCTTTTTCAACTAGTTGCTTTATGTAATTTTCAGCTGAATGATAAGGCACACCGCACATAGGTATCCGATCTTCAGCTCCACCGTCACGGCTTGTTAATGTAATTTCGAGCTCTTTAGAAGCACGGAGCGCATCGTTGAAAAACATTTCATAAAAATCTCCAAGACGAAAGAAAAGAAAAGCATCTTTATTTTCTGCTTTAATCTTTAAATATTGCTGCATCATAGGTGTATATTGTGCCATAAAGTCAATCCTCCAAAACGTTCTGTGTTCATACTATTCCAATTATAGCACACAACCTTAACTCTCTTGAACGAAAGCATACTCAACTAAAAAAAGGGAAATGTTACCATACCCATTTTAAAAAAGCTCTAGCGCCTACTTTTAGAAAATTCCTAAAAGAGCCTTAATGCATCCATCTAAACTTTAATTGGATTAAAAAAAAGAAAATCCTCGCTGAAGTCAGCAAGGAATCTGTATCTAATCATGCTTATCGTCGTCACTGCTGGAAGAAGGAAGAAAATCAGTTTCAATAGTTGAAAAATCATCAGATGAT
Organism: Halobacillus sp. B29; assembly: GCF_052246755.1. Classification (NCBI taxonomy): domain Bacteria; kingdom Bacillati; phylum Bacillota; class Bacilli; order Caryophanales; family Bacillaceae; genus Halobacillus; species Halobacillus sp. B29. The sequence continues at coordinate 153,224 of NZ_JBQQCM010000003.1, forward strand.
AGCTCATATTCATAATCGTCATCCTTATCACAACCATGAGGATCGACTTTTACGCAAAGTTTGGTTTCCCCGATAACATCCACGGTAAATTCTCTTTCCACTTCTACCACGATCTTTTGACCATTGGCGGTTATATTCGCTTCTAGACAATTAGGCTGCTGAACAACTTTAGCTATTACTTCCACGTCGTCATGAATACAGTTGTCATCTTTAATAGAGAGTTTGACAAGATCACAATAGTTCACTCGTTCTGTGACTACCTCAGTTTTCGTATTATCGTTATACGAATACCAAACATTCACATCGTAGCTTCCTGAGACCTCCACATGCTCCCCTTTTTTCTTTGCATTGTAAATGTGGTTAATGACCCAACAACCCAGGATACTTGTCGGGCGGTGCGAGGGGCTGATCGTGTGCGTGGATTCTGTAAACTTTTTACCTTTTCCAATTACAGCTTTTGTAATGATCTCCCTGTAATCACGCTCAAAAAAAGACATAGGGTTTCACTCCTCCTTATTCTACCACCCATCCTATGCAGGGGTTGGGCGAATGGTTACTAACATGATAAAGACCTAAGGACGTGTTTAATTCATTCTATGCAAGAGCCCATAAAAACTGCACGAAAAAAATCCGCCAAAGGGATAAACCCTATGGCGGACAGGTATTTGAGCGAAAAAAATATTTTTTTGCGACATCGATTTAAGGAATTAACTGCAGCTGCTGCCTTTAGTTTTTGATCCCGTTTCGCCCTTGAGTAAGTCTCCACCTGTTGAGCGGATTACTTCATTTGTGACTTCACGCGAAATTGTGCTTGAAACCATCTGCAGGATATCATTAATGACTGTTTGGCTCTCTTTAAATTCAGCTACTACAGGAATTTCATCCAACTCATTCTGCAGACGATCAATTTCTTTTTCTACACGCTCTAATGCTTCTGACTTTCCATAAGCTTGAAAGTTTACAGCTTGTTTTTGTAAAGCTTTAATCTTTTTTATATGAGATTGAACTTTCTGGTTCTCATTCAACTTTGCTTCCAACTGCTTAAAGCGATCGATTTCTTCTATATTAGCCATCATATTAGCTAGTTTGTGAGCTTCATCTACTACTTGCTTTCTAGTATACTCTGCCATTTATTTCACCTCTACACTTGCTTCCACCATTTCTCCATCAAGAGACCAGGTTTTCGCTTTAGTTATTTTCACCGGTACAATTTGACCGATGGATGATCTAGGAGCACGAAAATTGACTAGCTTGTTACGCTTCGTGTATCCAGCCAGCACTTCCTCATTATTCTTACTTTCGCCTTCTACAAGAACATGAACAATCTCGCCTTCATATTGCTTCATCGCCTCTGCTGACTGTTCATTAACCAACTTATTCAGACGTTGTAGACGATCTTTTTTCTCTTCCATAGAAACGTTATCCTTCATTTTAGCTGCTGGTGTGTTTTCCCTTGGAGAATAGATAAATGTATAAGCCGCTTCAAATCCGACTTCTTCTACAAGTGAAAGAGTATCCTGGAACTGCTCTTCTGTTTCATTCGGGAAACCAACGATAATATCGGTAGTGAGAGTAGCGTCCGGCATAGATTTTCGAATTCTCTTAACAAGCTCCAGATATTCTTCTCTCGAATATTTGCGCCCCATGATCTTAAGGACATCCGTATTACCTGATTGGACAGGCAGGTGAATATGGTCGAGCATATTACCTCCCTTAGAAAGCACCTCAATGAGCCGGTCATCGAAGTCACGTGGGTGAGAGGTTGTAAACCTCACGCGCGGGATATCTATGCTGCGAAGCTCATCCATCAAGTCACCAAGGCCATATTCTAAGTCAAGGTCTTTACCGTAAGCGTTCACGTTTTGACCAAGTAAAGTAACTTCTTTATATCCCTGGGCAGCCAGGTGCCTTACTTCCTGAATTATATCAGCTGGTAATCGGCTGCGTTCTTTGCCTCGTGTATATGGAACAATGCAATACGTGCAGAACTTATCACAACCGTACATGATATTAACCCATGCTTTAATCTTGCCTTTACGGGAACGCGGAAGGTTTTCGATGATGTCTCCCTCTTTGGACCAAACATCAATAACCATTTCTTTTCCGAACATAGCTTCTTTTACAAGTTGTGGCAGCCGGTGAATGTTATGTGTCCCAAAAATCAAATCGATAAATGGATGCTTCTTCAAGATGCGATTCACAACAGATTCCTCCTGAGACATGCATCCGCAAACACCAATGATTAAATTAGGGTTTTCCATTTTTAATGGTTTTAAGTGACCAATTTCACCAAAAACCTTGTTCTCGGCATTCTCTCTTATCGCACAAGTATTAAGAAGGATGATATCCGCCTCTTTCGTATCCGAGGTGGACTCATATCCCATTTCTTCAAATATTCCGGCCATAACCTCTGTGTCATGTTCGTTCATTTGACACCCGTATGTACGGATCATATATTTTTTCCCTTTACCAGACTGATCCATATCTTCAGGTATTGTAAAATCATAATGAACATCTGTTTCTTTCTTCTTCCTGCGCTGCGCATCCCTCATATTCGGAGGCTGGTAAGTAGTTTCAAAATATTTCATGAAATCTTCACTAGATTTCTCTTTCAGACGATTCAAGTTATTTTTATCTGATGTCGCTTCTTCGGGATTAACCTGACGAATTTGCGACATATCTTTTCGCTGTTGTTCGTTCATTGCGATCTCCTTTCAAGCCGAGCCTTCTAACTGTCTTATTATATCAAGTTTTTCTCTGAATTTTAAGTAGAATAGAGAATTTCTCTTCATTCTCCAAAATAGTATCAGTTTTTACGAAAAAAAGCCACCATGACTGATGATCATAGCGGCTTACGAAGAAATTATATAATCCCTAATTTTTTACCAACGGCTTCAAATGCATCCAAGGCTTCTTTAAGCTCTTCCTTTGAATGTTCAGCTGTTACGATGGTTCGAACTCTTCCCTTACCGCGTTGTACAGTCGGGAAGACAATTCCTTGAGCAAATACTCCGTGCTCAAATAACTCATCTGAAAACTTATGGGTTAGGGCATCGTCTCCAATCATAACAGGCGTGACTGGGGTCTCGCTGATGCCTGTATCAAACCCGAGAGAAGAGAGGCCGTCTTTAAAATATTTCGTATTATCCCAAAGCTTTTCAATTAACTCCGGTTCATCCAGAAGTACATCGATAGCTGCATCGTTAGCCGCTGTAACTGCAGGCGGATGAGAGGTGCTGAACAAAAATGGACGTCCTTTATGAATTAAGTATTCCCTGAGTGTTTGCGTACTAGCCACATATCCGCCGAGTACACCAATTGCTTTACTTAAGGTCCCCACTTGAATATGCACACGACCATCAAGATTAAAATGATTTACTGTTCCGCGTCCATTATCTCCCAGGACACCGCTGGCATGGGCATCATCAACCATAATGAGGGCGTTATGCTTTTCTGCAAGTTCGACAATCTCCGGGAGCGGTGCAATATTACCATCCATGGAAAACACCCCGTCCGTCACGACTAAGCGCGTACGATACTCCGAACTTGCCTGCAGTGCTTTTTCTAAAGACTTCATGTCCACATGCTTATAAATTTTTCGATCCGCCTTCGTTAAGCGAATGCCATCGATAATAGAGGCGTGATTCAGTTCATCAGAAATAACTACATCTTCTTTTCCTAAAATGGAAGAAAGTACACCTTGATTGGTAGTGAATCCGGATTGAAACACAAGAGCTGCTTCCGTGTGCTTGAATTTTGCAAGTTTCTTTTCAAAATCTTCATGCATTTGCAATGTTCCCGCAATGGTACGAACGGAACCAGTTCCAACACCAAATTCTTCGTTAGCTTTTTCCGCAGCTTTCTTCATCTTTGGGTGAGATGTTAATCCTAAATAATTATTGGAGGAAAGCTGAATGACTTCTTTTCCTTTAATCGTCACTCTTGATCCTTGGGCTGATTCCAACGGGATCAAACTTCTGAATGTTCCTTCATCCTTCATTTCATCTAATTGTTCTTGTAAATATTCAAAACCCTTCATGATATCTCCTCCTTAATAATTATGGATGCAGTACAACTTTCCCGCACTCGCCTTGATTCATTAATTCAAATCCTTTTTCAAACTCATCCAGTTTTAAGTGATGAGTAATCATTGGTTTAACATCAACCTGCCCTGATTGAAGCAGCCGGGAAACTTGCTGCCACGTTTCATACATCTTACGGCCTGTGATCCCTTGAACTTCTATTCCTTTAAAAACAATATCATTCGTTACATCAAGGCTCACTCTTTTCGTGGGCAGACTTAATATAGACACACGTCCTCCGTTTGTGATCATCTTAAAACCCTGATCCATAGCTACAGGATGGCCGCTCATTTCACAAACCACATCTACTCCATGTCTATCGGTTAAATCTTTAGCTCTAACTACAGGATCTTCTTCCCTTGAGTTAATCGTAGTAGTAGCTCCCATTTTTTCAGCTAGTTCCAGACGATAAGTATTGAGATCAAAAGCCAGGACCTGGGACGCTCCCGCTGCTTTAGCTACACCCACAGCCATTAAACCAATAGGCCCGCACCCAATAATAGCCACGGATTTACCTGCCACATCACCATTGAGGACGGTGTGTACAGCATTGCCCATCGGCTCCTGTATGGAGGCTATATCTGTCGGGAGGTCGCTTGGGTTGCGCCATAGGTTACTTGCTGGCAATGCTACGTACTCTGCAAAGCAGCCTTGGGTATCTACTCCAATAATCTTAGTATTTTCACATATATGGGATTTACCCGTCAGGCACTGAGGACAGTGACCGCATACTAAATGTGTCTCTGCACTTACATAATCACCTGCTGTGAAGTTATTTACTTTTTCTCCAACTTCAACAATCTCACCTGCAAATTCATGGCCGAAAACATAAGGTGGCTGCACCCGGCTCTCGGACCACTCATCCCAATTATATATATGAACATCTGTTCCACATATGGAAGTTGCCTGGACACGTATTAATACTTCATCATCACGAATCGAAGGAATCGCTACTTCCTTAAGCTCTGCTCCTTTACCGCGATGGTGTTTAACAATTGCTTTCATTGTTCCATTCACAGTGAACACCCCTAATCATTAATACAAGTTATAAAAGCTATGTACATAACAATTTTAACATGATTAGTTTTATTATCAACCTCGGCTGTCCACTCTAAAAATACATATGCACACAAAAAAAGCCGTACTCCAGAGAGTACGACTTCGGCTTGTATGAAGGTAAGCTTTATATTAATGCTATCGAGGCTCGACAATCAATTTGATCGCCGTACGTTCTTCCTCGTCGATCATAATATCAGTAAAGGCTGGAATGCAAATCAAGTCTAATCCACTAGGGGCTACAAACCCTCTAGCAATTGCCACCGCTTTAACCGCCTGGTTCAATGCGCCTGCACCAATGGCCTGAATCTCTGCAGTGCCGCGCTCTCTCACAACGTTGGCTAAAGCTCCTGCTACTGAATTAGGTACGGATTTAGCTGATACTTTTAATACGTCCATTACTAGCTCCTCCTTCAATCACTATAGTTGTTCCATAACTACTATATTCTTGGAGATGTAGAATATTACCTTTTCATTATGAATCAATTTGTCACAAAATTCAAATAATCATTCGAAGAAAGGATGATCATCATTGATCTGAATTCGATTTACCTTTTTAGCTTTTCCTGTCCGTTCGTCCACATCTACCAAAAATCCACTTAATTGTGATCTTCCCTTTTTTGGAACTTCGAAACGTACAGGTAAATTTGTAAGAAAGCGTTTAAGTACAGCCTCCCGATCCATACCAAGAATTCCATCGTAAGGACCCGTCATTCCCACATCCGATATATATGCCGTACCGCCAGGAAGGATTCTTTCATCTGCGGTTTGAATATGAGTATGGGTGCCAACATTTACACTTACCCTTCCATCCACATACCAGCCCATCGCTTGCTTTTCACTGGTAGCTTCAGCATGAAAGTCCAGAAAAATAATGGACGTTCGCTTTTTCGCCTCTTCTATTAATTCATCTACTTTTCTAAAAGGATCATCATTTGGAGACAGGAAAGTACGCCCTTGTAAATTAATGACGGCTACCTCAGTTTTAGGGGTTTTAACAAAAGTTAAACCTTTCCCAGGAGTCCCTTCTGGAAAATTAGCCGGTCGAACGAGATACTGTGCATCGTCTATAAAGTCAAAAATCTCTTTTTTATCCCAAGCATGGTTTCCTAAAGTTACAGCCTGAGCTCCTTTCTCCAGAAAACGACGATAAATTTTTTCTGTAATTCCTTTACCTGAGGCAGCATTCTCTCCATTAATTACCGTTACAGTCGGCTGGTATTTCTGTTTCAATTTTGGCAGATACTCATCCACCATATCTCGGCCTGGTGACCCTACAACGTCTCCTATAAATAATATCTTCATCATTAAACCCTCTCTATTTCTATTAATATTTTATTGAAAACATAAATGAAGCGGCCGCGCGGGCCGCTTCATATCTTTTATTTCGCATACTCCACCGAACGTGTTTCACGAATAACTGTTACTTTAATATGACCTGGATAATCGAGTTCTCCCTCGATTCGGTTGCGAATATCTCGGGCTAATCTAGTAGCTTCAAGATCATCAATTTCATCAGGACGAACCATTATACGTACTTCACGACCAGCTTGAATGGCAAATGATTTTTCGACCCCTTCGTAGGACTCAGAGATTTCTTCGAGTTTTTCAAGACGCTTAATATAATTCTCAAGTGTCTCACTTCTAGCACCTGGACGAGCTGCTGATAAGGCATCCGCAGCTGCTACTAGTACAGAAATGATTGAGGTAGGCTCTTCATCACCGTGGTGTGAAGCAATCGCATTAATTACCGTTTCATTTTCTTTATACTTGGTAGCCAGTTCTTTTCCAATCTCTACGTGACTTCCTTCGACTTCATGGTCAATCGCTTTACCTATGTCGTGAAGTAAACCTGCCCGGCGGGCAAGCATTTCATCTTCACCTAACTCTGCAGCAAGTAAACCTGATAAGTAAGCAACCTCTGTGGAGTGTTTAAGGACATTCTGCCCGTAACTTGTACGATACTTCAAGCGACCAAGAATTTTAACAAGGTCAGGGTGTAAACCATGCACTCCAACTTCAAAGGTAGTTTCTTCCCCTACTTCACGAATGTAGTCATCTACCTCTCGGCGTGACTTGTCCACCATCTCTTCAATACGTGCCGGGTGGATTCGACCATCCTGCACAAGTTTTTCAAGAGCCATTCGGGCAGTCTCACGACGGATTGGGTCAAAACCTGACAGAATGACAGCTTCCGGTGTATCATCAATAATCAAGTCAATACCTGTTAATGTTTCTAAAGTACGGATATTACGACCTTCACGGCCGATAATACGTCCTTTCATCTCATCATTTGGCAAGTTGACTACTGACACTGTTGTTTCTGCCACGTGATCGGCAGCACATCGCTGTAAGGCAAGTGAAAGAATGCTTTTCGCTTTTTTATCAGCTTCTTCTTTAGCACGGTTTTCTGCTTCTTTAATCATAAGAGCTGATTCGTGTGATACTTCTTGCTCAACTCGTTCTAAAATAACCTGTTTCGCCTGGTCTGATGTCAAGCCTGATATGCGTTCAAGCTCGGTTTGCTGCTCTTGAAGCATAGCATTCACTTTGCTTTCCATTTCTTCAATTTGTTGTTGTCTCTCGGCAAGAGTTCCTTCTTTCTTTTCGAGTGAAAGATCACGCTGGTCAAGCATATCACTCTTACGATCGAGATTCTCTTCTTTCTGTGTTAAACGATTTTCAGTTTTCTGCAGTTCCATGCGGCGTTCGCGGTTTTCACTTTCCGCATCCTGGCGTAGTTTCTGATTCTCTTCTTTAGCTTCAAGAAGAGCCTCTTTTTTAGCTGAATCTGCATTACGACGACCTTCTTCTACGATCTGTTTTGCAAGTTCTTCAGCACTTGAAATTTTCGCCTCCGCAATCGATTTCCGAATAAGATAACCAACAACAGAACCGACGATAAGGGCAAGCAAAATGAAGATGAGCGAGGATATTATACCCATATTTTCACCTCCTCTTGCTATGAACTTGGTCCGTTTGTCGGTAGTACAAACGTTTCATTTTCAATGTGTGATTAAATTTAAATAAGGTTATAAAGATGAAAATGATACACATTCATTTTATGCCTGCCAATAGGGAATGTCAAGGAAACGTCAAATCCAGCCCACAGATTATTTGAAATATTTCAAACAGTCAGTCTTTATACTTCTGATTTTGTCGTTTCCGCTATCGAGTATAGTCTTTATGTATAAAAAGACAGAAGCAGCGCATGACAGCCACTGCTTCTATTTGTAAGTGTTTATGGAATCAGATGTTGTTCGACCAACGCCAGATCAGAAATCAGACAGGTTATACGTCAAGAGTTTCCTGACTGTCTGATTTTTTTTCATCTTTTTCCTCTTCTTTAGGCTCCATTTGGTAATGATCACGAATAATGCGCTTAACTTCTTCATATACATGATTATTTTCCTTAAGGAACTGTTTAGCATTCTCTCTACCCTGACCTAATCGTTCACCTTCGTAAGAGTACCAGGAACCGCTTTTCTGTATCAAATCAAGATCGGTCCCGATATCAAGTAATTCGCCTTCTCTGGAGATTCCTTCCCCGTACATGATGTCGACTTCTGCTTGTTTGAAAGGAGGGGCAACTTTATTTTTTACGACTTTAAGACGTGTTTTATTACCGACCATTTCATTTCCTTGTTTTAAGGTTTCCGCTCTGCGCACCTCTAAACGAACAGAGGAGTAGAACTTAAGAGCACGGCCGCCCGGAGTCGTTTCAGGATTACCAAACATAACCCCAACTTTTTCACGAATCTGATTAATAAAGATTGCAGTTGTTTTAGACTTACTGATTGCACCTGATAGCTTACGAAGAGCTTGAGACATTAGACGAGCCTGCAATCCTACATGCGCGTCCCCCATTTCCCCTTCAATTTCTGCTTTCGGTACCAGGGCGGCTACGGAATCAATAACGACCATATCCACTGCGCCGCTTCGAACAAGCGCCTCCGCTATTTCCAATGCTTGCTCTCCTGTATCAGGCTGAGATAACAGAAGTTCTTCGATATCTACACCTAAACGGCGGGCGTATACTGGATCAAGTGCATGCTCTGCATCGATGAAAGCTGCCGTGCCGCCTTTTCTCTGTGCTTCTGCAATAGCATGAAGCGCTACTGTGGTTTTACCGGACGATTCCGGTCCATATATTTCTACAATTCTACCTCGAGGATAGCCGCCTACACCCAGTGCAACATCCAGTGCCAGCGACCCGCTTGGTACTGTGTTTACTTTCTGTTCGCTTCCATCCCCCATTTTCATGATAGAACCTTTACCAAATTGTTTCTCTATTTGACGCAAAGCTGAATCTAATGCTTGTTTACGATCACTCATATAAATATACCGCCTTTCAAAATTTCTATCCCTATCATAACTTGTTTTTGATAGTTTGCCAACTGAAAAGCGAATAAATGTTCCCTTTTTTGAGTTGCTTTTTTATCAATATTGCTATTTCTTCCTAAGAAAAAAGAATTATTATATAGGGTCTTCTTAGTCATTTATAAATTTTTGATATGGTGAAAAATTAATTCGTATCCTTTTTTTACAGCACGGGAACGAATTTTATCTCTGCTTCCTTCAAATTGAAAATAATACACAGAGGGACGCTCATCTGCGATTTGCAGTCCGATAAACACAGCGCCCGGTTCATGTCCTTCACTGAGTTCTGGTCCAGCCACCCCTGTAAAACTAATGGCAACATCAGCCTCTAAAATCCTTTTAGCATTGATAGCCATAGTTTCAGCACATTCATTACTGATCGTTCCATACTGCTTAATGAGAGAAGGAGGTACCTCAATCACTTTCTCTTTCATTAAAGGCGTGTAGGCTACAAGGCTGCCCTGAGTCACAGCAGAAGCGCCGGGCAGGGATATTAGCTTCTCGATAAATTTGCCTCCTGTAAGGCTTTCAGCTGCCCCCAGACGGTAGCCGTTTTTTTTAAGTAAGTCCCGCACCGTTGCCTCAATAGATACATCGTCACTTCCATAATAATAGGAGCCCACAATCTGTAATATGGTCTCTTTCATTACGGCGATTTTCTCTCTTGCCTCGTCGCCTGTCTCTCCAGTGGCAGTAATCCGCAGTCCCACTTCCCCTTCACTTGCCAGCGGAGCAAGTGTAGGGTTCGTCTGGTGTGAAATTAATGCAGAGAGTTTATTTTCCAAGGTTGATTCACCGATACCTATGAAGTACATCATTTCGGAAACGATATCAGACTGTAGTTTATAGGACCGCTGCAGATAAGGCAGCACTCCGCTTTTCATAAGGGATTTCATCTCAGAGGGAACTCCCGGAAGAAATATCCACGCTCTTCCGTCATGTTCTACAATTTGACCAGGCGCCATCCCTTCTTGGTTAGGAAGTACAATACTCTCTTCAAAGACTAACGCTTGTTTTCGGTTATTAGCTGTCATCGTTTGTTTGTTTTTTTCGTAATAAAGAGCTATTTTCTCCATCGCCTGTTGGTCTTCTATGAGTTTCTGCCCGATTATTTTCTGGGCAGCTTCTCTGGTTAAGTCATCCTCGGTTGGACCAAGACCACCTGTGATCACTATAACGTCCGATCGACTGTGAGCCGCCTCGAAAACATCTTCCACTCTTTTTATGTTGTCACCGACGACACTATGCTGATAAACAGGTATACCGAGGCTTGCAAATTCTTTAGAAATCCACTGTCCATTCGTATTAGCTATTTGTCCGAGTAACAATTCTGTACCTACTGCTATAACTTCAGCCTTCATTTAGAATCCCTCATAACATGCCAGTTTTTCTGGAAGTATTCATATCCAGAATAAAAAGTGATAATTAGTGCTAAGTAAAGAGTAATGATTCCTAGAGGCAGGTTTAGGTAAGCAAAAGGCCAGTTGTGAAGCAGCAAAAGAGAAATGGAAATAATTTGTATCCAAGTTTTCAATTTCCCCATTTGACTTGCAGCTAAAACACTTCCTTCACCTGCCGCAACAAGCCTAAGCCCTGTAACCGCGAATTCTCGGCTAATAATAACAATTACAATCCAGGCTGGAGCAAGACCGATCTCGACTAGTACGATTAAGGCGGCACTTACTAAGAGTTTATCAGCAAGCGGATCTAAGAATTTCCCAAGATTCGTTACTAGATTATATTTTCTTGCAATATACCCATCAATCCAATCAGTCGTTGAAGCCAAAATAAATAGTATGGCTCCAGCCAGGTGAGCCACGGGTAACTCCCGATCCCCCATTTGAATAGACCCCCACTCGAACGGGACACTCATTAAAATGATAAAAATGGGGATAAGTAGAATTCTCGAAATCGTAATTTTGTTCGGTAAGTTCATTTTGTCACACTCCTAAAATCCACTAAAATAAAAGACTGCCCTTTTAATGATTGAAGATGATCATCTCCTCTATGATCCACCTTCAGGACAGCCTTTTCGAATAATTTCACTTAAAGTTAAGCAAAAGCTTTTGGGTAGCCTGCTGGGTTTGAAAGTCTATTTGTTCACCGTTGATTTTTACAATGGTGCCAAGAGCATTCCCTGTTTTAATAAATACTTGTTTCTTATCTGAAACATCAACCTTAACCGGAGAATCCGCCGGGCTGTATTCAATAGGGGAGATTAAATTCTCACCCGTTTCTTCACCTTGTATTTCTAAATAGGCAGTACCTTTCAATTCAATAGTTAAAGATTTCTCTTCAGCCGTTGAGATGTTATACGTATGTTGTGGAAAGTTTCCCGTTCCTTTTTCCGCCAGGGAAATTTCGAAGGATTCACTTTCCTGGTCATTCCCACTCGGATTTTCCTTCTCGCTTGAAGAGCTTCCTTCTTCGCCAGATTGCTCTTTATTTGTATCTTCCTCATCATCCGCCGACTCTTCACCTGATGATTCTGAGCTGACCGGAGTACTTTCGCTGTCAGCTGCCTCAGACGGTTCCGGAACACTGATATCGTTACTTGAAGCTTCCTGCTCAGCGGCTCCGCTTCCCAGGTCATTATTACCATCCATTATAAAAATATAAGCGACAAACAATATTCCAATTATAAGAACAAACGTCATGACGGTCGGTAAATATTTGTTAATATTTCCTCTTTTCGCAGCAGGCTCTTTTGAAGAGGACTGGACGCTTTTATACTGAGCTGCGCCCTCTTTCTCAAATGAAGGCATCTCATCTTTATGTTCTTCCATCATCTGTTCAGGATCAATACCTACCGCTGATGCGTATTCTCTTATAAAAGCACGTGTATAAAACTTACCCGGCAGAACATTAAAATCATTCTCTTCAATGGCATGAAGATAGCGTGTTTTAATTTTAGTTGTTTCCTGCACTTGTTCAAGTGACATCCCTTTAGACTCGCGTGCATTCCTTAATCGAGCTCCAATCTCCTTCTCCATGTAAAACACCATCCATTAAGTTAAAAATCAAACATGGAAAACCCATCACTCATCGACATATCTGGTTTTTCCACCGTTTCGTACGTGATTACTTCATCATCGTTATTTCTTAATTCAATAATGTAATCAAAATCATCGAGTTTATACTCTGTTTCCTGCACAAAAATGTCTGGATGTTCAATCACTTTGGTAGCTGGAAGCCTCATAATTTCCCTCACAAGCTGCCAGTGCTGTTCACTTGCACGTCTGGCAGAAACAATGCCATCAATAATATAAAGGTTATCTTCCCTGTATTCTTCATCAATTAACTGACTTCTGACCGTCTGCTTTAAAAGAGTACTTGAGACAAAAAGCCACCTTTTATTAGCACATACACTTGCCGCTACTACAGACTCCGTTTTACCAACCCGGGGCATACCGCGAATTCCTACAAGTTTATGCCCTTCTTTCATGAACAGTTCAGCCATAAAATCAACGAGTACCCCTAAATCTTCTCGATTGAATCGGAAGGTTTTACGGTCATCCACATCACTATGTATGTAGCGTCCATGCCTGACGGCAAGTCGGTCTCTTAATTTAGGACGGCGTAATTTTGTGACTTTAATGGTATCCATTGTATCTAAAATTGATTTTAATCGAATAATCTGCTCTTCATCTTTGCATAAGAGCAGCATTCCCCTGTGGGAGTTTTCTACCCCGTTTATTGTAACAATGTTAATCGCCATCATCCCGAGCAAAGAAGAGATATCTCCAAGCAGCCCTGGCCGATTATATTGTATTTCATATTCTAAGTACCATTCTTTTTTCTCCATGACAAAACTCCTCTGGAAAATGTCATTTATTGTCCTTTAAGGACTCGAACTCACTATCTATCATAAAGGATTTTTATTGAATAGGAAAGTCAGGAAATGGATTATCTTTGAAAAATAGCAAAAACCGCACAATGAAATGTGCGGTTTTTGCTATTTAAGCTTGAGTTCCTTCGTTACGTACGAGTTTCACCATCATATTAGCAATAGCGTGTTGTTCCTTTTGGTCAGCTACGTTCCAAAGATCACGAAGAACCGCTTCCTGATCATTTTCTGCATCTACTGAATTGGCAAGATATCCCCCAATTTCGTAAGCAAGTTCTGATACAGCTTGTTGATCCATTCCTTGTCCTTGCGCCTGATGCAAACGATCGCCAAGAAAGTCTTTCCAAGAGTCAAAATTTTCAAGAACAGACATTGTTGTTACCTCCTCTAAGTTTTTCATACTTAGTATGAGAGGAAACAAACATTTTATGCACACATTTTTATTACCAACCGCCATTTACCCGCAGTACATGTCCTGTAACATAACTCGATTGATCACTCAATAAATAGCTGATGGCGTCAGCTATTTCATTAGGCTGCCCAGCTCTCCCAAGAGGTATTTCACCTTCTAAAGTATTCCATTCTTCAGAAGAGAGCATATTATTCATTTTTGATGCAATAACCCCCGGTGTCACTGCATTAACTCGAATTCCGCTTGGAGCCACTTCTTTAGACAATGCTTTCACAAAACTTATTTGTGCGCCTTTTACAGAGCTGTAGGCCACTTCCATACTTGCTCCTTCTTCGCCAAATATGGAGGAAACGGTTACGATATTGCCTGCTTTATTATGGATCATAAAGGGAAGAACGTGCCGGGAAATCATCCAGGGAGCTTTAAGGTGGACATGATATAGTTCATCCATTTCCGCGTCAGTCATGTCCTGGAAAAGGCCTTTCCATAGATGTCCTCCACAAAATACCACAGCTTCCCAATCTTTAGAAATGATTTGTAAAAAAGCTTGAATTCCTTCTGTAGTAGTTAAATCAGCCTTGTGAGCTCCGAGCCATTGGCTTGCTGGAATTTGGTTTTCCAGTTTTTCAATTCTAGACAAATTCGAGTAATACTGCAGACCGACACGATATCCTTTTTCTACAAGAGTCCTGGTGACACTACATCCAATTTCACCGCTTGCTCCAATGATTAGACAACGTTTACTCATTTTCCTGAGGTTTGACCTGGAAGACCGAAATAGCTTCTTCATTAATCCAGTGCTGCAGATATTCCTCAGCATCTTTGGAAGTAAGTGATTCAATAACCGGCAGCACGTCAAACAGATCCACACCAAGCGTGTGGTAATGAGTGAACTGGTTAGCAATAAACTCAAGAGAATTTAAAGCCCGCATGAACTGGCCGATTTTCTTACGCTTCATTCGGGTGAAGTCTTCATCAGAGATGCTATTTTCTTTTAGTTCATGAAGCATTTCTTTTACACGTTTAGTCATTTCTTCAGGCTTCCGTGTATCTCCGCCAAGGATAGTAAATCCAAATTGACGATCCAGTTCTGTCTCAAACTGAAAGCTGTCATCAATTAAATCATTACGGTATAGTTCTTCATAAAACGCACCACTCTTAGAGAAGTAGTAATCAAGGATCATGCTGGAAAGCAGCTCGGCTCTAAGTAATTCCTTCCCTGTTAAATGAGTAACTTTTTCTTTCACCCCTACCATTGCTTTAGCAGTAGTAACAGGCATAGTAATCGAATTATTGGCTTTCGCGACTTCCGCCGGCTCGTCCGGATAGGATCGATTAATTTCCGGAGCAGCCGGAAATTCTTTACTATCTTGATTTTCGCGAATTTGCTTCATCATCGCTTCTGGTTCTATATTACCAGCTACGAACAAGACCATGTTGGAAGGATGATAAAACGTTTCATAGCAAGTATAAAGGTCATCTTTCGTGATGTTTTGAATGGAATCCACTGTTCCCGCGATATCTACTTTTACAGGGTGATGATGATACAAGCTTTGAATGGTTCCAAAAAAGGAGCGCCAGTCCGGCTGATCATCATACATCCGGATTTCCTGAGCAATGATGCCTTTTTCTTTTTCCACTGATTCCTCTGAGAAATATGGGTCCTGTACAAAATTAAGCAAAGTCTCCACATTTTTTTCTATTTGACTGGTGGCTGTAAATAAATAAGCCGTTTTTGTAAAAGAAGTAAAAGCATTGGCCGAGGCCCCTAGCTTCGTGAAGTCTTGAAAGACATCACGATCTTCTTTTTCAAACAGCTTATGTTCAAGGAAGTGTGCAATTCCTTCTGGAACGGTCACTTTCTCATCTTGCCCAATAGGTGTAAAGGTCTGGTCAATAGATCCATAATTCGTGGTAAATATTCCGAATGTTTTAGCCATCTCAGGTTTCGCGAGCAGGAACACCTTCAATCCATTATCCATTGTTTCTGTGTAGACGGTTTCATTGATCTGGTCATAGACTAGTTCTTCCACAGTTATTCCCCTCCCTCAAGGCTGGTTAAAAAGTAAATGGTATCTAGTTTAATCTTATTAGCCATAGCCACAACATCCTGCTTCGTCACTTTTCGGATATGTTCAATTAAATCATTAACTGGCATTTCAGCTCCGGACAGCATTTGGTGGTACAGGACTTCAATAATCCCATTGGCATTATCCATTGTTTCTTGCAGTTGATGAATCACTTGTTCCTTCGTTTCTTCTACCTGATCTTCGGTGAAATCCCCGTTTTGCATCGCATCCATCTGCTCTAGAATAATGGATTTCGCTTGTTGATAGTCTTTTGGATCAACACCACTGAATACAAGAAGCAATCCTTTATGACTTTCAAAACGAGAGGCTGCATAGTAAGCCAGGCTATGTTTTTCACGTACATTCATAAATAATTTAGAGCTTGGAAATCCTCCGAATAACCCGTTAAAAATCTGCAGGGCATAATAATCAGAATCACCGAATTTAGTGTACGTACGGTATCCAATATGAAGTTTACCCTGATTCACTTCCTCACGTTCCACGACTTCATTTACCTCTTGTACGTCTTTGGAAGTAGATACCTGATCGTTATCCTGATTGCTGCTGTTCTCACGGATGAAATACTGATCTGTCATTTTCTCAATTTCAGTTTGATCGATGTCTCCAATAACATAAACATCAAGCAGATCATTTTTAATCATCGAACGGTAATAAGTGTAAAGACTTTCTGGAGTGATCGAAGAGATATCCTCTTGATAACCACTGACATGTAAAGAATAAGGTTCATCTTTACACATGTGATCCATTAAACGCATATTGGCATAACTCATTTTATCGTCTTTTACAGACGTGATCTTCTGCTCTAGCGTCTGTTTTTCACGTTCTACAATGGACGAATCGAATCCTTCCCCTTCTACTTTAGGAGCATAAAGAACTTCATTGAATAGTTTTAGAGCTTCTTCCAATATAGGCTCCTGATCATTGAGATAAGCTTCGTTAACTACTTCCATACGGAAACTGATAACATGATTCTCGCCTTTTTTCGTGCCATCACTGGATAGTACCGTTCCATATAAATTTTCAAACGATGATTGGAATTCTCTTACATTCGGATGATTATTGGTAGCTTTTTGCAGAACATGAGGAAGCAGGGCCCTCTCTGTAATGCCCTCTCTTCTTAGTGGTGTTTTAAATTTAGCCACTATTGAAATCGTTTTATATTTTTTACTAGGTAGAATATGTAATCGATATCCTTGTTTTTCAAGCAATACTTCTTCCTTAATTTTCATTTCCCATCCTCCTTGTCGTTTCTCTACTATTATAGACTCACTCCACATAATTCATCCATAAAAAGCTACGTCCTATGCTAAGGTATATGTTTCGAAATGTAAAAAATTAAGCCCGGTGTAAGGACCGGACTTAATTTATTCTAACGGTTTCCTTTAACATATGCCTCACCAAGAGACTTAGGAGCTTCCGCTCGTCCTATAAATCCAGCAAGAGCCAGGATCGTCAGGACGTAAGGGGCAATTAATAAAAATATTTGAGGAACGTCTTCCAATAAAGGCAAACTGGATCCAACAATACTTAAACTTTGGGCTAGTCCAAAGAAAATAGCTGCTCCTAATGCTCCCAATGGGTGCCACTTACCGAAAATAACGGCTGCAAGGGACATGAATCCTTGCCCTACAATAGTAGCATGAGAAAAGTTAAGTGCTATGGTTAAAGCATAAACGGAACCGCCGAGACCACCAAGCGCTCCTGATATCATAACGGCTACGTAACGCATAGCATACACATTGATACCATTGGTGTCTGCAGCCATTGGATGCTCTCCAACCGATCTCAGACGTAAGCCAAATGGAGTTTTATAAATGATGAACCAGGCAGCAAAAGCTAGGATAATCGCTAAATAAGAGGTTAAATACCACCCTGAGAAAAACAGGTCACCCAATATTGGAATTTTATTCAGTACAGGGATATCGATAGTATAGAAAGGACGATCAACCATATCGGTTTGTCCTTTATCATACCATTGCTTTGTAAGAAACAGACCGACTCCTAAGGCAAGAAAGTTTATGGCCACTCCACTAACCACCTGATCGGCCCGAAAAGTGATCGATGCTACGGCGTGGACCAGTGCAAAGATAGCGGACAAGACCATTGCTACAAAAATCGAAACCCAGGGGGTTGCATCACCTAAAACCTCATGAAAGGTTAAATTAAATACAATACCTACAAAGGCTCCCATAACCATAAGACCCTCGAGTCCTATATTAATAATTCCAGAACGTTCACTAAATACACCACCCAGGGCTGTAAAAATCAGAGGGGATGCAAAGAAAATCGCAGGTGGAATAATTCGGGCAAGGATATCTATGAATTCCATTTATTTCCCCTCCTTTTTAAAACGTAAAATAATCCAGCGGATCATATAGCTTGATGCTACAAAAATAATGATAAGGGCAATGACAATTTCTACTAACTCTGTAGGAACGCCTGCTACGGTAGGCATGTTCAGGGCACCAATTTTAAGGGTACCGAACAAGAAGGCTGCGAGTACTACTCCAAGTGCCGTGTTTGCTCCAAGAAGAGCCACAGCGATTCCGTCAAAACCGATATTCGTAAATCCTGATTTAACAGACATGTAGCCAAAAGTCCCCAATCCTTCCATCGCACCAGCTAACCCTGCGAAAGCTCCGGAGATAACCATTGCAAGCACAATATTTTTACCCACACTCATCCCCGCATAGTTCGATGCATGCTGATTAAAACCTACTGAACGCAATTCAAAACCTCGGGTCGTTTTATTTAGAAGAAACCACATGACCAGGGCCATAAATAGTGCAATCAATAATCCCCAGTGAAGGCGTGAAAAAAATGTCATTCCAGCCAGCCATTCAGAGGCAAGTGAAGCCGTTGGTGCAATAGAATCAGTGCGGTCTTTACCATCTGTTATGACGTTTCTAACAATCTCATTTGACAAATATAGTGCGATGTAATTCATCATAATCGTGACAATAACTTCATGAACGCCAAGTTTAGCTTTTAAAATTCCGGGTATAAACCCCCAAAATGCACCTGCTAATGCAGCGGCCAGTATAGCTAGCGGAAGGTGAATAATCATAGGCAGTTCAAAAGCAACTCCCACCCATACAGAAGCTACCCAGCCCACAAAGACCTGACCTTCCACACCGATATTTAAAAGACCTGTACGAAGAGCAAAGGCGACAGCGAGCCCTGAAAGAATATAAGGCGTAACCTGTCTCAGGGTTTCGCCTAAGAAATAAGCGTCGCCAAAAGCACCTGTCCATAAAGCAGCGTAACCTTTTAAAGGATTGTAACCAAAAACAAGCATAATAACAGCCCCTGATAATAATCCGAGCAGTACGGATATTATAGGAATTAGGATATTTACTGTTCGATTGGCAAACATTTAGCTTCCACCTGCTTTCTGTGGAGTGTTCCCTGCCATCATAAGACCGAGATCCTGTTCATTTGTGTCTTCCGGTTTGACTTCTGAAATAATTTTTCCATCGAACATAACCGCAATTCGATCACTTAAATTCATAATCTCTTCCAGTTCAAAAGAAAGTAATAGTACAGCTCTTCCTTTATCGCGTTCCTCAATCAATTTCTTATGAATGAATTCAATTGCTCCAACATCAAGTCCTCGGGTAGGCTGTGCAGCTATAATTAAATCAGGAGATCGGTCGACTTCACGTCCAATAATGGCTTTTTGCTGGTTTCCGCCTGACAGCGCTCTAGCTTTCGTATAAGCATTCGGCGTTCGCACATCATACTCTTCAATTAGTTCTTGAGCTTTTTTGTATATATTCTTGAAATTCATAACCCCTTTTTTGGAAAAAGGCTGTTGATAATAACTTTGAAGGACCATATTTTCCCCAACTGGAAAATCAAGTACCAGCCCGAATTTATGACGATCCTGCGGAATATGAGATACGCCGGACTGAGTTACTTTTCTAGGTGATAAGTTCGTAATCACTTGTTCATGAAGTTTAATGCTTCCCGACTCACTTTTTCTTAGACCTGCAATCGCCTCGATGAGCTCAGATTGTCCATTTCCATCAATACCAGCGATCCCGACAATTTCTCCTGCTTTCACATCAAGATTTAATCCTTTGACCATGTTCACCCCGCGCACATCTTTAACAAATAAGTCCTTGATCGATAAGAAGGTTTCCTTCGGATTTGCTGGAGTTTTTTCAGTAGAAAAGTTTACTTCACGTCCCACCATCAACGAAGCCAATTCGGTAGGGTTTGTATCGGCTACTTTAACGGTTCCAATTCCTTCTCCTTTTCTAATTACAGTGCATCGGTCGCAGACTTCCATTATTTCCTTTAGTTTATGAGTGATCAGAATAATGGATTTACCTTCTTTAACAAGGCTGTGCATAATCCCTATTAGCTCCTTAATTTCCTGAGGGGTCAAAACCGCAGTAGGTTCGTCAAGAATCAATATTTCCGCTCCGCGATAAAGCGTTTTCAATATTTCAACACGCTGCTGCATCCCAACGGAAATGTCGCGGATCTTAGCGCCTGGGTCAACATTTAAACCATACCGTTTTGAAAGCTCTTTTACTTCTTTTTCAGCTTTCTTTATATCTACAGTTCCGCCCTTTCTAGGTTCACTACCTAGAACGATGTTCTCCGTTACCGTAAATGTATCGACCAGCATAAAGTGCTGGTGAACCATTCCGATACCCAGCTTATTGGCTACGTTCGGATCTGTTATTTTAACTTTTTCACCTTTCACCTTTATTTCGCCTTTTTCCGGCTGGTAAAGACCAAATAACACGTTCATTAAGGTAGATTTTCCTGCTCCGTTTTCACCAAGCAGAGCATGAATTTCGCCTTTCTCAACTTGAAGATTTATATTATCATTGGCTACGATCCCTGGAAATTCTTTACGGATATTAAGCATTTCAATAACGTATTCCATTGCTGCCCTCACTCCTTTTCAGTCTTAGATGAATCCATCTACGCTCCAGTCCAAATCCTCTCTTTAAAAATCATCAAATGAAGAGGGCCGAGTTAAACAACTCTTCATTTGATGATTTTTGGTCTATACAGTAAAAAAAGGCCGGCTTACACCAGCCTTTTCTTCATACTTATAAGGAATTCACATAAGTTTCTAATTCTTCACGAGTGCTAGGCACTTCCACATCACCATTGATGATTTTCTCTTTCCAATCTTCAATAGCTGTAATAATGTCGTCTGTCAGAGCTTCTTCATTCGTACGTGCCAGGCTGATCGCGTCATCATCCAGGCCGTATTCAATGGTTTCTCCAGCTGGGAATTCACCATTCATGGCCTGAGTAGCCACATCCTGTACGGCAATATCCACACGCTTCACCATAGAAGTAAGCGTTACATTATTGTCTCCAATTGCACCTTCTTCATGTTGGTCACGGTCAACACCAATTACCCATACGTCTTCATCTGGGCTATTTTTCTTAAGGTCTTTGGCTTGAGCAAAAACACCGTTCCCCGTTGCACCAGAAGCGTGATAAATAACATCTATTCCTTTTGAATACATATCGGAAGCAATCAATTTCCCATCATCCGGAGCGTCGAACGCCTCTGCATACTGTACATCCACTGTAATATCAGCATTTACAGATTTAACACCGGCCACAAACCCAGCTTCAAACTTGTTGATCAAGGCTCCATCTACTCCACCTACGAATCCAACTTGATTGGACTGGGTTTTCTTTGCTGCAGCCACACCAGCAAGGAAAGATCCCTGATGTTCTTTAAATAAGATACTCGCAACGTTGTCACCTTCTGCGCCAGAGTCAACGATAGCAAAGTTTGTATCTGGATATTGTGCGGCAACTTCTTCAATAGCTGGCTGTAATAAGTATCCAATTCCATAAATTAAGTTATAATCCTGACGAACAAGGCGGTTCAGGTTTGTCGTATAGTCTGCATCACTTTCTGATTGAGCATAGTCAAAACCTTCACCTTTGGACATTCCGTTTTCTTCACCAAATGCTTGCAGTCCTTCCCAAGCAGACTGGTTAAACGACTTGTCGTCCACGCCGCCTACATCTGTAACCATAGCTACTGAGAAATCTTCGTTACTACCATTTTCAGAAGAGTTTTCCGTGTTGTTCTCACTATCTCCACCTGAATCCTCTGCTGAGTCTCCTCCATCAGAAGCACCACATGCTCCAAGAACTAAACCAATGACTAATAAGAGTGAAAAAACTAAAAGAAAACGACGATTTTTAAACAAAATAACTCCCCCTAATTTATTAAGTTTGACGCCCGAAACCCTTTGGAGTGTTTCTTTTACCCTTTTTCAGCAAGCCTCACCTCCCAAAATAGTCATTGGCACACACTATTGAAAACGCTTACACTCTTTTTCTTAAAACGTGGAAACTGAATTTGTCAGCTCTAAAGTAATTGGAAGACAGCAGCATTGGTTCATCATCCACTGTGTAATGCATTTGTTTTAATAAAAGTAAGGCTTGTTCTGGTTCGCAATTTAAGATTGGTGAAATTTTTTCATGATAACCAATAGGTTCGATGTGAGTGACCGCATAGCTGATCGATTTCCCTGTGTATGCTTCAAGGATTCCGAACATAGAGTCTGCTTCACGAATTTGGTCAATGGGCAGAAGACCTTCAGGAATTTTATCAATACAATAAACAACCGGCTCCTCGTCTGCTGTACGGACACGTTCCACTTTTGCTAAATTATGTAGATCCAGAACAGCAAATCGTTTACGGTCTTCTATAGTAGCCTCCACAAGTTCAGCTGTGAGATACTGCGTCCCTGGACGCATGCCCGACTTTGCAATCATCCCTGTTACACTATCAAGTTCCTCTATTCCGGAAGTAAAAAGCGGCTTAGGATTAACAAATGTCCCCACGCCATGTCTTCTAGTTACAACTCCTTCTTCTTCAAGGAGTCGAAGTGCTTCTCTTAATGTAGCTCTTGAAACTCCAAGAGATTTGGATAATTGAAACTCAGAGGGTAATTTTTGCTTTTCTATGAAGATACCGTTTTCAATATCTTTTTTTATCTGTTCAATCACCTGCAAGTACAGGTGACGTGTATCGTGCTTTATGGACATTATCTACACCCCAAGTCTATTAAACTGCAATTAAGTGATCTGACATCTGACGTTTGACACATCATAATTTTTAATTAATATAACACTATTCCACAAATAAATAAATAGAGTTAGGACATTTTTCTGTTTTGTCCTAACTCTATTTATGACTTAATGACTATTTTCATCTATATTAGCTGCTCTGATGATCAATTAAGAGGACTGTTCTTCCGATACTTGAGAGACGAGTACAGACCTTGGCTTACTTCCTTCATAGGGTCCTACGATTCCATTATCCTCCATCGCATCAATTAACCGGGCAGCTCGTGTATAGCCCACCCTGAATCTCCGCTGAATCATAGATACACTAGCACTTTGCATCTCAATAACCATCTGTACCGCTTCAGGATAAAGATCATCATCTACTTCCTGCTTCACTTCATTTTCTTCTTCTGGAATCATCTCTTCTTGATATTGAGCTTTCTGCTGTTCTACACAGAAATTGACCACACGTTCCACTTCTTCATCAGAAAGAAAAGCTCCCTGTACCCTGGTTGGCTTATTAGATCCAACCGGTGTAAAGAGCATATCTCCTCGTCCTAGCAGTTTCTCTGCTCCTCCTGAATCCAAAATAGTTCTAGAATCTGTTTGAGAGGAAACGCTAAACGCAATACGTGAAGGAATATTAGCTTTAATGACCCCTGTAATAACATCCACGGAAGGACGCTGAGTAGCGATAATTAAATGGATGCCGGCCGCACGTGCCATTTGGGCCAATCGGGTAATTGCGTCTTCAACTTCATTTGACGCAACCATCATTAAGTCAGCAAGTTCATCCACCAGTACAACGATATAAGGAAGCTGAGGCTGTGTATCTTCGCTTTCTTTATTGTGTTTTTTTATATATTCGTTGTAACTTTCTATATTTCTGGTACCTGTTTCTGAAAATAAATCATAGCGTCGTTCCATTTCTGATACAACTTTTTTAAGTGCACGTGACGCTTTTTTAGGATCAGTTACCACTGGAGCCAGTAAATGAGGAATCCCATTATACACATTTAACTCTACTTTTTTTGGATCAATCATCATCATTTTCACCTCGTGAGGTTTCGCCCGCATTAAGATGCTCGTAATAATACCGTTGATACATACACTTTTACCACTGCCTGTGGCTCCAGCTACAAGCAGGTGCGGCATCTTGTTTAACTCAGACATAACTGCCTCACCAGAGATATCTCTGCCCAAAGCAAAACCTAATTTTGCTTCTGTGTTGGACTTCCCTGTTTCCAAAACTTCCCTCAAAGAAACCATGGATATTTCCTGATTAGGAACTTCAATTCCTACAGCAGACTTCCCAGGAATGGGAGCTTCAATACGAATATCCTTAGCTGCCAGCGCCAGAGCAAGGTCATCATTTAAATTAACTATTTTACTTACTTTAACACCGGTATCTGGATACACCTCGTACTTCGTAACGGCAGGACCAACATGCACTTTGGTAACTTTTGCTTTGACACCGAAACTCTGAAATGTTTTTTCAAGTTTACGAACCGTTGCCTGAATGTGGGAACGCCCCTGACTTTGAGGACTCGAAGTGGGTTCATCCAAAAGTTCCATACTAGGTAGTTGATAATCGAAATTTTCTAATTCAGCCGTCGGCATAGATTTCTCCAGACCGGGTTCCTCTCCCTCATAATCTTCTTTAGGAGAAATATTTTCAGATAACTGACTTTCCGTTTTATCTTCATTTGCGTATGCATGGTCTGTAAAGTCCTGAATAATCGGTTCAGCCGGATTTTCATATTCACTAGCCTCGGGCTCATTAATTTCAATAACCGTCGTTTCTTCAGGTTGTTCTTGTTGGGATTTTTTTTCTTTAGGATGAGCCTTTGATTCTTTAATACGCTTAACCTGATCCTGTAATAGGTCTTTTCCTTTGTTTCCAACTACGCTTACGAAGTTGCCAATTGACCATTCACTAATAAATATGATCCCGATTAAAAATAGGAAGAACGATAAAATAGCCGCTCCAGTACCTGAGAAAAGAAAATAGGTTACGGATAGCAGAAAGGCCCCGGAAAGTCCGCCGCCGATACTATAGAAAGACAACTCGCCCCGCATCATGCCGGTAATCCGTTCCCAGGTCATAGCTAAAATCGAACCTTCACCTGCTGCCAGTTCATCGGATAAAGTTTCTAAGTGAGTAAATAATAATAGCGAGACAAATACGATATATACTCCAATTAAACGTTTATGTAGGAAAGAGGGCCAACTTCTCTTAACCATTAAGAAGACACCGAGTATAAGAAAGAATAGTGAAGCTACAAAATACCAGACCCCGAAGAAAAACTGCCAGATGCGCTCAAGTCCACCAGGCACAGCTCCATCGCTGATAGCTGAAGCTCCACTTCCAAAGACAGCAATTAAGATAAACAGCAGTCCCATCAATTCAAATTTAACTTGCTGTTTTAATCCAGACTGTTTTTTCTTAGATTTTGAAGAAGATTTTCTTTTTCTAGCCATTAAATAGACACCTCCAAATTAGTTGTTTTTACTTCTGCACGCCGGAGCAGCCTGTAATTCATCTATGCACACCAATTAGTTTCAAAGAATAATAGAAGCAGCTTGAAAAGAGAAGGATGCCGACTGTCTCTTCTGAGAAGGAGAAGAAAACATGTTCGACATCCTGACTAGCCATTATTATTATACCACATGAAAAGAGTGTGTTACGAGTCCAACCATTGTCCTGGCTGTAAGGATGGATCCATATAATGTGCTGGATCCGTAGACAAAACTTGCACAATTTGTTTTTTTCCATCGCCCATATCCTGACATTTTACAGAACACTTTTTGTCCTTATTGTAAATAATTTGCTGCTCTTTTTCATGGGAAGGGAAAATATCGTATTCACTAAGCGGTGTATAATGAATCATTGAACGACCTTCTTCTCATTTTCTTTATTATGATCAATTAATTCATTCAGTTTACTCATTGCTTCTTTCACTCCTCCTACAGCATCGATAAGCCCATGGTCTACGGCTTGTTGGCCGACGACATTTGTACCTATATCTCGTGTAAGATTACCTTTTGCAAACATGAGTTCTTTAAATTTCTCCTCGTCCACATTGGAATGTCTGGTAACAAAATTAACCACTCGATCCTGCATCTTATCCATGTATTCAAATGTCTGTGGAACACCTATGACTAGTCCGGTCATGCGGATCGGATGAATGGTCATAGTAGCTGTTTCAGCAATAAATGAATAATCAGCGGAAACAGCAATTGGAACACCAATGGAATGCCCTCCACCGAGGACGATGGAAACAGTAGGCTTAGATAAAGAAGCAATCATTTCTGAAATCGCAAGTCCCGCTTCCACATCTCCACCCACAGTATTTAATAGTACGACTAATCCTTCGATTTTTGGATTTTGTTCAATTGCTATAAGCTGGGGAATCATATGTTCATATTTCGTAGTTTTGTTTTGAGAAGGCAGTTGGACGTGACCTTCAATTTGACCAATTATCGGAAGTACATGAATATTGGAATCAGCTGGCTGAGGTACATTGGATTGACCAAGCTGCTGGATCTTATCAACAATGGACGATTGCCCTTTGGATTTATCCTTTTCCTGTTCTTGAGGAGATTCTTTCATAAGGCAGGGCTCCTTTCGCTCTTTTCACGTAGTATGACTCAAGCATGCTGCTCTCATACATGTGATTAAATTTAAAGAATCCAACCCCTCTCCTGCCAATAAAGAAACCGAAAAGGGATCACACTCCCTTTTCGGTTCCATTTGACTTTACCTTATTTATAATCTGATGAATGGACTCGAGATCTTTATCTGACAAAGGTACTAAAGGTAAGCGAACTCCTCCGGTATCGATTCCAACCATCTTTAAAGCAGCTTTCACAGGTGTAGGAGAGGGCGCACTAAACATCCCCTTCATGAAGGGCAGGAGTTTTCGGTGAAGAGCAGCAGCTTCTTTATCCTTTCCTTCTTCATAAAGCTTAAGCATCGTCTGCATTTCATTTCCAATAATATGGCTGGAAACAGAGATAATGCCATGAGCACCGATTGCGTATGAAGGCAGTGTAAGGTTATCATCGCCACTATATAACGAGAAAGAATCGTCTGTTTGAGAAATAATTTCAGACATTCCGTCCAGATCTCCCGTCGCTTCCTTCACAGAAACAATATTTTTAATATGAGAAAGAGATACAACAGTATCCGGAGTCAGCCGAACGACAGATCTTCCTGGAACATTGTAGATCATTACGGGCAAGTCAATAGCTTCCGCAATGGTTTTAAAATGTTGATAAAGACCTCTTTGGTCCGGTTTATTATAATAAGGAGCTACCAGCATGACGGCGTCGACTCCTGCTTCTTCTGCCCGTTTGGATAGATGAATGGACTTATCTGTACTGTTGCTTCCAGAACCCGCGATCACGGGAACACGCCCCTTAACTACCTGCACCACCTGTTTCCAAAGTTCCACTTTTTCATCTGCTGAGAGAGTTGGCGATTCACCTGTTGTACCCGCCACTACTAATCCATCTGTTCCATTAGCTAATAAATAATCGATCAGATCCGCTGTTTTCTTTAAATCAATCTTTCCATGATTATCAAAAGGGGTAACCATGGCTGTTAAGACTTTCCCAAAATTCATGATGTTCTTTCCCCTTTCACCGTTTCTACGTTGAGCTGGAAAGATTCGTGAAGCGCATTAACAGCCTGAACAAGGTCCTCTTCTTTAATCAGCACCCATATCGTTGTATGGGAGTCAGCTGATTGGAGAATCTGGATACCGGAGTCTGTTAGAGACTGAACGATTTTAGCCGTAACGCCAGGAAAACCGGCAATCCCCGCTCCTACCGTAGAAACTTTTGCACACTTTTCTTTAATTTCAGGTTCATACCCTAAATCCTCAAGAATGCTGACCGCTTTTTTTGTATAAATATGATTGATGGTATAAATGACACCGCTTGGAGAAATGTTGATGAAGTCAACTGAAATGTTTGCAGCAGCCATGGACTTGAATACATCGGATTGTAATTTTGAGGGATCTTCTTTCGAGAGAACTTTTATTTGAGTCAGACCCATCATATGGGCTATTCCCGTCACAACGCGATCGGAAATATCTTTACCCGCAGGTGGTTCCTTTATTCCAGTTACCAGCGTTCCTGGGAGATCTGAATAGGTTGAACGAACACGAAGAGGCACCTTAGCGTACATGGCAATTTCAACCGCTCTAGGATGGATAACCTTCGCTCCCTGATAGGCTAAATTACAGATTTCATTGTACGTAATCACATTTAAAGCCCGAGCAGATGTAACCACTCGTGGGTCTGCCGTCATGATTCCGTCTACGTCGGTAAATATATCAATGAACTCAGCTGATAATGCTGCTCCAAGTGCTGCAGCGGAAGTATCGCTGCCTCCTCGGCCGATCGTAGTCGTTTCTCCTTTATCCGTCTGTCCCTGAAAACCAGCCACTACTACAACGTCATGAGATTCAAGCTCTTTATATATTCTTGCCGGATTCATTCGAATAATTTTAGCTCTTGTAAAATCATCATTCGTTAAAAATCCTGCCTGTGCTCCTGTTAAAGATACAGTTGAAATTCCTTCATTCATTAACTCATGTGTAAAAACAATGGAGGAGATGGTCTCCCCGCACGACATCAGGAGATCTTGTTCTCGCTCTGAAACCAGAGTGTCTGGATAATTAATCAAACTTAAGATCGTATCTGTCGCATAGGGGCTTCCTTTCCTTCCCATTGCAGACACGGTAACGACCACTTTATATCCTTCATGAAGGGCTTTTTTGACATGAGTGATGGCCCGGGACCTGCTTTCCCGATCCCGGACCGAAGTTCCTCCAAATTTTTGTACAAGCAGCTTCATTCGGCCACCTCAACTCATAAAAAGTTTACAGCCATTGATTAGCAACTATTCGCTCTGCAATTTGAACTGAATTCCATGCGGCCCCTTTTAAGAGGTTATCGGAGACTACCCACAAATGGAATCCATGGTCTTCATCCAAATCTTTACGAATGCGTCCAACAAATACATCCTTTTTTTCAGCAGAACTTAATGGAGTTGGATAGGTTTGTGTAGCAGGATCATCCTGCAGCACAATACCTGGAGCTTCTGCTAATAGACGCTGGATTTCTTCCACTGATACACCGTCTTGTTCAATCTCAATATACACACTTTCAGCATGAGATGTGAAAATCGGTAAACGAACACATGTGGCTGCAACAGATAATTTTGGCATATGCATGATTTTCTTAGTTTCATTAATCATTTTCATTTCTTCAAATGTGTATCCATTTTCTTGAAAAACATCAATTTGCGGCAGGGCGTTAAAGGCAATTGGATAATGCTTTTCATCTCCTTTAACAGGCAAAAGATTAGCTTCAAGCTCTTCCCCGTTCAGGAACGCCTGAGATTGTTCTCTCAATTCATCATTAGCTTCATTTCCAGCACCTGAAACGGCCTGATAAGTGGAAACGATCACTCGATTAATCCCCAATGATTTCCTGATAGGTTCCAGGGCGGCGACCATTTGTATCGTGGAACAGTTCGGGTTGGCTATAATGCCTTTATGGTTTTTAATGTCTGCTTCATTCACCTCAGGAACCACAAGAGGTACATCTTCATCCATACGATATGCACTCGTATTATCAATGACCACAGCACCTTTTTTTACGGCTTCCGGCGCTAATTTTTTTGAGACGGATCCACCAGCTGAGAATAGTGCAATGTCTATATCTGTGAAACTTTCAGGAGTCGCTTCTTCTACCACGTACTCTTTTCCTTTAAATATTGTCTTGAGTCCAGCAGAACGACTGGAGGATAAAAGTTTTAATTGATTAATTGGAAAGTCTCGATCTGCAAGTGTTTCAAGCATCTTTTGACCGACAGCTCCTGTAGCACCTACTACAGCAACGTTATATGTGTTGGATTGGCTCATCATTATTAACCCCTTTTCTTCATTTATTATTAGAATAGTTGAATTTGTCACTATTTTTGCTATTTTATCATATTACCACCGTAAGTTGGCGTGAAACAGGAAATTTACTCTTTATAACGTTCAATTAAAACCGGCTGAAGCTGTTTGCCTTCGATCGCTTTCTCAATCGTCTTCGGGATAAGCGTCATATCAGCTACTAAAGAGTTTGGTTTTTTATATGGATGATCCTGCCCAAGCGGCACAAAATATATATTCTTCGTGGCCATCAACCGCATCACATTTACACCGTTCAACCCTAAAGCATCGTTTGTCGAAATAGCTACAACTACTGGACTTTCATTTCTAAGAGTTGCTTTTGCAGCCATTAGTACAGGCGAATCTGTTAATGCATTAGCAAATTTACTGGTAGAATTACCTGTCATAGGAGCGATTACCATACAATCCAGCGGACGTTTAGGCCCCAGTGGTTCAGCGTCTGGTATCGTCATGATTGGTTTTTCGCCGGTAATCTCTTCAATCGTTTTCAAGTGGTCGGCAGCATCCCCAAAACGAGTATCCGTTTTTTGAACGGTATACGATAAAATTGGAACTACGATCGCTCCCAAACTTACAAGCTCACGCATGACCGGAAATACTTCGTGATACGTACAATGAGAGCCAGTCAGACCGAACCCTATTGTTTTCCCTTTTAAACTATGCGTCATGATCGATCTCCTTTCTAATGTTCTTACTTAATAAACGATAGACCACATCAGCGATGATCTGCCCCGCTGTTTTGGGAGCTACAATACCAGGGAGACCGGGTGCAAGAATAGCCTTAATTCCTCTTTTATCTGCATAGGAAAAGTCGGTTCCCCCTGGTTTGGAAGCTAGGTCAAGGATTAAGGCGTGGGAAGGAAGCTGCTTTATTATGGAAGCGTCAACAACAAGCTGTGGAACAGTATTTAAGAGAATATCGCATTCCAGGTCAACATCTTGAAGGTTTGTCATGTCAATCGGAGTCAAGCCCATTTCATAAACCCTTGCTGCACTTTTAGAAGATCTCACACCTACGGAGACCTCAGCCCCAAGGTGATCAAATGTTCTGGCAAGCCCCATTCCCACACGTCCTAATCCAAGAACGATTACTCTCGATCCATGAATGGTGAAGTCCGTATGCTGAATCACAAGCATGAGTGTACCTTCCACAGTGGGGATGGAGTTAAATATAGCGACATCGTCACGATCCATCAATGGAATTAGTGATCGATTCACACGTTTGGTTAAATCATTTAAATAGTTATTTGAAATCCCTGTAAAAATCAAACAATGTTCAGGGGTCTTCTTCAGCCAATCTTCCGATATTGATATAAGACGGTTTGAAAAAATTCCGTCCACATTCCCTTCTTCATCCATCCCAGGAATGGGAAGGATAATAGCGTCTAATTGTTTTACCTGCTCACTTTCAAAGTCAAGATCAATGGCCTCAGTAAAACTTTCATTCAACTGATTGAAGCCGGCTATATAAACAGTTGCATCCCAACCATTCAGCCTTCGAATGATTTCGATCTGTCGGGCATCGCCCCCTATAACCGCTACATGAAATCCTGTCAGCATGCCGGATGTCTCCTTTTTTCTATGATCTAATCTCCTTGTATCCTATGCCGTACCATGCAGTTAGTGAAAGCAAATCAATGGGGGCTTTTCTGAGAAATAAAAATCACTAAAAAAACCATCTTATGGAATCGATAAGATGGTTTTTTTGCATTCAATGTAAGGGTTTATTTATCTTTGCTATTAATGTAATTGTCATGCTTTCTATAAAACTGCGCGTAGAAAAGGTCAATAAACGAACTACTTCAACTTGAATAGCAAAACGTATTTCTGGGAAACAGAGGCATCCGTGAGAATGAGCATTTTAAATTTATAAAGCTATTTTTTTAATAAAATCGTATCCTCGCCAATCGTCTGGATCTGTTCCCACTCAATGATTAATTCTTTTCTAGCAGGACCGATACCTGTGATTCCGTTATTTTGAATAACAATAGAGTGTATTTTCCCTGTGCTCGGATCAAATATAAGGTCTGCTCTTCCAAGTACCCCCAGTTTTTGGCCATTTTCTACATCAATCACTTCTTTTTTAGCCAATGATTTTAACCTCATTATGGTTCACCCTTTCCTTATCGTTCTTCACTGAGCAGTGTCGGAAGAGAACCGATCCGGTAATTTTCTTTTTTAATCGACTCAATAAGAGCAGGCAGACTGCCTGCGGTAACTTCTGTAGGATGCATTAAAATGGTAGCTCCATTATGAATGCGTCCCATCACTCGGTTCACCAGAACATCTGGAGTCGGGTTTTTCCAGTCAATAGTATCCACAGTCCACAGTACAGTTTCCATTCCCATCTCGTGAGCTGCTTCAACCGCCGCCATATTATAACTGCCTGACGGGGGTGCAAAGTATTTAACTTTCGTCTTTGTCAGTGCAAATAACCATTCATCAGCTTGTTCCAGATTATTTCTTGCCTCCTCTTTCGTCATCCGCCCCATATCTTTATGGTTATACCCATGAGTGCCTATTGTGTGCCCCTCTTCTTCTATCATCTGAACCAGTTCATTAAATTTTTGGGCAAATGCTCCGTCAATGAAGAAGGTAGCTTTCACCTGATGCTTATTGAAAGTTTCAATCATATCAGGAATATATTCTTCGCCCCAGGATACATTGATAAGAAATGAAACCATTGGCTTCTCCGGATGCCCCCTGTAGATAGGAGAAGGAGGTAGATCACTAAGTGAAACCTTAGGCTTAATCAGCTTAAACACGAGAAGTTTTGGATCAAACTTTCCTTTCTTCTTCATCTTTACATATGAAGCTTCCACATCCACAGAACGACCAATAATACCAGGGGTTTTCTTCCATACAGAGTCAATTCGAGCATCTTCAGCTTTCCATTCATAATTACTTTTTTTTTCTTCGATCATCTGATAAAGAGCATCACTTCCTGAAACCGGAGCTTCAGTCCTTGCAGCTGTCAGATAAGCCAGTCCAACTCCTGCAATAAAAAAAATAACCATAAAAAAAAGTCCAACTTTTCTTACTTTCATAAGATCCACTCCTAAAAAAAGTGTATGAAAGTAAAAAACTAGTTAGACCCTTACAACGAAAAAAAGAAACTGGCAAGCCAGCATCTTTATTTTCATTTAAATTATAGCTACTGTTCTGTGTTAGCTTCCTGTTTTTTCTTCTCTTCTACAAGAATTGCTTTACGGGAAAGATTGATTCGTCCCTGATTGTCAATTTCTTTGACTTTCACTTTGATGATATCACCTATAGAGACAACATCTTCAACTTTACCGATACGCTCTTCCGCCATTTCAGAAATGTGCACGAGACCTTCTTTTCCTTTGAATAACTCTACAAATGCTCCGAATTTCTCAATGCGCTTCACTTTACCATCGTATACTTCGCCTGCTTCTACTTCGCGAACGATGTCTTCAATGATCTTCTGTGCATTAGCATTCATATCAGCGTCCGTAGAAGATATAAAGACGGTTCCATCCTGTTCGATATCGATTTTAACGCCAGTATCTTCTATAATCTGATTAATCTGTTTTCCGCTTGGTCCAATCACATCACGGATTTTATCAGGACTGATTTTCATGGTCATAATCTTCGGAGCATACTGAGAAAGCCCGCTCCGGGTTTCTGGCAGTGTTTCAAGCATATGACCGAGAATTTCCATACGGCCTTTTTTAGCTTGACCTAGTGCTTCTTCAAGAATTTCACGGGATAACCCTTCGATTTTAATATCCATTTGAAGAGCCGTTACACCTTTTTCAGTACCAGCTACTTTGAAGTCCATATCTCCCAGTGCATCTTCCATTCCCTGAATATCCGTCAATATCGTATAATCATCGCCTGATTTTACAAGACCCATGGCAATTCCAGCTACCGGCGCTTTAATAGGAACACCTGCGTCCATCATGGCCAGTGTACTAGCGCAAATACTTGCTTGTGATGTAGAACCATTAGATTCCAGAACTTCTGATACCAGACGAATGGTGTAAGGAAATTCAGTTTCTGATGGAATCACTACTTCAAGTGCACGCTCACCTAAAGCACCATGTCCAATTTCACGACGTCCAGGTCCACGGATAGGCCCAGTTTCGCCCACTGAGAATTTTGGAAAGTTATAATGGTGCATGAAACGCTTGGATTCTTCTAAGTCCAGTCCATCTAAAATTTGAACATCACCTAAGGCACCTAAGGTACATACACTAAGAGCCTGGGTTTGTCCTCTTGTAAACAAACCTGATCCATGCGTCCGAGGGAGTAAACCTACACGGGAAGTCAAGGAGCGAATTTCATCTACGCCTCTTCCGTCTGGTCGAACTTTATCCTTCGTGATTAAACGGCGCACTTCGGTTTTTACGATATTTTCAAGAATAGCTCCAACTTGTTTGATCGTTTCCTCGTCTGCTTCTTGTTCTTCATAAGAAGCAATTACGTCGCTTTTAGCCTGCTCGATCGCATCTTCTCTGGCTTTTTTCTCTTCTGTTTTTATGGCAGAAACGATGGAAGCTGTTGCTTCTTCTTCAACTTTTTGTTTCAGTTCCGATTCAAGATCGAACAGCTGGACTTCCATTTTTTCACGGCCGACAGCTGCAATGATTTCTTCCTGAAACTCAACCAGTCGTTTAATCTCTTCATGGCCAAACATAATCGCTTCTAACATGTCTGTTTCTGGAACTTCCTGAGCCCCTGCTTCTACCATGTTGATCGCATCTTTCGTTCCGGCTACTGTTAAGTCAATATCACTTTTTTCTTGTTCTTCCACAGTCGGATTAATAACAAATTTGCCATCTACTCTTCCAACAATAACCCCGGCGATAGGTCCTTCAAAAGGAATATTAGATATGCCAAGGGAAATAGATGAACCAAGCATCGCTGCCATTTCTGACGAGCAATTCTGATCGACACTCATCACCGAGCTGATGACTTGAACATCATTACGGAAACCTTCCGGAAAAAGAGGACGAATTGGACGGTCGATCAAGCGGGAAGCCAAGACAGCTTTATCACTCGGACGGCCTTCTCGCTTAATAAAACCTCCTGGGATTTTACCAACCGCGTATAAACGCTCTTCATAATTAATGGTTAACGGGAAAAATGGAAGGTCCTTCGGTTCTTTGGACCCCGTTGCTGTAGAAAGAACGGTTGTATCTCCATAATGGATAAGTGCGGCACCATTAGCTTGTTTCGCTAATTCGCCTACTTCCACAGAAAAAGTACGGCCGGCCACATCAATTGAAAACACTTGCTTTTCATCTGCCATATAAAACTTAACTCCTCTCAAGAATAACTCATTAGTACAAGTAAGGGTTTAAACTCAGTTTACACCCTTATGTATGTAAACATACAGAAAAAGCGGGAATACTCCCGCTTTTTCTACCATCATTAACGACGCAAGCCAAGACTTTTAATTAAATCACGGTAACGTGTAATGTCATTATTACGCAGGTAGTTCAATAGGTTACGGCGTCTACCTACCATTTTAAGCAAGCCACGACGAGAGTGGTGGTCCTGCTTGTGAGTACGTAAATGCTCATTCAATGCATTAATCTTAGCTGTAAGTACAGCAATCTGTACATCAGAAGATCCTGTGTCATTGTCATGAGTCTTGTACTCATTGATTAGTTCTTGTTTACGTTCTTGTGTGATAGCCATTATAGCTACACCTCCTGATAAAATTTGAAATTCCCATTCCCCGAGCGGACGTCGGAGTTACGTTCCGCCAAGCGAAGGTTCCATAGTAAAGAGTACAATTTTTGAAGCCAAAATGCAAGGATAACCTTTAACCTATGCGAAAAAACTGCCGGATATCCTCTTTGGCTTTTTCCCTTTGCCTGCTTCGTTCACTCAATTGTTCAGAGAGATTTTCTTCTCTGATCAATTGATGGAAATATACGATAAACTCTGCAGGGACATTAGAAACTGGACTTTCAAGGCAGTGAAGATAAATCTTCTGATTCGTTGTTTCACTTCTTGTAAGCTCCTCGTCCTCTATGATCGCCATCCCTTTGTAATCTCTTTGATGATCCGAGATCGTTACAGCATAAATGCCGGAGTGAGGAAGGTAATAAGAGGAGCTGATAGCGATGGAAAAACACACACTCGACGTATCTTCCCTTCTTTCTCCCCTGACTGAGAACTTTCGCCCTAAAAGCTTCTGAACTTCAGAAACATTTCCTTCATCCAGTAAGGTACGTATTCTTGTAGAACTGACTTTATCCTCATCCTGGGCAACTTTTCTAACTACAGTGTGAGTGAACCGTCCCTTAGCATGTTCAGGGAGCGTTTCCATCGATCCCCTCCCCTTATGGCCATAACTGAAGTCATATCCTGCTACGACATGCTCGACTTTTAAACTAGCAAAATATTCATCTACAAAAGATTGAGGAGATAACGCCGCAAGATCTTTATCAAAATGAACGACGAATAAATAATCTACTCCCATATCTTCAAGAATCTCCTCTTTTTCTTTAAGAGGAGTAATGTACTGGGCATGCTGTTTTTCTTTCTTTAAAACTACAGAAGGATGAGGATCAAAGGTCATTACTGCACTTTTCAAGCTTAATTGCTGAGCTTTCTTTACAGCCGTGCTGATCACTTGCTGATGACCTTTATGGATCCCGTCAAAGAAACCTACAGCTGTCACGTTAGGTTCCAAATCTATTGAGTCCGATGACGATTGCGACAGACGAAACGTTTTCAATTCACTCACCTGCTTTATTACTTATTATTAAAAGACTCGTAAAGGTTTTACATATCCAGTCTTGGTTGGATGCTGCTGATATATGGCTAACGCTTCTTCTCCAAACAGAACTAAAAAGTTATCCGCATCAAGATGTTCAGGTTTATCTAATACCCTTCCATGTTGAATCAGCGGCTTCATATTTTCCGATACTTCCCAGAATGGCATATGAGAAAGCCCTCTTTTTATAGGTAATAGCAGCTCGTGTTGTTTATGTTCATCCACTTTACGTTGAATTTCTTCAAAACGATAACACTCTTGTTCGGAAATATCAGCTGTTTTAGTACGCACCAGGGAAGACATATGAGAAGGATACCCAAGTGCTCGGCCCAAATCCGCACACAGCGTTCGGATATAGGTTCCTTTTGAACATACAACCCGAATAGAAAAAGAAGCGGTTTCTTCTTCAAATACTAGATCACGACTCGTGACGTCAATTTGTTCAATTCTAACCTGACGCTTAGGTCTTTCGACTTCAATACCTTCTCTAGCATACTCATATAACTTCCTCCCGTTTACTTTAACAGCTGAATACATAGGAGGAATCTGAATAATATCTCCTTGGAAAGAAGGTAATTCTTCTTTAATTTTTTCTAAGCTAAGTGAAGGACTTACTGGTTTTCTCTCAATTATTTCACCTTCAGCATCTTCTGTTGCTGTGGAATACCCCATCCTCACCGAAGCTTCATATACTTTGATTGTATCTGTCAAAAATGGAACGATTTTAGTAGCTTTTCCTACACATAAAGGTAATACTCCTTCTACTTCTGGATCAAGCGTTCCTGTATGACCAATTTTTTTTGTTTTTAACATCCCTCTAGCTTTACTTACACAATCATGGGAAGTAAATCCTTTAGGCTTCCATAATGGAAGAATCCCATCCATGAAACCACCTCAGAGTAAGTTTTTTATACACATAGAATCCGTGCTGCAAGAGCACGGATTCGTCAAAATTTTAGCTATCTGTGTCATTCAAATCGCGAAGAATCGTTTCAATACGATTTCCTCGTTCAATCGCCTCGTCAAACTCAAACATAATTTCCGGAGTCTTACGAAGACGAATACGCTGACCGATCTCAGAGCGTATGAACCCTTTAGCTTTGGCTAAACCAACGAGGGTATCATGTTTTTGTTTTTCATCTCCTAATACAGAGATGAAAATTTTAGCTTGCTGCAAATCGCCAGTGACTTTTACTTCTGTCACTGTAACAAAGCCCACACGCGGGTCCTTGATTTTTTTTCCGATAATATCGCTTAATTCTTTTTTCATTTGTTCTCCGACACGATTAGCACGTAAATCATTCATAACTTCTTCACCTCTTCTGAACGAACGTTATAGCCATTCCAGAACGGTTTCCGTTCTTTCCAATTCTGGAAAAGAATCGATGAAGGAGAGGGTCCTTTGAATGGTTTGTTCGGCTATAACCTTATCACTGGCTATCGTAACTAAACCGATACATGTGCGCTGCCAGAGATCTTGATAATCAAGTTCACTTACAGCTACATTGAATTCGTTTTGAATCCTTGTTTTCACACGCTTGAGGACCGACCTTTTTTCCTTCAGCGACTGAGCATCATAAATGATGCACTCGATCTCAGCACTCAAAATCATGTGCGTTCGATTTCCTGCATTTCATATGGCTCAATAATATCTCCGACTTTAATATCGTTAAAGTTCTTAATCGTAATTCCACACTCGTATCCTTGCTGGACTTCCTTCGTATCATCTTTGTAACGTTTAAGAGCATCGATTTCCCCTTCGAATATAACGACTCCATCGCGGATAATACGTACTCCGGAGTTACGGGAGATCTTTCCATCGGTTACATAGGAACCGGCTATTGTGCCCACCTTGGAAACTTTGAAGATTTCACGAACTTCAACTTGACCTATGATCTTTTCTTCATATTCAGGATCAAGCATTCCTTTCATGGCTGCTTCAATCTCTTCCATTACTTTATAAATAATGTTGTGAAGACGAATCTGTACATCTTCGGATTCAGCAGCTTTTCGGGCATTTCCATCTGGACGAACATTAAATCCGATAATGATACCATTAGAAGCAGCGGCCAGGGCAACGTCCGATTCTGTTATAGCGCCCACCCCAGTATGGATGATTTTAACTTTAACGCCTTCAACATCAATTTTCTCAAGAGAACCTGCAAGAGCTTCTACGGAACCTTGAACATCACCTTTCACAATCAGGTTAATATCTTTAATATCTCCTTGTTTGATTTGTTCAAACAAATCGTCCAGGCTGACTTTAGCAGTAGAGCTCCGATTTTGTTCAAGAGCCTTTTGAGCGCGTGCTTCGCCGATGGAGCGTGCTTTCTTCTCATCTTCAAACACGAGGAAGCGGTCGCCTGCTTGAGGTACATTATTTAAGCCAGTTATTTCTACAGGAGTTGACGGGCCTGCCACTTTCACACGGCGTCCGATATCATTAACCATGGCACGCACACGTCCGTACGTATTTCCAACAACAACGGAGTCACTTACATTAAGCGTTCCATTTTGGACGAGAAGCGTTGCAACAGGGCCACGACCTTTATCTAGCTCTGCTTCAATAACCGTTCCATACGCAAGACGGTCAGGATTGGCTTTTAACTCTTCCATTTCAGAAACCAGGACAATCATTTCAACTAACTCGTCGATTCCTTCTCCCTGAACAGCTGACATTTTCACAAAAATGGTTTCTCCGCCATAGTCTTCAGCAATTAATTCATATTCCATTAATTCCTGCATAACGCGATCAGGGTTTGCCCCTTCTTTATCCATCTTGTTAACGGCAACGATAATAGGAACTCCAGCCGCTTTTGCATGGCTTATGGCTTCCTTCGTCTGTGGCATTACACCGTCATCCGCTGCTACTACTAAGATCGCAATATCCGTAACCTGTGCACCGCGGGAACGCATGCTGGTAAAGGCAGCGTGACCTGGTGTATCAAGGAAGGTGATTTGTTTCTCATCGTGTTCGATTTGATAAGCACCGATATGCTGTGTAATTCCGCCAGCTTCTCCTTCAGTTACTTTCGTATGACGAATTTGATCGAGCAATGTAGTTTTACCATGGTCTACGTGACCCATAATGGTTACGACCGCCGGACGTTCTTTCAGGTCTTCAGGGTTGTCGTCAAATGTCATGTTTTCAATATCCGTTTCGTCAACGATCACTTCTTCTTCGACTTCCACATTAAATTCATCACAGATTAATTCAATGGAATCAGGCTCGAGCTCCTGGTTTTTAGTAGCCATTACACCGAGGAACATTAATTTTTTAATAATTTCAGAAGAATCCTTGTTTAGCTTTTCAGCCAACTCTCCTACGGTTAAGCTTCCAGAAAATGTGACTTTTTCTGGAGTTTGTTTCTTCTGCTTTTTCTGTGGAGTCTGCTGGTTGGAAGACTTTTGATTTTTCTGGTTTTTATTCTTATTGTTTTTTTGGTTTTTCTGATTTGGTTTTTGTTGCTTATTGGATGGTTTATTATTCTTCTGGCCATCCGTCTTCTTGGCTTCAGTATTGGGCTTGTTCTTGCCAAAAGCCTGGTCCAATTGTTTCGCCACATCATCCTCTACGGTTGACATGTGGTTGGAAACTTCAACATTCATCTTTTTCAATTGCTCAATTACTTGTTTGCTTGCTAATTCATTTTTCTTGGCATATTCATATACGCGCATTTTAGTCATATATATCTTCACCCCCGAATAGATTCATCGAGTAGCGATTGCAACTTTTTCGCAAATCCTTGGTCAAGAACTGCGATCGCGACTCTCCCTGCCTTTCCGATGGCTTGTGATAGCGTTTCCCGATCATCAACCATATAGCAAGGTATATCATAAAAGCTGCATTTATCTGTCAGCTTTTTTTTTGTTTGTTTTCCTGTGTCCGAAGCGATAAGAACGATTTTTGCTCTGTTTTTTTGGATATCACGAACGATCGCTTCTTCTCCAAGTGTACACTTACCGGCTCCGAAAGCTAAACCTAATAAATTCAAATAACGTTTATTCATTTTTCGTCTGCCTTAATTGTTGCTTTTAGTTCTTCATAAACGGCTGCGTCTACGGATGTATTCAAATGGCGATTTAACACCTGGTGTTTTTCTGCTTTTTCTATAACCTCAAGGTCTCTTGAGAGGTATGCTCCTCGTCCGTTTTTTTTACCGGATTCATCTACGAAGACTTCTCCTTCTTTATTTCGGACGACCCTGATCAACTGTTTCTTTGGGTACATTTCCTGAGTAACTATACACTTTCTGAGTGGTTGTTTTTTAGAACGGGCCATAAGTACCCCTCCTTACTCATCAAACAATTCATCTTCTATTTCTTCGTCAACATCAGTTTGTTCACTTTCATCAAGCAGCCCCTGATCACGTGCTTCACTTTCACTCTTAATGTCAATCTTCCAGCCAGTTAACTTCGCTGCAAGGCGTGCATTCTGCCCGCGTTTTCCTATCGCAAGTGATAGTTGATAATCAGGAACGATAACCGTTGTAGCTTTTTCTTCTTCGTCAACAAGGACTTCCACAACTTTGGAAGGACTCAGGGCGTTAGAAACATATTCAATCGGATCTTCCGACCACTGGACAATGTCAATTTTCTCACCCTTTAATTCATTAACGATAGCCTGTACACGCTGTCCTCGCTGACCCACACAAGAACCAACGGGATCAATTTCCTGGTCTTCAGCGTAAACAGAGATTTTTGAGCGGTCTCCAGCTTCACGTGCCACAGATCGAACTTCTACGGTGCCATCATAAATTTCAGGAACTTCCATTTCAAATAACCGCTTCAAAAGTCCAGGATGTGTGCGGGAGACATAGATGTGAGGACCCTTGTTACTATTTTCCACCTTCGTAACAAATACTTTTAAACGATCATGAACGTCATAAGTTTCCGTTGGCATTTGTTCCCCTTCAGGCAGTCTAGCTTCAATTTTTCCAAGGTTCACGTACACGAACCGCGGATCTTTCCGCTGAATAATGCCAGTCATGACATCTTCCTCACGATCCACGTACTCACCGTATATAATGCCGCGCTCAGCTTCGCGTACACGCTGAGTTACTACTTGTTTCGCTGCCTGAGCTGCAATACGTCCGAAGTCCATAGGTGTAACTTCGACTTCAATGACATCTTCTTCTTCATAATTAGGATCAATTTCTTTCGCGCTTTCTAAAGCAATTTCCTGCTGGGGATCCATTACTTCATCCACAATTGTTTTTCTGGCAAACACTTTCATGCTGCCTTCATCTTCATTAATATCTACCCGAACATTAGTGGCTGAATTAAAGTTCTTCTTATAGGCAGAAATTAACGCAGCTTCGAGTGCTTCCAACAACAAACCTTTGTCGATGCCTTTTTCCTTTTCTAGATAATTCATGGCATCAAATAGTTCACTACTCAACAGTTTTCTCCCCCTTAGTTAAACGTGACAGCCAGATTCGACTTAGCAATTTTACTGAATGGTACTTCCAGCTGCTTCTTTTTTGTTTTTATTCGGATTTCTACTATTGCTGTTTCATTCTCAAAAGAAACGAGCGTTCCTTCGAACTCTTTTTCTTGATCAATGGGTTCGTATAATTTCATATATACATGTTCGCCTACATACTTTTTAAAATCTTCTTGAGTTTTTAAAGGTCTCTCAGCTCCGGGTGAGGCTACTTCTAAAAAGTATGGAAACTCAATAGGATCTTCTTCATCAAGTTTTTCACTCAGTTTTTCAGAAACTTGACCACACTCTTCAATATCTACGCCTTCAGGTTTATCGATAAAGACACGAAGGTACCAGTTCTTCCCCTCCTGTTTATACTCGACCTCTACCAACTCCAGGTTCATATCTTCCAAAATTGGCTGCACGAGCTTTTCTGTAACGGATGTTACATGATGATGACTCATGATCTTCCCTCCTTTAAAAACACTTTCATACATTTTAATTTAGTATGGCATTCAATCATTGATTTCATTTCAATTCTGCTTAAGCGGTGAAGACTAAAGAAGGTCCACGAGAAACCGCTATGAATTAAATCATAGCGGTCGAGTCAAACGGGCTTGAAGCCTCTAATGGTTCCGGTTTCTTGACAGTCATCAGCGTTAAATATGACGAAAGAGTGGGTTGCCCCACTCTTCTGGTCGTTCATATCGCTCTTCTCACCATAAAAAAATATACCATAGATGCTTAAAATATGCAATAGAGGAAGAATGACACCACTCGTAAGAGGTGTACACACTTCCTTTGCTTTTACTTAAAAGAGGGAGAGCTGGTTCTCGTCCGGCATTCCTTCCAAACAACCGAAGTTGTCCAAATATTCAAGGACAGTTTTTGAAATTCGGCTTCTTTCTCTTAAATCCTGTTTAGAAAGGAATTCTCCTTCTTTTCTCGCTTTAACAATATTAATAGCCGCATTCGTGCCCAATCCATCGACCGCATTAAACGGCGGAATCAATTGGTTGTCTTCCACAATAAAATCAGTTGCACTTGATTCATACAGGTCCACATTCTTAAAGCCATATCCTCTTTCACACATTTCGAGGGAAAGTTCTAACACAGTCATTAAGTTTTTTTCCTTAGGTGTTGCATCCAGCCCTTTAGCCTGAATTTCCTCTATGCGCTTTCGGATGGCTTCTGATCCTTTAACCATAGTATCTAACTCAAAGTCACTGGCTCTAACTGTAAAATAAGCCGCATAAAAATAGATAGGGTAATGAACTTTAAAATAAGCAATACGTACAGCCATAAGTACGTAAGCAGCAGCGTGAGCTTTAGGGAACATGTACTTGATCTTTTTACAAGAATCGATGTACCAGTCTGGCACCCCGTGCTTCTTCATTTCCTCAATCCATTCGTCCTGCAGCCCCCGCCCCTTACGAACAAATTCCATAATCTTAAAAGCCAGAGAAGGCTCAAGACCTTTATGCATGAGATATACCATAATGTCATCACGGCAGCCGATAACTTCAGGAAGCGTACAAATTCCATCATTGATCAACTGTTCAGCGTTTCCAAGCCAAACGTCCGTACCATGAGACAGACCAGATATAATAACTAGTTCAGCAAACGTACTAGGCTTCGTATCCTCAAGCATCTGCCGCACAAATCTTGTTCCAAATTCTGGTACACCAAGCGTCCCTGTCTTGCACATAATCTGTTCAGCATTAACCCCAAGTGCTTCCGGGCCACTGAAT
Source organism: Halobacillus sp. B29 (assembly GCF_052246755.1). NCBI lineage: Bacteria > Bacillati > Bacillota > Bacilli > Caryophanales > Bacillaceae > Halobacillus > Halobacillus sp. B29. Next base: position 197,069 of record NZ_JBQQCM010000003.1, read on the forward strand.
ATTTTCATCACTTCCGGATCGTCCACAGGGATTTCCTTCTGATCAATTCCACTTAGATCCTGAAGCATACGAATAACCGTGGGATCATCGTGCCCTAGTATATCAAGCTTCAGGAGGTTATCGTGAATAGAGTGGAAATCAAAGTGTGTAGTCCTCCATTCCGACTTTGTATCATCGGCTGGAAACTGAATGGGAGAAAAATCATAAATCTCCATATCATCCGGTACGACAATAATTCCTCCAGGGTGCTGACCTGTGGTACGCTTAACGCCTGTACACCCTTGCACCAAACGGTCAATTTCTGCATTTTTATACTGCAGCTGATGATCGCCCGCATACCCTTTCACATAACCATAAGCAGTTTTTTCAGCTATAGTTCCTATGGTTCCTGCACGAAACACATTGTCTTCACCAAATAGATATTTCGTATAATTGTGGGCTTGTGGCTGATATTCACCTGAGAAGTTCAGATCGATATCCGGTACTTTGTCCCCTTTAAATCCTAGGAATGTTTCAAAAGGGATGTCTTGTCCATCTTTACGGAAAGCCGTACCACACTCTGGACAATCTTTCTCCGGTAGATCAAATCCACTTCCCACAGATCCATCAGTAAAAAATTCATGGAACTGACATGCTGGGCAAACGTAATGTGGCGGTAAAGGGTTTACTTCGGTAATATCCGTCATCGTTGCCACAAAGGAAGATCCTACTGAACCACGTGAACCAACGAGATATCCATCTTCCAGAGATTTGGTTACGAGCTTCTGGGAGATTAAATAGATGACAGCGAAACCATGACCAATAATACTCTCCAGCTCTTTTTCCAGTCTTTTTTCAACAAGCTCCGGAATTGGATCGCCATATAGGCTTTTCGCTTTGTTATAAGACATCTCACGAATTTCCTGATCTGCACCTTCAATATTAGGAGTGAAGAGATCTTCTTTCACAGGAGTTACTTCCCCAATTTGAGACATGATTTTCCGAGTGTTTGTTACTACGAGCTCTTTAGCCTTATCATTTCCGAAAAATGACAGCTCGTCTACCATTTCATTTGTGGTTTTGAAGTGAACATCAGGCAGAGTCTGTCGATTAAGCGGGTTTCCGCTTTGTGAAGCAATCATAATTTGCCGGTATTGTTTTTCATGAGGCTCGACATAGTGGGTATTGCCTGTGGCAACCACTGTTTTTCCAAGCCGTTCTCCCATGGCAACCAGTCTTTTCAGAATGTCATAGATTTGGGCTTCGTTCTGAACCAGATCTTTCTCTAGCAAATGATAGTAATTACCAGGGGGCTGAATTTCGATATAGTCATAAAAATCAGCAACCTTTTCTGCTTCTTCCTCTGACTTTTGCATGATCGTTTCGAACACTTCACCCTTATCGCACCCAGAGCCCACAAGAATGCCCTCTCTCAGTTTACCTAAGCGTGACCTTGGTATCCTTGGCACACGATAAAAGTAATCCACATGCGCCTCTGAAACTAATTTATAAATGTTTTTAAGACCGGTACTGTTTGTAGCAAGGAGAGTGCAATGAGAAGGACGTGACCGCTGATAAGCTTTTCCTTCACCCATATAATCATTTAAGTTCTTATGATTGGTAATGCCACGCTCCATCGCTCGTTTAACGAGTTTCCACAATAAATAACCGGTAGCTTCTGCATCATAAATCGCCCTGTGGTGTTGGGTTAATTCAATATCGAACTTTTTACACAATGTATTTAATCGATGGTTCTTAAGCTCTGGTACAAGAAATCTCGCCAGTTCAAGCGTATCAATAACCGGATTTTGAGCTTTCTCATATCCAATCGCTGTGAAACCTGCATTTAGGAATCCCATATCAAAGCTTGCATTATGGGCAACGAGAATATCGTTTTCCATCCATTGATGAAAGTCTTTTAATACCTCTTCAATCTCAGGAGCATCTTTGACCATGTCATCCGTTATTCCAGTTAAATCCACTGTGGTTTGAGACAGAGCCTGGTGAGGATTTGCAAAGGATTCGAACCGATCAATAATTTCTCCGCCCCTCACTTTAACCGCTGCAAGCTCTATGATTTTATCATAAACAGCTGATAGACCCGTTGTTTCTACGTCAAAGACGACATAAACATCAGATTCAAGATCCCGGTCCTGTTCTTCATATGCAATCGGAACACCATCATCGACCAGATTGGCTTCAAGACCATAAATAACTTTGATGCCGTTTTTTTCACCGGCCGCATGAGCATCCGGATAAGCTTGAACAACAGCATGGTCTGTGATTGCAATTGCTTCGTGGCCCCATTCTGCTGCCTTAGCGATCAGTCTCCCCGGAGAAACCGGAGCGTCCATTTGACTCATTGTAGTATGAGAATGAAGCTCAATCCGCTTTTCTCCTTCTGGAGCTTCGTCTTTGCGCAGGATCGGTTTAATTTCGTTAATGTCATTTGCCATCATGGTGAGTTCGCTTGTGAAATTATCTGTTTGAATACTTCCCCGTGCCTTAATCCATAGACCTTGTTTTACATGCTTAAACATCTCCGCATGTTCATCTCCACGTGAGAACATTTTTATGGAGAAAGAATCCGTGTAATCCGTAACTTTAAGAAGTAATAAAAACCTGCCTGATCGCAGTTCTTTCACTTCAGCTTCAAACACATATCCTTGGACAATTTTGCGGCGTTCTTCTTCCAGGATATTTTCCATAGGTTCAGGATCCTCTTGAATTTTGTACCCAATTTCAATAGGTCCCTTCGGCTTAGAATCGTCTTTTTCTTTGGCACGCTCTTCTTGGTCTTTCACGGCCTGCTGGACAATTTTCTTATCCTCTTTTTGACGCTCTTCCTGGAATTTTTTAATTTGTTCCTGTTCTTCTTTCACACGTGTGGAAACCATATATGGAGGAAGTCCGGATCTTACACAAAAACTCTGCAATGGTTCTTCCAACTTCTTTTTAACGGCATGGCTTTCTGCCAAATTCCTGCAAGTTAACATTATTTTATTTCCCGTTATCTCGGGCTTCTGTTCCAACAAGAGATCTTTATAACCCGGAGACAAATTGGTCATTGTCTTGATAAACCCGTTCCAATATTCTAGCGTATCGCTTTCTTCCATTTCTTTATTATCTGTTTCAATGGTCCATTTTACTTCAGCAATAGCTCTGAAAGTGGATTGGAGTTTCGTCGTAAATAATTCATAAACTGCCGGCGGCAATGGCTGCGGCATTTTAAAATGAAAATGCCACTCTTTCGTTTCCCGGTAAACGGTAAGCTTTTCCATTGTACTATCTCTAAAATGAGGTTCAATCAGTTCGTGTGGAAACTGGATCTGTTCCAGTAAATAATGCATTTTATCCTGATTGGTCACACCCAATGTGATTCCTCCCCTATTATCCCCTGTGCAAGGTCTTTACATGAATATACCCCTGCTTCACCTTTAAGCAAGGGTATATAAAAAAACTGTTTTTGAAGTCAGGATTTATACCAGTTGGTTACGTAGTTCAAGACTTCTTCTTGTTCCAAATCATATTGATTACTGGACATTCGTTCTTTTACTTCTACAACACCTTCAGATGCACGCTTTCCTACCGTAATACGCAGCGGAATTCCAAACAGGTCACTGTCCGCAAACTTGACGCCCGCTCGCTCTTTACGATCATCATACAGAACTTCCACTCCTGCTTCAATAAGTGTGTTGTAAAGAGCATCAGCTAATTCCTTCTGATCCTCTTTTTTAGGATTTAATGATAACAAGTGTACTTGATAGGGTGCAATATTGGCAGGCCACGTAATTCCGCGTTCATCATGATATTGCTCTACAATAGCTGCGAGCGTACGGGATACACCGATCCCATACGAGCCCATAATCATGGTCGTAGCTTTCCCTTGATCGTTCAGAAAAGTAGCTTTCATTCGTTCTGAATAAAACTCTCCCAGTTTAAATACATGGCCCACTTCAATCCCTCGAGCAAACTGAATCTTGCCTTCACCATCAGGAGAAGGATCTCCTTCTTCAATAAAACGAAGGTCGGCATACTGACTGACTTGAAAGTCTTTGCCAGGAGTAACATTGGTGAAATGATAACCTTCTTCGTTGGCCCCACAGGAAACGTTAACCAGAGCTTCTACCGCAAAATCAGCCACAACTTCAACATCTTCTGATACGTCAACAGGTCCTAATGAGCCGAAGCCAGCACCTACTACCTCTCTTGCTTCCGCTTCACTTGCCAGGTCTATAAGTTCAGCATCATAAAAATTCTTAAGTTTTACATCATTTACTTCATGATCTCCGCGGGTAATGGTCATAACAAACTTCTCATCAACTTTAAACAAAATGGACTTTAACCCTTTTTGAAGTTCATGACCTAGGAAATCTGCTACATCCTTCATTGTTTTCTGATCAGGTGTATGGACTTTTTCCATCTCTAAAGGCGTTTCATCAGATTTAGTATATGTCCGGTTCACAGGTGCCATTTCAATGTTTGCGGCATAACGTGAGGTATCTGAATAAGCTATTACATCTTCTCCTACTTCAGATAGCACCATAAATTCATGCGTATCTTTACCACCCATAGCGCCAGAATCTGCAATAACTGCTCTAAAGTTAAGCCCGCATCGTCTAAATACATTCGAATAGGCTTCAAACATCTGCTCATACGTTTGATCCAGACTTTCATAGGATTCATTAAAAGAGTAAGCATCCTTCATGAGAAACTCGCGCCCTCTCAAAAGTCCAAATCGAGGACGAGCTTCATCGCGGAATTTTGTTTGAATCTGGTAAACACTCAATGGTAGTTGTTTATAGCTTTTTACTTCATTTCGAACCATGCTGGTGATTACTTCTTCATGAGTTGCTCCCAGTGCAAACTCGCGACCATGGCGATCATTTATTCTCATAAGTTCAGATCCAAACGTTGTCCAGCGCCCTGTTTCTTTCCAGAGCTCTGATGGTTCAAGTGCAGGCATCAGCATTTCATGAGCACCAATCTTCTCCATCTCTTCTCTTACAATAGCCTCCACTTTAGAGAGGACACGTCGTCCAATTGGCAAGAAACTGTAAATTCCTGAAGCAAGCTGACGTATGTAACCAGCACGAACGAGGAGCTGGTGGCTCATAATTTCAGCATCTGCAGGATTTTCTTTCAATGTAGGGATCAGCATTTGGCTTTGTTTCATTAGATGCACCTCAGTTCTGTGAATTAATAATATTACTTTATGGGTTTATTTACTTAAAAAGCAAGCCGGAAGCAGGAGAGAGCTGTTGTCTCCACCGGCTTCCAGCTCTTTATTTTACAAGAATAGTCGTTGGATATCATTCCATGTAACAAGCAGCATTAACAACATTAATAAAGCAAATCCGATAAAGTGCACAATCCCCTCTTTCTGAGGATCAATCGGTTTTCCGCGCACCCCTTCTAAACCGACAAACAGTAAGCGCCCGCCATCAAGCGCTGGAAGTGGAAGTAAATTTACAATACCCAGGTTAATGCTTAGAATCGCTGTCCACATGATGAAGTTTGTTAACCCCGTTTTTACTACCTGATCTGTGGCATCATATATGCCTACAGGGCCGGATAACATGTCGAGGGAAAATTGGCCGGTCACCAGTTTACCAAGGTTCGTTAATATTAAAGTAGACCATTCATAGGTTTGAGTGAATCCGAAAGTAACCTTTTTAAAGAAAGAATCTTCAAATGTTTGGGCTACTCCTACCTGACCAATCTTCATATCCTGATTCTCCAAGGTTGCTGGCGTAACAGCTATTTGCTTATTTTCACCCTCTCGTTCAACAGTTATCACAATTTCCTCAGACGGGTGACTGCGTACAATAGTGGTGAATTCTTCCCAGCTGCTCACGGATTCTCCATCAATGGCGATCACTTCATCACCTTTTTGCAGCCCTGATGATTCTGCGGGAGATCCTTCTTGAATTTCACCAAGTACCGCTTGATTGGACGGGACACCTTGAATAAAGCCAAGAATCAGGAAAAGCACAATAGCCAGTACAAAGTTCATAAGAGGTCCAGCGAAAAGCTGCATCGCTCTTTGCGGGACGGATTTAGAAGCAAATTGACGATCGTAAGGGGCGATTTGGGTTTCTTTTTCGTCCATGACGAACATAGCTTTCGGGTCTACTTCAAATGCCAATCTCTCATCCTCATCAATTTCGTAACCTTCAATCATTAAACGATGATCAAGGTCCGCTCTTTCCACCTCAATGACCCGCGCATGGGGATGTTTGGATTTGTTATTCACAATTATCCGCTTTACTTTTCCTTGATCATTGAACTCAAGACCTACATGATGCCCTGCCTTTAATTCAACTAGTTCAGGATCCTCGCCAGCTACACGTACATACCCGCCAATAGGCAGAAGACGAATCGTGTACAATGTCTCATTTTTTGTGAAAGCAAATATTTTTGGCCCAAAGCCAATTGCAAATTCACGTGCAAGCATGCCAGCTCGCTTGGCAAAAATCAGATGCCCCCACTCATGCACAAACACCAGTAGTCCGAACATGAGTACAAATGCAATCACTGTAGTCAAATGAAGCACCTTCCTTTTAAATTAAATGGAAACGAACTCGTTTCCTGGTTTCCTCGTCAATAGAAAGTATGGTAGACAAGTCAGGGTTATGAATACGATCGTGCATTTCTAAAGATTGTTCGATCTTCTTTTCTATATCCAGAAATGAAATTTTTCCCTCTAAAAACAACTGAACGGCTTCTTCATTTGCTGCATTCAACACAGTAGTCATTGACCCTCCTGCACGTCCTGCTTCATAAGCCATCCTCAGACAAGGAAAGCGCTCAAAATCCATTTTCTCAAAGTTAAGAGTAGCGATCTCCTCTAAATTAAGCTGTTTGGTAATGGGTAAATTCAGTCGTTCCGGATAAGTTAAAGCATATTGGATCGGCACCTTCATATCAGGTGTTCCAAGCTGCGCCATGACACTTCCATCTACATACTCGACCATCGAGTGAATGACACTCTCTCTATGAAGAATAACATGGATCTGGTCATAAGGTACATCAAAAAGCCAATGCGCTTCAATGACTTCTAACCCTTTATTCATCATAGAAGCAGAGTCAATCGTAATTTTTGCACCCATACTCCAGTTTGGGTGATTTAAAGCATCTTTAACCGTCACTCCTGCAAGTTCTTCTCTTGTGTTGTCTCTGAAACTCCCACCCGATGCCGTAATAATTAACTTATGAATGTCTTCCTTACGTTCACCATTTAGGGATTGGTATATAGCGGAGTGTTCACTATCCACAGGTAATAATTCTACGTTGTGTTTATGAGCTTCTGCCATAACCAGATGCCCGGCGGTTACAAGCGTTTCTTTATTAGCGAGGGCAATTAATTTTTTAGCCTGGATAGCTTTGAGTGTTGCTGGGAGACCTATACTTCCCATTACAGCATTTACTACTACATCCACTTCATCTGCAACACTCGCTTCAATCATACCTCCACTTCCTGTAAGAATAGGAGTTCCATTCACATGACCTGCTAAGCTTTTCTTTGTCTCTTCATCCTGTACCACTATTAAGCGAGGTTCAAATTCCTTGATAAGGGGTAAGGCTTTCTCGATATTCCGTCCAAAGGCCATAGAATGGAGGGAGAATTCTTCAGGGTGCAGGCGGATTACATCCAGGGTTTGCAAGCCAATAGACCCTGTGGCGCCCAGCAAAGTTATTTGCTTCATTATTCGCTCTCCTCTCTATATTGAGATGAAATTAATGAGGTGAAGAATTGGCAGAATGAATATCAAACTGTCAAACCGATCAAGTACCCCACCATGTCCAGGGAGGATTTTCCCTGAATCTTTAACCGCATAATGACGTTTGAACGCCGATTCCACTAAATCTCCTATCTGGCCCGCTATCGAAACGAGTATAGTAACGAGAATTACGACGAAGAGAGAATGGCTCAGTGGAGCGATTAACTGAAAAATTATGGCAACCAAAACAGCCAGAAGGACACCGCCGACGGAACCTTCAATTGTTTTTTTGGGACTAATCTGCGGCCATAATTTGTGTTTTCCAAAAGTTCTTCCAAACACATAGGCCCCCGTATCTGTAGACCAGACTACAAATAAAGCAAAGAAAATATAAGAAAGGTCCGCTTCACGCGTTTCTATTAAATAATTAAAACCCATCCCTATATAGATAGCTGATAACAAGAGGAACCCGGCGTCATCAAACGTAAAACGATTTTTCACAAGGACGGTATAGCTAAGCAGGACCAGAACAGCCAGTAACGTAATTTCTGATTTTGTAATTAAACTTTCCGCATCAATATAAGCACCAAGGTCCCTATAGGGAAACATAAGTGCCCACATTAATAGCAAGCCAAGCCCTGACGGTACAGAGTAACGAGAGATTTTTTTCATTCTTACAAGTTCCAGTAAAGCGATACTTGCAATGATATAAATAAATATTCTGAATGGTATTCCACCGGTCATAACGATCGGTAAAAAAATTAGGGCCGCAACTACGGCCGTTATTGTCCGTTGTTTCATAACATACGTTCACACCTTATACTCCGCCATAACGACGTTTCCTTTTTTGGTAATCTAGCAGCGCCTTTTCGAAATGGCTCTCATCAAAATCAGGCCAATATACTTCAGTGAACCAGAATTCTGCATAAGCTAACTGCCATAATAAAAAGTTGCTCAAACGCTGTTCTCCACTTGTCCGAATTAATAAATCAGGCTCAATTAGTTCACATGTATACAGATTAGAAGTGAATAATTCTTCGTTAATATCTTCACTGCTTAGTTCTCCCTCTTCTACTTGAGCAGCTATTTGCTTCACTGCATTGATCATTTCATAACGGCTGCCATAGTTTAAGGCGAAATTTAGAATAAGCCCATCATTGTGCTGAGTCTTCTCTGTAGCTTCCTGAACTGCTTTTTTTGTATGGGGAGGCAGAACGTTAAAATCACCAATTGTCCTGACTTGGACATTTCTCTCAATGAGTTCTGGCAAATATGTATTTAGAAAATCTACAGGTAATTTCATTAAGAAATCAACTTCATTTTTAGGGCGTTTCCAGTTTTCAGTAGAAAATGCATAAAGCGTTAAAACTTTGACACCAATATCTGATGCATGACGCACAATCTTTTTAACCACGCCCATCCCTTCTTTATGGCCGGCAATTCGCGGCATATTACGGTTTTTAGCCCAACGTCCATTTCCGTCCATGATAATCGCTACATGCTGGGGCAAATGGCTTTGTTCAAGACCTAGAGGCTGTGGCTTAATTTCTTTCTTGTTTTTTGTAAATGGAAACTTGAGTGGCATACTTGATCCTCCAGTCCGTTTCTTCCATCTTTCTATTATATACTATAATCCTACAACATGCTGAGCACGACATAAAGACCTGTGCAAAAGAAAGCGCAGAGGCAAAAAATCGTTTCACTTCTCAAACGCTTAGGGAAGAAGCGCTCATTAATCCATATTACTACTACCAAAGGACTGTTTATCTACAAGGGAATATAACAGACCTAACATAAAAAGCCGCGCTGCCTAACATCTACAGCGCGGCTCTATATACCTATTGGCATATCTGAAAATGAAGCAGATTATACTTCCATGATCTCTTCTTCTTTCGTTTTAGCCAACTGATCGATTTTCTCAACGTGCTTGTCCGTAGCTTTCTGCACGTCATCATGATAGGAACGGAGATCATCTTCAGTTAGTTCTCCCTCTTTTTCAAGTTTTTTCAAACGATCGTTAGATTCACGACGAATGTTTCGAACCTGTACTTTTGCTTCTTCCGTATATTTGCCAACTACTTTAGCTAAGTCTTTACGGCGTTCTTCGGTTAAAGCTGGAATGTTAATACGAACGACATTACCATCGCTGGAAGGAGACAGTCCAAGGTCTGCTTTCTGAATTGCTTTTTCAATTTCCGCAATTGCTGATTTATCATATGGAGTGATAACCAGCAAGCGAGGCTCTGGAGCGCCAACTTGAGCTAATTGGTTCAAAGGTGTTGCAGCACCATAATAGTCTACATATACATTGTCCAGAATAGCCGGGTTTGCACGGCCTGCTCTTACAGTAGCAAGCTGACGAGAGAAAGCTTGTACGGCTTGTTCCATTTGTTGATTTGTCTCATTAATCACTGCTTTAGACATGATTATTTCCCCCTTACAATCGTTCCAATATTTTCACCCATTACGGCTTTCTTGATATTACCTTCCTCCATAATAGAGAATACCAGTAAATCAATATCATTGTCCATACATAATGAGGATGCTGTTGAGTCCATAACTCCAAGCCCCTCATTTAAAACATCCATATAGGAGAGCTGGTCGTATTTCGTTGCATCTTCATTCAGCTTAGGGTCGTCGTTGTATACGCCGTCTACATTATTCTTTGCCATAAGAATAACATCTGCTTCTATTTCGGCTGCTCTAAGCGCTGCAGTTGTATCAGTTGAAAAATATGGGTTTCCGGTTCCTGCCGCAAAAATCACAACACGCTTTTTTTCTAAATGACGTATAGCTTTACGTCTAATATAAGGCTCAGCTACTTGTCTCATTTCAATAGAAGTTTGAACACGGGTCGGGATGCCCTGGTTCTCTAAACTGTCCTGCAATGCAAGAGAATTCATTACAGTAGCCAGCATTCCCATATAATCGGCATTGGCACGATCCATACCCATTTCACTGCCGACTTTTCCGCGCCAGATGTTGCCGCCACCGACAACCACGGCAATTTCTACACCGAGCTCGGCGACTTCTTTCACTTGACGTGAAACAGATTGGATAATACTTGGTTCTAGTCCGAAACCAGCTTCGCCGCTCAAAGCCTCTCCACTGAGTTTCAGTACAATACGACGATAACGAGCAGTAGTCATAGTAACCTCCCGTGTAATTGCTATTCTTTAAGTTGGTCTGCTACAAATTCCTTAACGATATGTAGCCTTTGAAAATAGGGAACACGCCATGTGTGTCCCCTATCCTCAGCAGTCATTATTTTTTAACTTGGCTCATTACTTCATCAGCAAAGTTTTCTTCACGTTTCTGCATTCCTTCGCCTACTTCGAAACGTTGGAAAGAATTAACAGATCCGCCGGAAGACTTGACGAACTGCTTCACTTTTTGATCAGGATCTTTAACAAAGTCCTGTTCAAGTAAGCAAATTTCCTGGAAGAATTTATTCAGACGGCCTTCTACCATTTTCTCAACAATATTTTCAGGCTTTCCTTCATTAAGCGCCTGAGTCTTAAGCATTTCGCGCTCACTGTTGATTTCTTCTTCAGGAATAGCATCTGTTGAAACATAACGAGGATTTACAGCTGCGATGTGCATAGCTACATCTTTAGCTGCAGCTTCATCTGTAGAACCTTCAAGTACAGTAAGAACACCAATGTTACCGCCCATGTGAAGATAAGCACCAAAAGCGTCATTATCAGTTTTCTCTTGGATAGAGAAGCGGCGCAGGGAGATTTTCTCGCCAATTTTAGCTACTACATCTGTAATATAGCTGCTTAGCACTTCGCCTTCACCATGAAGTTTCTGCTCTAGAGCTTCTTCAACTGTTGCTGGCTTTTGATTGACAAGGTGTTGTCCAAGTTCTTGAAGCAGTTTTTTAAACTGATCATTTTTTGTTACGAAATCCGTTTCACAGTTTACTTCGAAAAGAACAGCTGTGTTACCTGAGATTTCAATTGCAGCAGCACCTTCAGCAGCTACACGGTCTGCTTTTTTCTGTGCTTTGGAAATTCCTTTTTCACGAAGCCAAGCCATTGCTTCTTCCATGTTTCCGTCTGTTTCAGTTAGTGCTTTCTTACAATCCATCATTCCAGCACCAGTTTTTTCACGAAGTTCTTTTACCATTTTAGCGTTTACAGCCATTGTAAAGCCTCCTTATGAGTTGAACTAATTTTATTATGTTTAGCACCTTGGACCGAAGTCCAGGTGCATTTCTTCTTTAAAAAAGGTGATAAAAGGAATTCCCCCTTATCACCTCCTGAAACTTCATTACTCTTTAGCAGCTTCTACTTGAGCTTCTACTTCTTCTGTAACTTCAGTTTCTTCCCCTTGCTTAGCTTCAAGGACAGCATCTGCCATTTTAGAAGTAAGCAGCTTAACGGCACGGATTGCGTCATCATTTGCCGGGATAACGTAATCAATTTCGTCCGGGTCACAGTTTGTGTCAACAATTCCTACAACAGGAATGTCCAATTTATGAGCTTCCGCAATCGCAATGCGCTCTTTCCGTGGATCGATAACAAACATTGCATCTGGAAGACTCTTCATTTCTTTAATACCACCTAGGAATTTAACTAGACGATCTTTTTCTTTAAGCATGTCAACAACTTCTTTTTTAGGAAGTACATCAGTTGTACCGTCCTCTTCCATACGCTCAATATCTTTCAGACGATTAATACGCTTACGGATTGTTTCGAAGTTTGTAAGAGTTCCGCCCAACCAACGCTGGTTGATGTAGTACATGCCGCAACGAGTTGCTTCGTCACGTACAGTATCCTGGGCTTGTTTTTTAGTACCTACGAAAAGAATGTTTCCACCATCAGCGGCTACATCTTTTACATAATTAAATGCTTCATCTACCTTCTTAACGGTTTTCTGAAGGTCGATAATATAAATTCCGTTACGCTCCGTGAAGATATATTTTTTCATCTTCGGGTTCCAGCGACGGGTTTGGTGTCCAAAATGAACACCAGCTTCTAAAAGCTGTTTCATAGAAATTACAGACATGATTGTTCCTCCTGTTTGGTTTATTTTTAGTATCCTCCGCCTTTATCATTTTCTTTTACAAACTCTTTTGTAAGAGCAACCTATAAAAGAATCCAAAGACGTGTGTATTGACACCGACAGTAAATATACCATACCACCGTAGCTCTATCAAGTTTTTCATCTAATGTTTTTGCTGAAATTTAAGAAAAAGTTCAATTTCTGTTTTACCTCTGTCTAATTTTTTTGCGATCTCATCTACAGAATATCCATCCCTTCTTAACTCTAAAATTTGGTAGTTGTCGCTGCGTTCAAATAAGTCCTTCCGCTCGTTAGAGACGGGTGGAGAATAATTCGTGTGCTCTTCCGAAGCTTTAGCTTTAAAATGTTTCGAAGATACAGACTCTTCAGCAGTTGCCTTTCCATCCTCTGTTTTTTGATCATGTATCGAATGCTTATCGGGCTGAAGCCAACTGCTCATTCGTTTGTTCTCTTCTTTAATTTCCATTAAATATGAAGTAAACATATCTTCAATCTCTCTAGCTACTTCCTCCTGGCGCATTTCAAGCTCTTCGTTTTTTTTCACTCTGGTGGAGATCGTTAAAAGGGTAAGTATTATGACCCCGTCTATAATAAAACTGATGACTAATAAGAATGTGGCCATCTTGATTTTCACCTGCTGTGCACGATCGGTCCGTAAAACCTTGTCGTTTGTTTTTGGTTTTTCCTGGAGTAGGGAGTCTTCTAATGGACGAAGGACTATTTACCCTTTATGTATTACAGCTTCTACCAGGCTGTAAAGACTTTTCACTCTGAATTTGTATTGACCACACCCTGGCTGTCCGTTATCAAACAGTTACCTTCTGCCTGGCCCTTGGGGTCTTTTACATCTCTAATCTTACACTCTAGTCGTTTAAGCTGCTCGGTAAGATCTTCAATATCTTCTTCCGTCTCCATTAATGATTTTCGCTGGCTAGAAAAAGCGATTCTTTTCTTAGAGGACAATTCATCACTGTCTCTCTTTTTCTACTTGTTCGTAATGTTGCGCCTCGCGCTTTTAAACAGAAGCATGCAGGTATACTGCCATGAATAATATGTAAGCTTTCGTCTTATCCTGAGAACCAGGTATCTTTATTTTATTTTGTATTTCCACCACGCTTCGCCCTTGTATTTAAGAGTTCATCATATCGCTTAGTGCGGCTTTCAACTTAAATATGGCCTTTGCGTGTATTTGAGAGATTCTTGAAGTAGTTAAGTTAAGCACTTCGCCAATTTCCGTCAGTGTAAGCTCCTCAGTGTAAAATAAACTGATCACCAATTGTTCCTTCTCATTAAGCTTTTGAATTTGAGTCGCGAGCTCCTGATAGTTCTCTCCTTGAATCATTGATGCAGAAGGTGTCATTGTTTGTTCATCAGGGATCGAGTAACCAATTCCTTCTTTATGCTCCTCCCCACCGTCTTTCGGCCTTTCTTCCATTGAAAGAACATTAGCATATAACGAATCTTTTACCGTTTCTTCCACTTCTGCCGCTGTCATATTTAATTCTTTTCCAATCTCCGCCGAAGTAACCGGCCGCTGAAGATGCTGCTCCAGTTTTTCAGTCATCTGCTCAATTTTTTTCGACCGATCCCGGACCGAGCGTGGGAGCCAGTCTTCTTTTCTTAAACCGTCCATAATAGAGCCGCGGATTCTGAAAGAAGCATAAGTATCAAATTTTAAATCTCTTGTCGTGTCGAACTTCTTCAATGCATCATATAATCCAAGCATTCCTAAGCTTCTAACATCGTCCTTACTCACGCTTTTGGGTAAGTGAGCAGATATCCTCTGCACGTGGTAGCTTACTAAGTAATCATAAAGCTGAACTAATTGATTAGCAGCTTCCCCATCTTTATTCATTGTCCATAGTTCCCATAGTCTTTCTTCTTGAGGAGATGAACAGTTTGCCATAATAACCCTCCCTGCTCTTTCTATAATCAATCACTTATCCAGCGTTTTATCTTATTTTCAAATATTCGGATATTACGAAAATTCCCTTTGATCAAGCTCTTTACTAAATGAAGCCTGTCAGCGTTTTGAGAGAGCTACTACATACCCTGTCCGTCTTCTATATTCTAAGAGCGGCTAAGAAGTTAAAAACTTGTGACACCTAGGATGACAGAGGTTTCCCATAAATTAGACAAAGGGTAAAGAGTATGAAATTTAGCAGCGTACAAGTTCCAGTTAATAGAGCCTTTTATCAAATAATCATTTCTTCCTTATTTACTGTTTTTATATGAAGATATGAAGTAAGTGGATTAAACTCAATAGTCCTGCCACTTTGCCCTCCTACATCCTGAGCTTCAATAGGTATATGCAAACTAGCAAGCTTTTTCTTTACAGCCTCAACATTTCTAGGACCTATCCTCATCATTTCACTCGCCGGTGTAAAATGAAACATTTGGGCTCCTCCTGCAATTTTTGCTTTTAACCGGAAGCTGTCAGCCCCTGATCGACTTAATTTAATAAGAAGATCTTCTATAGCTGTATCTGCATATTTAAGTCGATTAATATCTCCCTTCCTGGCTAATGAAGAGTCAGGAAGCATAATATGAGCCATGCCTGCAGCCTTATGGAATTCATCATAGAGTACTATACCTACGCATGAACCTAGACCTGAGGTGCGGAGTTTTTCTGAGCGTTTTGTTACTTTTAGATCAGCAATTCCCACTTTAACCATTTGTATCATCTTAGTCATAAGCTAATACTCCCAGGGCTTTAAACAACGTATCATACGAATCAGGGTCTAGAAATAAGAAGAAGTGCCCCTCAACAGATCCTTTAGTCTCATCAGATGAGTCTGTCAGGCAAGTCTCGATTACAATCCCCTGATCACTGACTAGGGATAGTTCCAGTAAACCGAAACTTAAGATGGCTCCTGCCATATCCATATTTAGTGAAGGAACAGAGTGGTAAAGCGTCAATTGTGTAAAATCCGAGAGGGCTGTAAGGTAAGAGCCAGACAGAATATTCCCTAATTCTTTGAGAGCTGATAAACCAATTTCCATAGAGTTGGAATTATGAATGGTAAAAGATGCATCTCCAGTCATGATTTCTACAAAACGCTCAGCTTGAGCTGGCGGCAAAATGAAAAATACCCCCCCCTGGTGCGTCGCCTTCTATTTTTAAGTACACACTGACAACAACCTCTTCTGACCCCCCTGAAAATTCAACCACTTCATCAAAGTCTGCCAGTTTGACCGAGGGGACAAACATTTCGATCTTTCGTTCAAGTAAATGGGAAAGAGCGGTAGCCGCGTGACCAGCTCCAATGTTGCCCACTTCCTTAAGTACATCTAATTGAAAAGCTGAAAAACGCTCACTGAATGTCATAGATTTATTCTTCAACCTTTTTCAGATCATGGACCTCTTCAAGAGACAGCACCTTTTCAAGGTTTAAAAGAACCAGCAATCGTTGTTCAAGATGGATCACCCCCTGTATAAAATCTAATCCTTCATTTCCTATTGCTTCAGGAGAAGGCTCAATTAATTCCTGATTGATATCAAGAACATCATTTGCTCGATCAACAATTAACCCCACAGCCAGATCACCTATTTTGGCTGTAATAACCCTGGTTTGCTCAGTCATTCTGGTATCTTCCATTCCTAATCTCTCACGCAGGTCTATTACAGGAGTAACAACCCCCCTTAAGTTAATCACTCCTTTTACAAACAGGGCCGTTCCAGGGACCCTGGTGATCGGCATGATCTTCTCAATCGAACCTACTTGATGAACAGGAATTGTATATTCTTCCTCGTTTAGCTGAAAGACAATTACCTTTAAAAAAGAATTCATTTCTTTCATTCTCATTCCTCCTCTATTTAATAAGTGCATGGCTATCAAGAATTAATGCTACTTGACCATCGCCCAAGATGGTGGCTCCTGAAATGGCATATGCCCCGCTCAAATAGTCTCCGAGAGATTTTAAAACGACTTCTTGCTGCCCGATAAACGAATCTACAACAAGACCAGCCATTTTATCTCCTTTACTAACCATAACTAAAGAATGATATTCCCCCTCCTCGTATGATGAAGGTACTTCTAACACCTCTTCTAAGAAGACGAGAGGAACTACTCTTCCTCGAAAATCGATCACTTGTTTTCTATGAACTAACATAACGTCTTCTTTTTTAACAATCGCCGTCTCAATTATCGAACCATGTGGAATCGCAAACTTCTCTTCCTGCACTTCTACAACCATGACAGATATGATCGATAACGTTAAAGGTAGTTGCACGGAAAAAACACTGCCCCTGTCAACCTCAGAATCTACCGTAATGGTACCACCCAGCACTTCGATCGTATTCTTAACTACATCCAACCCTACCCCTCGACCGGATACATTAGATACCACGTCAGCGGTCGAAAAACCACTTTCCATTATTAATTCATAAACCTGTTTATTGTTCATGTTTAGGGCTTGGCGTTCTGTAATTACATGGTTACTTATCGCTTTTCGAATGACCTTATCCCGATTAATCCCTGCACCATCATCTGCTATTTCTATAAACACATGATTGCCGCTATGGAAGGATTTCAACTCCAGTTTCCCTGAAGGGTTTTTCCCTTTTCTTTCTCGTTCCGCTGGACTTTCTATTCCATGATCAAGAGCATTGCGGATTAAATGAACAAGAGGATCTCCAATTTCATCGATAACGGTTCGATCAAGTTCTGTGTCTGCCCCAACTATACTCAAGCTCACTTGTTTACTCAGATCTCTGGAAAGCTGCCGCACCATACGAGGGAACCGGTTGAAAACTTGTTCGATCGGCACCATCCTCATATTAAGAATTATACTTTTCAAATCTCCTGAAATCCTGGACATGTGTTCCACTGTTTCCTGAAGTTCAGCATGTTTCAATTCACTTGAAATTTGTTCCAGTCTTCCTTTATCAATGACAAGTTCCTCGAACAAATTCATCAGTACATCCAATCGATCTATATTTATACGTACCGTTTTATTGCCAGTCTGAGTCTGATTTGTTTTTTCTGAGTTTACTGAAGTTATTTTCTCTTCAGATTTGGTATTTTTTACAGATTCCGAAGAATTGTTTTCTTCATAAGAAGATAATTCAGGTGAGCGTCTGTCAATCAGGAATTCAGTGACCGCAACTCTCTCTATTTCCGAGACTTTATGTATTTTTTTTTCTACTTCTTCCATGTTGGAAGAGGTTATTAATAAAACTATAAAACTTTGTTCAAATTTTTCGCTCTCCAACTGCTCCACAGAGGGGACGGACAGAATAACTTCCCCCAATTGCTCAAGCACCTCAAAAACCATATAGACACGAGCTGCCTTTAACAGGCAATCCTCTCTTAAAGTAATTTCGATTCGATAATTTTGCTGACCTTGTTCTTTAGACTGCTCTAAAACTGTGAGGGTAAATTCATCAATAGACATACTTGCCGACGTGATCACCTGTTGGGCTGGTTCCAAAGAAAACGTTGGGGCTTTTTCACCTCTTTCAATACCTTCAAGCATTTTCACCACCTGTTTAACATCCCGTTTACCAGCACCGCCCCCTGCTATATCCATGACCATCGCTTCTAAATCATCTACTGAGTCGAATACGATATCCAACATGTCACCATCTACTTTAATTAGTTCATTACGCACCCCATCTAGAACGTTTTCCATCTGATGAGTTAAATTAGATAGATCCTGATATCCCATTGTAGCTGACATGCCTTTCAAGGTATGGGCCGATCTGAATATTTCATTAACAATGGACAAGTCTTCAGGGTTTTTCTCTAACAATAATAGATGATCATTAATTGCTTGAAGATGCTCTTTACTTTCATCTATAAAAACTTCTAGGTATGGGTTATTACCCATTCTTCTTCCCCCTCTTTGATCTAAGAGCTTTTATGATACTGATGCCAATTCCTGATAAAGGCATAACTTCATCAGCCAATCCAGCATTAAAAATAGCTTTTGGCATTCCAAATGCAATACAGCTGTCTTCCGACTCGACAATGCTATAAGTCTGAGGATATTTTCGTTTCAGCTCATGTCTTTTTCATCGTCTTGCTCCTTTACTAATGAACCGCCTCAATTTAAATAAAAATTAATGATGGTGAAGTTTATTTTCAGATAGATTTATATAGTTATAGACTATATTATTAATAGCTTTGCTTGCCTGAGCTTCAGGATATTGAATCGTAAAAGGCTTCTTCTGAATTATTGAACGAATGACAGCACGGTCCTCAGGGATCGCCCCTAAATATTGAACTTGAGTTTTTAAATGACGATCAATTACTCCCTGAAGGCGTAAGCTGGTATCTTCACTCTCTCTTTCCAAAGCACACCGATTAAGGAGTATCGAAATCGGAAACTCTTTTTCTTTGGTTAGTAATTGTTTAATAAGTCCGTATGTACTTCTAATTGATGTGGAGGATAGTGTAGTTACAATGATCGCTTCATGAGCAGACGTCATAAATTCTGAACAATTCTCTTCTACATTTGATCTCATATTAAATAGAATATAGTCATAGGACCGGTTTAACTCTTCAAACTGAGATTGAAAATATTGAAAATTACATTCATCAAGCTCAGAAAACACTTCCACCCCTGTGCCCCCGGCGAGATAAGATACAGATGATGGCGCCTGCTCGATAAGATCATGAATCGTTTTCTGTTCAGAGAAAAGATGAGCCAGTGAACGTGAAGGATGAACTTCTAATAATCGGTCGATTGTACCCTTACCAACATCTAAATCAAGAATTAAGACGCGATGATTTTGTTCTATTAGTTTAATGCCAAAGTTAACAACGAAGGTGGATTTTCCTTCTCCTTCTACTCCGCTGGCAATAGCAATATTGCGGGCTTTGTGTTCCACAACCCGGCTGTCCGTCATTCGCAGCCGTAATTGTTCGGCTTGATCATGCATAACCATATCCCTCTGTAACTTTCCTCGCCATCATGTCAGGCGAAGCTTCTTCAATGTCGTCTGGAACATTTTGCCCGTTAGTTAAGTAAGCGACACCAATTTTATGGTGAACCAGTAAATTAATCGCACTTCCATAAGTAGAGGTTTCATCTTCTTTTGTAAAAATAACCTTGTTGATGGGAATAGGCCGAAACTTCTCATAAATATCTTTCATATCCATATATTTACTTGTTAACGATAATACTAAAAAAGTTTCGGAAGCATCATTAAAATTTAGTAGCTGGTTTAACTCTTCTACATAAGAAGACTGCAAGTAATTACGTCCAGCTGTATCCACTAATAAAAGATCAAAATCTTTATATTTTTCTATTGCTTGTTCATAGTCTTCAAAGTTGTAGGCTACTTCTAGCGGAACGTCCAGTATTTTCGCATAGGTTTTCAATTGATCAATAGCCGCAATGCGGTATGTATCCGTGGTAATAAAGGCTACGTTTAATTTTTGATTCAAAACCGCTTCTGCTGCCAATTTGGCTGCGGTCGTTGTTTTTCCAACTCCAGTGGGTCCTACTAAATGCACAATTGTTTTACCCAAATGCTTATGTCCAAAAGGATGTGAATTCAGACGCTTAGTGATCTCTTCCGTTAATAACCGCTCCCTCCCATCGTTTTGACCAGAATTATCGGTCCATTGTTTCTGATCGATACTTTGTACAATACTTGCAGCAAGTGCAGGTTCTAGTTCTTGCGCAATTAGATGTTCATACCAGGCTGCGAATTCTCCAGAGCCCGGCGAGTGATTACTTGTAGATTCTATCGTTAAGCGAAGCTGCTTCAACTCGTTCATGATCGCTTCATTCGATGATGCTGCCGATTCATTAGAACTTAATGCCTTAGAACTTTTTGAAGGCTGCACCCTCTTCTGAATAGATGCGGAAGAATCTACGGCTGCGATGACTTCAATAAGTTCTTTCTTGAACCTTTTGAACAGTCCCCTTGGTTTGACTGTTTTTGTATTCAAAACCACCGCTTCCGGTCCTAATTCACTTTTTACCTTTTTCATAACTTCCGGCATGGTAACTGCCTGAAACTTTTTCACCTTCATGCGACATTCACTACTCCTACACTTTGCACTTCAACACTTGGCTCTAATTCGTTATAAGATAACACCACTACTTGAGGTAAGAATCGTTCTAGCAGCTGCTTGATGTACATGCGGACAGCTGGCGAGCACAATAAAACCGCCGTTTCTTCCTGAAGTGAAATTTGTTCAACCTGAGCTGCCACGGCGCTAATAATGGACTGTTGACTTTCTGGATCCAGTGCTAGATAATTTCCATGTTCTGTCTGTTGAATGTTGTCTGCAATTATTTTCTCTACTTTACCGGATACGGTGATGACTTTAACGGTTTGGTCTTCTTTCATATATTGACGGGTCAGCTGGGCAGCTAATGATTGTCTCGCATATTCAGCAAGCAGATCCGTATCGGTGGTCATTCTGCCGAAATCAGCCAGCGTTTCGAAGATTACTGGTAAGTTATTAACGGACACGTTCTCACGTAAAAGCTTAGCCAAAACCTTTTGAACATCGCCAACTGATAAAGGCTCCGGTGTAACTTCGGCCACCAGAATTGGATAGGATTCTTTCAAATGATCAATCAGCTGCTGTGTTTCTTGACGTCCAAGGAGGGAATGGGCGTGCTGTTTTATTACCTCAGTAATATGAGTGGATACAACAGATGGAGGATCAACTACGGTATAGCCAGATAATTCTGCTTCATCTTTCAGGTCCTCAGTAACCCATTTGGCAGGTAAACCAAAGGCAGGTTCCTGCGTTTCGATTCCTTCTAGTTCCTCATCTTCGTCTCCTGGGCTCATGGCTAAATAATGATCAAGCAGAAGCTCGCCTCGTGCCGCCTCATTTCCTTTTATCTTTAACCGATATTCATTCGGATGCAGCTGGATGTTGTCCCTGATTCTTACAACAGGTATGACTATCCCTAATTCGATAGCCAACTGTCTCCGGATCATGACAATTCGGTCTAATAAATCTCCTCCCTGATTTGAATCAGCGATCGGAATAAGTGCATAGCCAAATTCAAACTCTATCGGATCCATACTGATTAAATTAACCACATTTTCCGGCGATTTCATTTGATCACTTTCCGATTCATCCAGCTCTTCAGGCTCATTTTCAACTGGTTCTTCAACTTCTCTAGAGAGCCAGTAAGCCCCAAATCCTAACACGGAAGCTATAAGAGTTGTAAGGAAGAATGGAATTGGAGTTAAACCTAATAGAAAAATAGTTCCAGCAGCTATATATAGCAGTTTAGGATACCGGAGCAGCTGACTAGTTACATCTGTACTTAAATTACCCTGAGAAGCTACGCGCGTGACTACAATTCCGGTAGCTGTAGATATAAGCAGGGCAGGAATCTGACTGACAAGACCATCCCCAACGGTTAATCGCATATAGGTATCAATTGCTTCACTAAAGGACATGCCCATCTGGACCATTCCTATAATTAAACCAAACACTATATTAATAAGTACAATGATAATACCGGCTATAGCGTCTCCTTTAACAAACTTACTTGCTCCGTCCATCGCTCCATAAAAATCGGACTCATTTTCAATTTTTTCTCTGCGCTCTTTAGCTTGGTGTTCATTAATCATGCCTGCATTCAAATCAGCATCTATACTCATCTGTTTTCCGGGCATAGCATCTAAGGTAAATCGAGCGGCTACTTCAGATACACGCTCTGCCCCTTTCGTGATTACTAGAAATTGAATAATAACCAGAATGACAAATACTACAAATCCAACCAAAGGATTTCCTCCGATAACGAAAGTTCCAAATGTAGCAATCACACCTCCCGCTTCTGCTTCGGACAGAATGGAACGGGTTGTTGAAACATTTAAACCAAGGCGAAATAATGTAAGCAATAATAATAGGGTTGGAAAAACAGCAAATTGAAGCGCTTCCTCCATATTCATTGAAACTAAAATGACAATCAGAGCAAGCGTAATATTAATGAGAATAAAAAAACTAAGGAGCCACCCCGGAAGCGGAATCACAAGCATGACGATGATCAGGATCACGCCTAATAAAACGGATAAATCTCTTGCTGACATCAGTGGGCCTCCTTTACTTTAAATTTTTTTCTCCAATTGATATACGTAAGCAAGAATCTCTGCTACTGCTTTATAGAATTGCTCATCAATGGGCTGATCGATCTCAGTATTTCTATACAAAGCTCTTGCCAAAGCACGGTTCTCAACGGTAACTACGTTGTTTGCTTTAGCTACTTCTTTAATCTTTAAAGCGATAAAATCAACCCCTTTAGCGACAATATAAGGCGCATCTCCCTGATCCTCACTGTACTTTACAGCAATTGCATAATGGGTGGGGTTCGTAATTACCACATCCGCATCAGGGACTTCACTCATCATACGGGAAGCAGACATTTGCCGCTGCTTCTCTTTAATTTTTGCTTTAATATGTGGACCCCCTTCCATGTTCTTATGTTCATCTTTAATGTCTTTTTTAGACATTCGTATATTTTTCTCATGATCGTAGCGCTGATATGTATAATCGATAACGGAGAGAATAAGCAGAGCGAGTGCTGAAGCAAGCCCCATTAAAATAGTAGTGTTACCAAAAAAAGCGAGAGCTGCCTGTACGGATTTCTGGGACATCAGCATCATTTCATCTTTATTAACCCAGATGATCGTAAATGTTATAGAACCTACCATTGCAATTTTCAGCAAGGACTTTACAAGCTCGACGAGAGCCCGTGCTGAAAATATTTTTTTTGCTCCCTGAATAGGATCCAGCTTTTTCAAATCCACTTTTAATGGCTCACCGGTGAACATAATGCCTACCTGCAAAAGATTAGATGCTATACCTGCTATAATAGCCACCCCCATTATAGGAGCAATGACTTTACTAATCTCCCAGGTCATTTCGACAAAAACCGTATGAACTTGCATTTCAGTTACATCCCAGTGAATATATTCTTGAAACGCATGTTCATACATTCCTGTCATGGTTGACTTCATTTGGCTCCCCAGTAAAAACAGGACGCCAAATACCATTAATAGAAGAAAGCCGGTATTTACATCCTGGCTTTTTGGAACCTGTCCTTTATTTCGACTATCCTGTCTCTTCTTAGGAGTAGCTTTTTCTGTTTTTTCGTCTGCTGCAAAGAACTGCAGGTCTAAATGTAAGTAATGCATGAGCAGCTAGCCTCCGAATATTTGCATTAAACCACGCATGGTGGTGAGCATAGTTTCGAATAATTGTTCAATCAGCATCATATAAAAAGTCATGGCTATGACCAGGACAGAGAGAGCTATGAATATTTTCAGCGGTAAGCCAACTACAAACACGTTTAGCTGGGGCACCGTCCGTGCTACTATTCCAAGGGCAATATCTACAAGAAACAAGCAGCCAACAATAGGCGCGGCCATTAAAAAAGCTATAACAAACATCTGGTTGAAAGTCTCTATAACATATTGGATCCACGATTCATCTTGAAGCGGCAGTAATTGATCAATTGGAATCAGGGTGTAGCTGTAAAACACACCTTCAATCATCAGATGGTGTCCATCCACGGCTAAAATAAATAATAGAGTAATAATATTGAAGTACTGACCAATTAAAGGACTTTGCGCTCCTGTTTGCGGATCTATAACATTAGCAATCGCAAATCCCATCTGAAAATCAATAAAACCACCTGCGATTTGAATCGCTGCCAATACAATATAGGCTAGTAAACCAACCGCAATTCCGACAGCTGCTTCTTTGAATAAAAGCAAAAAGTATTCCTCATCCACAGCAAGCTCAGGTATAGAAAGCGAGAAATACATTAGTAATGCAATAAAAAAGCTGAAACCAACTTTATGCTGATTTGGAACATTACGATAGGAGAAGAGCGGAAGTGTGACAAAAAAGGAGGTTACTCGAATGAATATTAATAAAAACGCGGGAATGCCCGCTAAATTTATCGAGTCAAGCATAGCTACCCTACTAACATATTTAAGTTACTGAATATACCGGCAGCAAACTCTACCATGTTGGTCAGCATCCAGGGACCAAAAAATATTAAACCTACCATTACCGCTACAATCTTCGGAATAAAAGCAAGCGTCTGTTCTTGGATTTGCGTCGTTGCCTGAAAAATACTAACCAGGAGGCCGACCGCCAAAGCTAGAATCAGCAAGGGACCGGTAATCATTAACACGGTATAAATGCCTTCCTTAGCAAATGAAATGACCATTTGATCGTTAATATTATTGACCTCCCTCCTAAAACCCTTCTAATAGCGATTTTGTAATTAAGAACCACCCATCAACCAGCACAAATAATAATATTTTAAAAGGAAGTGATATCATGACGGGAGGCAGCATCATCATACCCATGGACATAAGCACGCTCGCTACAGCCATATCAATAACGAGAAAAGGGACAAATATCATGAACCCCATTTGAAAAGCTGTTTTAAGTTCACTGATAGCAAAAGCTGGTACAAGCGTAGTGAGCGGAACATCCTGAATGGTATCCGGACGCTCCATTCCTGAATAATTTATGAATAAAGCTAAGTCCTTCTGCCTCGTATGCTTCCCCATAAAATCCTTCATAGGAATACTTGCTTCTTCATAAGCTTCATCCAATGTAATTTCCTCATTGAACAATGGTGTTAAGGCCTGGTTGTTTACTTCCTGGAAAGTGGGGGCCATTATGAAAAATGTTAAAAAAAGAGCAATACCAACCAAAACTTGATTGGGAGGCATTTGCTGAGTCGCAAGCGAAGTCCTGACAAATGAAAGTACGATCAGAATCCTTGTAAAACTCGTCATTAAAATCAATATTCCAGGAGCAAGGGACAAGACCGTTAACAATAGCAGTAATTTAACGGAAGTAGAAATATCTTCAGGATCTGAACCGGAGAAGATATCGATAAATTCATTCATGATCTCTGCCCCCCTGATCCCGTCTTGACGCATTCTTTCTTTTTTCTTTCATATCTTTAAGCTGTTTCTCAAATAATTGCTGAAACTGTACCGTGGAAGTAGTTTCTTCCTTTCCCTTATCCTTTTTCCATTTTCCGAGCCACTTATCCAAAGGGAAAGCTTGTTCCATTCCTTGATGTTTATCCTTTTGGATCAAACCGCTTTTGGTCGAAGGGTCTAAGATCTCGGTAATGATTTCTACAGAATCCCCAACGCCAAGGATAAACACTTGTTCGCCAATCCGCACAGCCTGAATCGAACGGTTAGGTGCAAGGTTCATCCCTCCGAGGTTTTCCATTGTTCGATTCTGATTGAATACTTTATTCCTGGAATTAAAAAACTTTAATAGGCCATATATGAGAACTAATACTAGCAAAAGAACAAAAACCAGTTTTATAATGTTCCACAGTAAAGACCCTTCAGCTGCTTCCACCTGAGAGGAATTGCCCCCAGGTGGAGCCTCAGAATCTTCTGCTGAGTTTGAAGATGGGCATCCTTCAAGCTGAGGATTTTCTAAACACTCAGTGGCAGAGGGTGCCGCTTGAACGAACCCTGCACCGACGAGAAAAATAGTAAATAGAGCGATAATGAAAGCTGTCCATCTAGTTGTTCGATACATAAACATTCCTCTTTAACTTAAGGCTTTTTGAATGGCTTCAATAACACGATCAGCCTGAAAAGGTTTAACGATAAAGTCTTTCGCCCCTGCTTGAATAGCATCGACAACCATTGCCTGTTGTCCCATTGCAGAGCACATAATTACTTTAGCATTTGGGTTATGCTGCTTTATTTCCTTTAGTGCTGTAATTCCATCCATTTCGGGCATGGTAATGTCCATCGTTACGAGATCAGGGTTTTTTTCTTTATATAATTCCACCGCTTTTTTCCCATCTTCTGCTTCAGCTGCGATCTCATAGCCATTCTTCGTAAGAATGTCCTTTACCATCATTCTCATAAAAGCTGCATCATCTACAATCATTATTCTTCCTCCCATCCTACTTCCTCCTTGATTAACGTAATTTACTCAGCCGATCTTTAGGGCTTAATATGTCGGTAACCCGTACACCGAAGTTCTCGTCGATCACGACAACTTCTCCCTTAGCCATCAATTTTTCATTTACAAGAATATCAACTGGTTCGCCTGCTAACTTATCCAGTTCTATCACAGAACCTGCTGATATTTCTAAAATTTCATTTATTGTACGCTTCGTGCGACCAAGTTCTACGGTAACTTTTAATGGAATGTCCATCAGCATATCTAAGTTTCTTTGTTCATTGTTATTAAGTTGCACAGATTCAAAGTTTTGGAATTGAGCGGTCTGAATATTCGCCTCATTAACGCCTTGCCCAACCGGTCCTCCTACGTACTGAGGTTCAACTCCCTCGTGAGATGTTGATGTACTCGAACCCTTGTCAGACTCCTCCGTTGTAACAGCAGCTTTAGTGGGCTGATCGTCTTCTCTTGAACCCAAAGATTTTTTCAGTGGTTTTTGAGGAGGTGCTTGGTCTTCAGGATTCATTAACTGGTCCACTAACTCTCTAGCAAAACCAACAGGAAGAAGCTGCATAATACTAGAATCGATTAATGTCCCCACTTTAAGCTGGAAAGAAACTTTCACAAGAGTTTCATCGTCTGGAATCTGATCCGTACCCCGGTTTTCCTCGAGGTTTAACACATCAATGGAGGGGGGAGAGATATCCACTTTTTTATTAAATATAGTTGACATGCTGGTCGCTGCTGACCCCATCATTTGGTTCATCGCTTCCTGGACAGCACTTAAAGAAATTTCATTTAATTGATCATCAGGTGAGCTGCCATCTCCTCCCAGCATTAGATCTGCAATAATAGCTGCATCTTTAGTATTAATAACTAGAACATTTTCCCCTGAGAATCCTTGCGTGTAAGTAACACCGACTGCGACGTACGGTTTTGGAAATTCATCAGGCAGGTGATTACGGTTTACAACTGTGATTTTCGGTGTGGTAATTTGCACTTTATGATTTAATAAGGAAGACAAAGCTGTAGCAGAACTTCCAAAAGATATATTGCCAATTTCACCTAGCGCATCTTCTTCAAGTATTGATAATTCTTCTGCCAAACCTTGATTATAAGATGAGCGATTAAGATCTTCACCTGTACTGCCATTCAGAAGAGCATCTATTTCATCCTGTGATAACATATCGTCACTCATTTCTTTCCGCCTCCCCTCGATAGTCTTCTAAAACTTGCACAGCGAGATGATTTTTAATTGTACCCGGCTGTACATGAAACTTTTGTTCGTTATCTACTTTTAGTGTCATAGGTCTGTCAATTTGCTGACTTAGTCGAATCACATCATTTTCCTTCAACCCTAAGAACTGCTGAATCGATATGTTGGACTCTCCGAGCAGAGCTTTCATATCTACTTCTGCCCCTTTGATAGTTTTCGCTAAAGCTTCATATTCTCCAGGATCTCTATCTTTCGGCTGTTGCTTTTGCATCCAATAATGTACAGAGAGCTTCGGAATGATTGGTTCTAACACTACGTGAGGGATGCATATATTAATCATACCGCTCGATTCTCCAATGGTTGTATTTAAGGAAACAACTACCACCGTCTCATTAGGCGATACCATTTGCAGGAATTGAGGATTCACTTCAAATTCTTCCAGTACTGGATCGATCTCAACTATAGAACCCCAGGCTTCCTGATAGTTATCGAGGGCTTTCTCAAATAAGTGAGACATAATAGTCGTTTCAATTTCTGTTAAGTTGTCCACTTTGCTCACACTGCTACCTCTGCCCCCCAGGACTCGGTCCATCATCGCATACGCTACATTAGGGTTGGTTTCGAGCAGAATTCTTCCTTCTAATGGAGATACACTGAATATATTCAATATGGTCATTGTTGGAATAGATCTGATAAATTCTTCATAAGGTAGCTGGTCTACTGAAGCGACTTCGATATTTACATAGGTTCGTAGATGTGCTGAAAAATAAGTAGTAAGCAGTCTGGAGAAATTTTCATGTATTCTGGAAAGACTTCTAATCTGGTCTTTTGAGAATCGAAGCGCCCTTTTAAAATCGTAGGATCGAACTTTTCTCTCTTTTTCTTCATTCTTTAGTTCTTCGGCATCCATTTCACCCGTTGATAAAGCGGATAGCAAGGAATCTATTTCATTCTGAGAAAGAACCTCTTCTGCCACACTCTCACCTCCTTACCAGAATTGTTAGTTATTGTAGAACCTTGTCTACTGTATAAACTTCAGTAACGGTCCCCTGGCTCATCACCTCGTTCAATTTTGCTTTTAACTGGTCCTCAAGGTCACCCAGACCCGATTGAAACGATTCCGAATCCATAACCGCAAGTTCTTTAATCAATATATTTTGCATCTGGAAATCTCTCTTTTGTAATTCTTCTAAAGATTTTTTGCTGTCTGTTACTACACGAAAGCGGATGCGGACAAAGTCCCCATTCTTTAAATCCGTTGTAATATCCTCCGTCAGCATAGAGGACTCACGCATTTCATCAATGGATCTTTTTCCACTTACTTCATCTGTACCATTCAGATTCATGACGATAATAAGGGTGGCTGCACCGAGAAGAGTAAGTGTACTGAGAATAATAATCATTGTCTTAAAGACTCGATTTTTAATCGTCATCACCTGCCTGTCCAGCTATTCTAAAAAGCCCTACTTCTCTATAAAACCTTTTGATTTTCTTTACCACAATTTCTTCCTGCTCTTTAACCAGAAGCTTTTTTCCTTGAGTTGTAGTTATCATAGTGTCCGGATTGGATTGAATTTGCTCTATGTAGATTGCGTTTAAGGTAAACGAATCTCCGTTTAATTTCGTTAAAGCTATCATAATGATCAGGGAGGCTTTATAATCCGCCTCCCCGCCCTCCTCTCCGGTTATCGTTTCAAGTTAACTAGTTCCTGAAGAATTTCATCTGAAGTCGTAATAATCCTCGTATTGGCCTGAAATCCCCTTTGTGCTGTAATCATTTCAGTGAACGATTCAGCTAAATCCACATTGGACATCTCAAGAGCCCCTGCGACCATTTGTCCTGTTCCATCCTCTCCAGCAACCGAAAGATCGCCTAATTCCGCATTGGGCTCACCAGCGTTAGTGGTATAGCGATAGGAATTGCCACCCACCTTTTCAAGGCCGCTTGGGTTAGCAAAGTTAGCCAGTCTGATCTGCCCTGCTACTTTAGGTGTACCATCAACATCTACATAACTTACAGCACCGTCCGGCTGGATACTAAAACTCTGAGCGTCTTCAGGAATGGTAATTATTCCTGCAATGTTTTGTGCGGTATTCGGACCGTTTTGATTTATAGAATAAGGCTCCCCAACTAAGTATTTTCCTTCATTGTTCACGATTGCCCCTTCAGAATCCAAATAGAAATTTCCCGCTCTCGTAAAGCTTGTATTCACGTTGTCAAGATTGAATGTTTTCCCGTCAGTATCAATGTCATCCGTTCCACCTTCGGCAAGCATAAACATCCCGTCTCCTTCAAGAGACAAATCCAAGGGGCGATTCGTAGTCTGGCGATTGCCTTGAGTATGGATTGTATCAATAGATCCTGTTTGAGATCCCAGCCCTACTTGAGAAGGGTTCAAACCTCCTCGCGCGTTGCCGTTTGCTCCCTCAGTAGGCCCTTGAGCTCCTGTCATCGTTTGACTCATCATATCCTGAAATGTAACGCGCCCTTTTTTGTATCCGTACGTATTTACATTGGCAATGTTATTTCCAATCGTATCTAACTGTGTTTGAAAGCCTTTCATTCCGGAAATTCCCGCATACATTGAACGTAGCATATTGCAACATTCCTCTCATTTTTTAATTAGATCAGCCGCTTCCATCAGTCAGCGGTAGTACGGCCTCCCTTGAGGGTCCAGCCTAATCGTCTAAAACAATGGTGCCATTTATGTTTGTGAAAATTTGAGATGCAGCTTCTTCTCTTCCAAGCGCTGTAACTACAGTGTTATTATTGGTACTTACTACAAAAGCTGCCTGGTTAGTAATGACTAAACTATCCGTTACACCTTTGGATTTGGCTTCCGCCATCTTATTTGAAATCTCATTCCATTTGTTTTCTTCAATTTCTATATTCCGTTGTTTCAACCGCTTTTCTGCATGTTTACTTATTTTTAATGTCTGAGTTTCATTAAGAACCTTTTGAAAGGAGGTATCTGTTTTCGTTTTCGTTTTGTTCCCTAGAGGTGCCTGTAGTGGTTGGTGAAATTGATGAATACGGGGATTCAATCTATTCACCGGAACTTTCTTCACCTGTATCACTGACAGATATAATTTGGTTGACTGGGAGTTTAAGGCCTGAATTCAACTCAAGAGAGGTATTTCCGTCTTTTTGAGCCACGGATGTAACTACTCCTTTTTCTACACTCTCCCGGGCCCCCGTTTCTTCATTAGCTATTGGGTAGCTAACTTCCTTACCTATCAAACCGCTATATTGGACCAGGGGCGGTAGACTTTGAGTTTCTAAAAATTTCTCCATAGATTGAGACATATTCGTCATTTGTTCCAAATTAGAAAACTGGGTCATCTGGGAGATAAACTCTTTATCTTTCATAGGGTCAAGAGGGTTTTGATTTTGAATTTGCGCCATTAAAATCTTTAAGAATTCATCTTTTCCGAGGGAGGTATTTGTGCTCCCGGCAGCTGGCTGATTTTTTAAATAGTAGGACGAATCAATCGTATTCATGTCATCACCTAAACTTTCTCATTCATTAAAATATCGTAAAAAGACTCTCCATCCTCAGATTGTTCTTCACTATCCGAATCTATCTGATTTGACTGTTTTTCTTTTTGTTCTTCGTGCCCGGCTTGATCCTCATCGAAAGAATAGAACGACTGCTGGTCAGATAATCCTTCATTCTTTTCAACTACGACCTGCTGAGGGGAGAACATATGACGCAACTGACCCATATTACTTTCCAGCATTTCTTTCGCTGCTTGACTGCTAGCAATAATCTTCACGGTTAGTTCACCATTTATTTGCGCAAGTTTCACCGTCATCTCCCCAAGATTGTGAGGCTTAAGTTTTAACTGCATTTCCATACTGCCCGGCTTGCTGGTAAACCACCGGCTGGATTGAAGGATACGTTCCAGTTCTTTCATAAACTGGTTTGGGATAGAAGAAGACAGCTGATTCTGATGGATCTGAATCACATGTTGCTCTACTTTTGCCATCGGCATGGTTTGAAGAGAAAGTGCCGAGGTTCGAGAATTGTCCGTATGCTTATCAATATACTGTGAAATCCACTTCCCCATTTCCTTTCCATTAACAGGCGCCAACCTTTGATAACCAGACGGAACAGTTTGTCTATTCTGATAGGTATTCCATAAACCTCTAAACAGCTTATTTTCAAATTCAGTTCCTTGCTCTGATAGCTTGCTCAGCATGGATGTCCATTTTCCCTCAGGTACTTGATTGGATATTTGGGAAATCGATTGAATGACATCTTTAATAACTAATACTTTGGTTGAATAACCATTGACCTTGGAATGAACATCTTTATTGTTGTTTTCCAAACTATGAATGTTTTGCTGAAACTTAACCCATAATTTTTGGAGATCAATCTCTTTCTGCTCAAAGTTATTAAATACTTGACTTTTTTCCAATTGTGTGAAGTTGGAAGGAATAGGGAGGGTAATAAAGTGGGTGTCATTCGACATTTTCTTTTTTTGCTCCTCAGTGCCTTTAAGTACATTCTGAACCAAGTGTATGGTTTCATTTATGGTTTGAAAAAGATCTGAAACCTTTGGGTCTTTCACTAGGCTAGTCTCTTCTTTCGAATTACCCCCTTCTGCTTCCTCCGCTTTAATTACTCCTTGAAGCATTTTAAGAGCGGAGTCTAAACCCGTTAATATGTCCAAATCTGAAGGCATAACCGCATCGTCTTCAAACTGAATTTGGAGCTCAGCCAGCTGTTCCAGTTCTTTTAACCCCTGTCCATTTCCTTGATCAGTTTCTTTTTGATAGGACTTTAGTTTTGTAAACAGTTCATTTAATTGGCGGCGAAGCTTCTGTACCATTTCATCAATTGGACCTATACCTGCCTTGCCCGGAACATTTAAACTCTCCCTATTCTCTTGCAAGGTGGATAATAAGTCTTGAAATGATCCTTTGGAATTCTTACCTTCTGTTGGGGAGTTAAATAGAAGCAGCGGCTGGGATCGTGCCGTGCTAAACATCTGATGGACAAGATCCATTGTTTTCACCTCCTTTCAAGATAAAACGCCATTAATTCTCAGATGAGTTAATGATTTCACCAGCGATTCCAGCGGCTGCTTCTGGACTCATCTGACCAAAAATCAATCCTCTTTCTTCGCTTGCTACATTTTCAAGTACCTGTATAGCAAGATCTTGACTCATGTTCTCCACTATAGGCGCCGCTTCTTCCGGCTCCATTTGCTGAAAAGAAGCAGCCATGTCCATCACTTTCTCATTTTCAGGTTTTTCTTCTTTTACTTCTTGAGCTGATTTCACATCAGCCT
Organism: Halobacillus sp. B29; assembly: GCF_052246755.1. Classification (NCBI taxonomy): domain Bacteria; kingdom Bacillati; phylum Bacillota; class Bacilli; order Caryophanales; family Bacillaceae; genus Halobacillus; species Halobacillus sp. B29. The sequence continues at coordinate 230,209 of NZ_JBQQCM010000003.1, forward strand.
CTAATTTAACTACCTTTTGTTCAAGTTCATCGATCTCTGTCTGTTTGGCACTGAGTTCTTCTTCAAGCAGCTCAATCTCTTCATTCTTGGCGTCAAGAGAAGACTGAACTTCCTTCTTGTTTGATTTAGTATTTTCTTCCTCTGCAACAGAAGCGCTCTGAGACATCCCTGGCACTTTACTTACATACTTGCCAGCTTGTTCTGTAACATTCACACCTAGAAGAGTTAAGACAATCCAAGCTAAGGTGATGGCAAACACTATGGGAATAATAATTACAAGGAAGAACCATTGAAGTTTACTGCCTTGCTGCTTATCCGTTATTTTCTTTGCCATGACCTCACCTGCTTTGGAAATTTAAAAATTGTCTCATGGACAAATCATCCATTTGTTTATTTTCTTCATCTTTAACCCATTTTTGATGCTTTTTCTGCTTTTGTTCGATGAGCTTTTCAAATTTCTTCACTTCTACATAAGCGTCTGTTAATTTTTCCTGGGAGTTGTACATAGCCTGGCGGGCGTCTCGAACTTCAGGCTGCAGCGAGTCAATACGTTCCTCTAAGCGCTCTATGTATTGCTGGTGCTGAATAAAAGTCATAGCCTGAATCGTTCTTTTTGAAAGGGTCTGATGGAATGAGTGCTCGGCTTCTTCTTTTTCCTTCAATACCTCATACAGCTGTGTTGCTTTCTGTTCAAATGTCTCGACTCGAGATTGATGTTGTTTCTCTTGCTCTGTTCTCTCCCGGTCCCTTAAATCCTTAATTTTATGAAAACCACGCAAATGAGCCATCCAATTTCCACTCCTATGTAAATAACTGTTTTAGCAAATCCTGTGATCCTTCAAAACTTGAAGGTTCTTGTACACCTTGCTTCAGAAAATTAATGATGGAAGGGTGATAATGAATCGCCTGATCAATATCCTTACTGCTGCCTTTTTTATAAGCTCCTATTTGAATCAATTCACTATTTTCCTCGTACCTCGCAAGCAAAGCACGAAGGCGTTCGGCTGATTGTTTATGTTCATCTGATGTAATCTGCTTCATTACCCGGCTGATTGATCTCAATATGTTTATGGCTGGAAATTGGCCTTGTTCTGCAAGGTTTCGATCCAGTACAAAGTGTCCATCAAGTATCCCTCGCACGGTGTCTGATACCGGTTCATTCATATCGTCACCATCAACCAGCACGGTGTAAAAAGCAGTAATCGTTCCTTTACTGCTCGTACCGGTTCTTTCAAGCAGCTTGGGTAAGAGAGCAAATACGGAAGGTGTGTAACCTTTAGTCGTGGGAGGCTCGCCTGTCGCAAGTCCGATTTCACGCTGAGCCATGGCAAAGCGGGTTACAGAGTCCATCATAAGGTTGACGTTATAGCCAAGATCTCTAAAGTACTCGCTTATCGCAGTAGCAGTATAGGCTCCTTTAGTTCTCATAAGAGCTGGCTGATCAGATGTAGCTACGATAACGATGGAACGTTTTAGCCCCTCTTCTCCTAGATCGTTTTCAATAAATTCTCTCACTTCTCTTCCCCGCTCACCAATGAGTGCTATAACATTTAAATCGGCAGAGCTATTTCTTGAGATCATTCCCATAAGGGTACTTTTACCTACACCACTTCCCGCAAATATACCTACACGTTGCCCTTTTCCAACCGTTAACAAAGAATCAATTGCACGAACTCCTACTTGAATCGGCTCTTTAATAGTGGGCCTTGATAACGGATTAGGCGGAGACTGGTCTGTTGGATACATCGTTAAGCCTTTGGGTAATGCACGACCGTCCAGCGGCTGCCCTGTAGCATCCAGAATCTTACCAATCAATCCTGTTCCTGCTTTGACTTTCATGGGTTCACCTGTTGCTTCTACTAAACTACCAGGACTGATATCTCGCATTTCTTTATAAGGCATAAGGAGAATATTCTCTTGATTGAAACCAACCACTTCCGCAGCAATGGACTGGTTCCGGTCAGAATGTGAATGGATATAGCATAAATCTCCAATCGAAGCTTCCGGACCCTTTGACTCCACCATCAAGCCTACCACCCGATGAATGCGGCCGTAGCGTTTAAAGATGTCTGATCGATCAATAACTTGTAAATAAGTGTCCTTATTCATAAGGAACCGCCTCCTGAACCACACGAAAAACTTTCTCTCTCAATTCTTTCAGCTGACTGTCTATCCCAGCATCAATGCGTCCGAAAGGGGATTCAAGCACGCATGAAAAAGGCTCCATCTCATCTTTTACATAGATAGACAAGTTGGTTTTCAAACTTGTCATTCTTTGCAATTCTTCTGCCTGGGACTGTATATAGCTATATTGATCAGGATGCACATAAATGGCTATTTCAGGCTGCTCATGAACTTCCTTAACTACTTTTTTAACAAGGTACGAAAAAGACTCTGGATGGTCTTCCAAATGGCAATTTAATATTTTTTCAGCTGCACGAAGAGCAATTTCGACGATGGTTTCTTCACTTGATGCTACAATCGAGTGATAAGATTGGTTCGCTTTCGCAATAATATGGTTTGCTTCTTCCAACTTTTCCGTGTAATCCTGATAACCCTGTGTTACACCGGCCTCGTATCCTTCTTTTTCTGCGGCCTGAACCAATTGAACTCTTTCTTCATGCCAGGCTTTCTTATCTGCATCGATTTTGTGTTCAGCTTGCTGAAGCAGTTGTGAAGCTTCTTCCCGTGCCTCTTCTAAAATTCTTTCAGCTTGCTCTCTTTTTTGCTCTGCAAGCTCTTGTTCATTGCAAAGATTTTCTTCCACGGATCCAGCAGGTGTTAGCTTTTCGATAGGCTTAATCTGGATAATACGTTGTGAACATTGATTGAAACTAGACAATAATGTCGTCACCCCCGCCGCGCGCTACCACGATTTCACCCACATCTTCTAAACGTCTAATAGTAGCCACAACTCTGGTTTGAGCCTCTTCTACATCACGTAAGCGTACAGGTCCCATAACTTCCATCTCTTCTTCAAACGTTTCAGCCATTCGCTGGGACATATTGGAAAATACTAGATTTTTAACTTCATCACTCGAAATTTTCAATGATAAGCGAAGGTCTTCATTTTCAACCTCGCGTATGACTCTTTGAATGGCTCGATTATCAAGTGAGACAATATCCTCGAATACGAACATGCGTTTTTTAATTTCCTCGGCTAGTTCGGGATCCTGAATTTCTAATGAGTCTAATATTGTTCGTTCCGTACTTCTATCGACTCCATTGAGCACTTCAACAACAGCTTGAATACCGCCTGTTTCTGTATAGTCATGGGTTACTGTGGCTGAAAGTTTTTTTTTAAGTATTTGTTCCACCTGATTGATAATTTCTGGAGAAGTCGATTCCATCGTAGCAATTCTGCGTGCAACATCGGCTTGCAGCTCCTGTGGAAGTTCAGAAAGAATCTGGCCGGACTGGGCTGCATCCAAATAAGATAAAACTAGAGCAATCGTTTGAGGGTGTTCATTCTGAATAAAATTCAAAATCTGAGATGGTTCAGCTTTCCTTGCAAAATCAAAAGGCTTCACTTGAAGAGAAGATGTCAAGCGTCCGATAATGTTGGATGCTTCGTCTTCCCCCAAAGCTTTTTCAAGAATGGTTTTGGCATAGCCAATCCCTCCTTGAGAAATATAATCCTGCGCCAGAGCAATCTGATGGAATTGTTCTACTATTTCTTCTTTCTCTTTTGAATTTACTTTTTGAACTGAAGATATTTCGAGTGTTAATTGTTCTATTTCTTCTTCATTTAAGTGTTTGTATACCTGTGCGGCTACATCTGGTCCTAAAGAGATTAAGAGGACAGCTGCTTTCTGCTTTCCAGATAACGCTGACTTTTTTAAGGCCATTGAAGAACCCTCCCTTATTCTTCCGCGATCCACGATCGCAATAATTTAGCAAATTCTTCAGGCTTTTCCTTTGCCATCTTTTCTAACTGTTCTCTCTGTTGAGTCGAAGCGGTCACCTTTTCTTCAATCCCAGGCACATAGGGAGGTATTTCCTCTTCTACAGTGTCTTCATAAATTTCTTCTTCTTGCCTTTTTCTTCTCATTAACAAAACGATTAGCACCACAATAACAGTCACAAGAACAGCTCCTATTGCGTACATCCACATTGGAATTCCAGGAGAGGGCTTAGGAGGGGATGGCTGCTCACTGAATTCTTGAAAAACGATTGATATTTTTTCCTCCGGGTTTACTTCTCCATAACTTTCATTAATGGATGTTGTAATCATTGAGTTAAGTATTGACTGCACGCTTTCCTCAACGGTTTGCTGCTCTTCAGCAGATAATTGTTCAACAGATCCTTGCTCATCAGCACCTTTAGTACTATCAATAGCTACCTGAATTCCAAGATCCCTTACTTTAAAAGGGCTTTCCTCAATATTTCTCTTAATGCGGTTAAATTCATTATTAATCGTTTCACGGTTCATTTCATAATCCCCGTTAGACCCTTCTCCATCAGCAGGGTAGTTCGCTACATCTTCCTCTCCTGCACCTGGGACTCCCCCTTCAGGCACTCCTCCTTCATAGGTTTCTTCGATCCGTTCAATACTTACCGGCAGTCCTTCCATAGTGTCAGGGTCAACCGGCTCTACCAGTTCTTCGACACGATTTTCTTTTGTAAAATCAACATCTGCTGTAACGGTTGCAATCACTTTCTGCTGACCAATCATCCTGCCAAGCATACGCTGGACATCCTGCTTAATGTCACGTTCAATATTTTTCTTCACATTCTGCTGATATGTATAAGCGTCCTGACTTTTAGGTGAATTTGAATTATTTAAATCAAAATACTTAAAGTTTTGATCCATGATTACGATATTATCTTTAGACAAGTTAGGAACGGATTTCGAAGCCAGGTTATAAAGTGCTTCTATTTGACCGTTCTCCATCTGATATCCATGTTGAACAGTCAGTACGATCGAAGCTGAGGCTGTTTGCTCTGTCTCGGATGCAAACACCTCCTCCTCTGGAATGTTGATCATAACCTTAGCATCCTGAATTCCACCGATTCCCTTCATCATATTGGCAAGCTCGCTTTGCATCGCGTCAAGCTTAATCATATTAAACTCATTATCCGTCATTCCCCATGACGTATTATCACTAAAAAACCCATAATCTATCGAACCGCTGCTCGGAAGTCCTGCCGCAGCTAAATCTACAAGAAGCGCCTCTGCCTGAGGTTCTGGCACAAGAATTGATGTACCGTTTTCTTCCAATTCATATGAAACTCCTCTGGTGTCCAGTTCTGTTTTAATTTGTCCAATTTCCTGTATTGTTAAATCCTTATATAGAGGAACCATTTTTGAACTGGATGCGAATATACTCACCAGGGCTACTATTAACAGGATAGCTCCTATACCACCAAGTATGACCGATTTCTGACCTTTGCTTCTATCTTTCCAAAACGAAGTAATACGATATTTGTACTGTACTAGTTTTTCTTTCATAACTGCCCCCAAAAAAAAGCACGCTGTCTACGAATGTTATAACAACTTGTGTTAGTTGTATTACACTTGCATTCTCATAATTTCTTTATATGCTTCTACCACTTTATTTCTCACCTCTACCGATGTTTGCATCGTAATACTGGCTTTCTTTGAAGTAATCATCACTTCATGCAGGTTATCAATCTCACCGCTTGCCAGGGCTTTTGTTTTCTGATCCGATTCGATCTGGCCTTGATTCACTTTATCGATAGCATTTTTCAATTGATCAGCAAACTTGACTTGAGCCTCTGCAGGGGAGCTGACCGTGTTTAATCGAGACGAGGGAGCACTTGATTGGATCGACGGTAATCCCGTTATAGTATTTAGATCTGGCATTTAATCTCTCCTTCTCGTTATCTTCCTATTTCCAGGGCTTTCATCAGCATACTTTTGGAGGCATTCAGAGAAGTCACATTAGCTTCATAAGAACGTGTGGCACTCATCATATCCACCATTTCCTGTAAAGGATCTACGTTAGGAGTCTGGACATATCCTTCTGAATTTGCATCGGGATGGTCCGGGTAAAACACTTGTTTGAAAGGTGTCTCATCCTCCGCAATTTTTGAAGCTTTTACACCCTGACTGCTTTCGGATTGAGTTGATAGACGGGAGGCATTTTCGAGGTGAGACTTAAAACTTTTGTCCTCCGGTTCAAATACGACCATTTTCCTACGATAAGGCTCCGATTCTCCCTCTTCATTAATTTCAGCTCTTGTGGAGTTTGCATTTGCAACATTAGAGGAAGCTACATCCATTCTCAACCGCTGGGCCGTCAATCCACTGGCACTTGTGTTCATTGCATCAAAGATACCCATGGTTAATTCCCTCCTTTAATTACGGATTCCATGCTCCTGAACTTACCACTCATGCGATCAGCCAGAGCTTGATAGTATATCTGGTTCTGTGCCAAGCTGCTCATTTCTTTATCAATGTCGACGTTATTTCCATTGTGGTTATATGTAGTACTATTGTTTGTGGTTGTATTGTAGGAGGCGGATTCTCTATTATGGAAATCGATATGTTTGTGACTGGTTTTTTTGGCTGATAGAGAAGCTTCAGCGCGGTTTAAGTGATCTTTAAAAACAACATCTTTAGCTTTATAGCCTGGAGTATCCACATTGGATATATTGTTAGATATGGTACGGTTCTTTTCAGAAGCATAGTTTAAGGATTTTTCTAATGTGTCAAAAGTATCATTAAATAATTTCAGCTTAACCACCTCAATTCGACATGTTTCTAGGTTCACAAACCTAATTGTAAAAAAGTATGTATACCTCTGTCTATGTAGTACAACAGTATTTTTTTAATCACTCTATAAATAGAACTAAATAACCAGGACTTTAAACTTATAACAATGGTTTTTAAAGGATTTTGTCGAAAATACTATTATAATGAACATTATTACACAGTTCGTTCGGTAAATAAATTAGATTTACATAAATTTTATAAAAATATGATTTAGATGGGTATATAACCTTTTTTTTCCAATTTTGAATATAAAAAAAACCGCTGCTTTCTTAAAAGCAGCGGTTTTTCTGTAATTAATTTGTGCGAAGTTTTTGAAGCTCCACTAGGAAGTTATTGTTCAAGACTTTAATATACGTCCCTTTCATACCTAAAGAGCGAGACTCAATAACTCCAGCACTTTCTAACTTACGTAAAGCGTTGACAATTACCGAACGGGTAATTCCTACGCGATCCGCTATTTTACTGGCAACCAGCAGACCTTCGTTTCCTTCCAGTTCTTCAAAAATGTGCTCAATTGCTTCCAATTCACTGTAGGATAAAGAACTAATCGCCATTTGAACAACGGCTTTACTGCGAGCTTCCTGTTCAATCTCCTCTGTTTTCTCATGAAGGATTTCCATACCAACCACGGTTGCACCATATTCAGCAAGCAGAAGATCATCGTCGTTAAAACTTCTGTTAATTCGACTTAGAATTAACGTACCTAATCGCTGTCCTCCTCCGATGATCGGAACAATCGTAGTCAAACCCTGCTCAAACAATTCTCGGTTTTCTACAGGGAAAGCCGTATATTCACTATCGATATCAATATCAGGGGTTGTTTCCTGGATATTAAATAAGTTCTGAGTATATTCTTGTGGAAATTGACGTTCAGTCAGCATCGTCTTCATTCGCTCATTTTCAATTTCCTGATTAATAGCAAAGCCAAGAAGTTTACCTCGACGGCTCAATACAAATGTATTCGCTTCGATCACATCTCTCATTGTGGCGGACATATCATTAAAATCCACCGATTTCCCTGTAGTTTTCTGAAGCATAGCGTTAATTCTTCTGGCACGGTCTAATAATTTCATCTGTTATTCCTCCTTATAGTATGTCTATAAAATAAAACGACTTAGATCTTTATTTTTCACAATAGAGGACAGTTTGCTGTCAACATATTGTGGCGTAATTTCAATGGTTTCCATCGTTACATCTGGTGCTTCAAATGACAAGTCCTCTAATAACTTTTCCAAAATGGTGTGAAGTCGTCTCGCACCAATATTATCCGTCTCCTGATTCACTTCATGGGCAATCTCTGCGAGTCTAGTAATAGCATCGTCAGAAAATTCAACCTTTATACCTTCAATTTCCAATAATGCTTTATATTGTTTTAATAAAGCATTGGAGGGTTCTACTAAGATGTTTCGGAAGTCCTCTACGTTAAGCTTATTAAGTTCAACACGAATCGGGAATCTGCCCTGCAGCTCAGGAATCAGATCCGAAGGCTTGGCCATATGAAAGGCACCAGCGGCAATAAATAAAATGTGATCGGTTGAAACGGCACCGTGTTTAGTCACAATTGTCGAACCTTCTACAATGGGAAGAATATCACGCTGAACACCTTCTCGGGAAACGTTAGCTTGATTGTCCCCTTTTGCAGCTACCTTATCGATTTCATCAATAAAAATCATGCCTGACTGTTCAACTTTGTTTACGGCTTCCTGCCCTACTTCATCCATATCTACTAATTTACTCGCTTCTTCCTGAGTAAGGACTTTACGCGCTTCAGAAACGGGCAGCTTTCTTTTTTTGGTTTTTTTAGGCATGAACTGGCTAAATGCATCCTGCATGTTCATCCCCATTTGTTCCATTCCTGATCCTTGCATCATGTCAAACATAGAGGATTGCGATTCTTCCACCTCAATAGTAACCATACGGTCTTCAAGCTCGCCCATATCCAACTGCTGACGAATACGGCTTCGCTTAGTTTCGATTTCTTTTTCTTCCTGATCCGGCTTTGGTTCACTTTCCTGCTGATCTCCCTGGTTAAAAAACATTTCCAGCGGGTTTTTAAAATTATTCTGCTGCTTCTTCTTGGAAGGTACAAGGAGTTTTACAAGCCGCTTATTGGCCTGTTCTTCTGCTCTTTCCTTGACTTCTTCCATTTTTTCTTCTTTCACCATTCGTACAGCCATTTCCACAAGATCCCGAACCATAGATTCGACATCACGGCCCACATAGCCAACTTCAGTAAACTTCGTGGCTTCTACCTTAACGAATGGCGCTCCTACCAATTTGGCTAGTCTACGGGCAATTTCTGTTTTTCCTACACCAGTCGGACCCATCATAAGAATATTTTTAGGTACAATTTCGTCACGGATATCACCGGTTAGCTGCATACGGCGATATCGATTTCTAAGAGCTATAGCAACCGATTTCTTTGCGCTATTCTGCCCTATAATATATTGATCGAGTTTTTCTACTATTTGTTTAGGTGTTAAATTTAACGACATTGCAAAGGTCCCCCTTATTTGAGAACTTCCAGGATAATTTGATCATTTGTAAATACACAGATTTCTCCTGCTATTTCTAATGCGGCTTGAGCAATTTGTTCAGCTGATTGATCAGGTGAATAACGTTTAAGGGCACGACCTGCACTTAAAGCAAAGTTACCCCCGGAGCCTATAGCCAGAATTCCATCATCCGGCTCTATAACTTCCCCAGTACCGGATACCAGAAACATGTGATTACGATCCATCACAATAAGCATGGCTTCAAGCTTTCTTAACACACGATCACTGCGCCACTCCTTGGCTAACTCCACGGAAGCTCTTGCTAAATTGCCATCAAAACTTTCGAGCTTTCCTTCAAATTTTTCAAATAAAGTAAAGGCATCTGCTACAGATCCTGCAAAGCCTGCTAATACTTGATCATTGTAAAGCCTGCGTACTTTTCGTGCTTTATGCTTCATAACCACCTGGTTCCCAAGCGTCACCTGCCCATCACCACTCATCGCACACTGACCATTGTGCTGGACAGCAAATATCGTTGTTGCGTGGAATTGTTGTTCCATATACTCACCTCATTTATTTGCTCTTGGATGGCTGTTCATATAAACATGCCGTAGTCGATCTTTAGTTACATGGGTATAAATCTGGGTTGAAGATAAATGCTCATGGCCCAGTAATTCCTGCACCGAACGGAGATCTGCTCCTTCATTAAGCATATGAGTAGCAAATGAATGTCTCAGTTTATGGGGATGAATATCCACAGTTAAAGCAGCATCCTCTACCATTTTATTGAGAATCATCCGAATACCACGGGCCGTTAAAGGTGTTCCTTTAGAATTTAAAAATAGTACAGGGGTAGGACTGGAATTCTTTTGCTGAAGTACTCTTCTTCCATCTTCTATATAGGATTGCATGGCCTGACTGGCAAATTGCCCAAAAGGTACATACCTTTCTTTTCTTCCTTTCCCGTGCACGAGTAAAGTAGAAAGAGAAAGATCTATATCGTGTAGTTCGATCCGGGTCGCTTCGCTTACCCGAATACCAGTACCATATAATAATTCAATCAATGCTTGATTTCGCTGTCCCAGTGGATTTTTTTTATCGCTGACCGTAAACAAATGCTTCAATTCCTCCTGATAGAAAAAGTCAGGGATAGGATTGGCTTCCTTAGGAAGTGAAACATTTAGAAAAGGGTTTTTTGTAACAATCTGTTCCCGCTCAAGAAACCGAAAAAAACTTCTCAAGCTGGATATCTTTCTAGATACCGTTCTTCTAGAAAGTAGATTTGCATGTAGTTGTGATAAGTAAATACGTATGGATGAATAGTCACAATCTACAAAATTTAGTTGTTCCGCCTGTAAAAACTTCGCAAATTCATCCATATCAATAGAATAATTCTCCACTGTTAATGGCGATGCATTCTTTTCTATCTGTAAGTACTCAAGATACATCTGCTTATATGTTTGAAACTCTTCCATAGTTCACCTCACAAAGGCGTTTAAATTTTATCACACTTGTAATCGTAATCACAATGATATTAATGAAAATGTAACAAAATTCTGAATTGTTTCCAAATGAATTGAAGAAAATAACTCTTTATGGAAATTAACAGGGGTGAAGTGGAATCATTTACCTGTCAAGTATTTATTCTTACCAAACCGTAATTATAGCTTTCCATAAGTAGTGTGTCAATTCAAGAATGAACAAGCTTAGAATAAAGGGGCTGATAAACATTGTTAGTGATTCTTCACACGACTTGTTAAGCTGTATTGTCGAAAAAGATACAGTTTTGGATCCTATACCTTAAAAGGTATAGGAAAGACGAAAAAATGAACTCACTTTAATGAGGTACTGCAGGACATGGGAGGAGCGTTCTACATTTCCGCATCGTTCCCACAGCCACTATTACTTCTTGCTATAATGCCTCAGGGCTGATTTCACACATTATGGAGTATCTCATTATAAATCACCATGAAAATTTAATGGAGCGAAAAAGAAAAGAGTCTACAACTATCATAATAGTCATAGACTCTCCCTTTTATAACCACAGGCTATGATTGTGGTTCTTCTTTATAGTCACAATTGGTACATGTAATTTGAGTACCTTTTTTAGCCCGCTTCTCAACAAGCAGAGCTTCACATTTAGGACACGGCCGGCTGATTGGTTTATCCCACGAGATGAACTCACATTCGGGATAACGATCACACCCGTAGAACTTACGGTTTTTCTTGCTCTTCCTTTCGACAACGTCCCCTTTTTGACACTTCGGACATGTGACTCCGATCTTTTTAAGAATCGGTTTCGTATTGCGGCATTCAGGGAAGTTCGAACAGGCTAGAAATTTTCCATACCTTCCCATCTTATAAACCATTTCATGGCCGCAATTCTCGCAGTCAATTCCTGCTGGCTCATCTTTAATTTCTATCTCTTCCATCTCTTTTTCCGCTTTTTCCAAACGAGGCTGGAAGTCTTTATAAAAATCACCGATGATGGAGACCCAGTCTTCTTTCCCTACTTCAATTGCATCTAAGTCATCTTCCATTTCTTTGGTAAAATCGAGGTCAATGATCTCAGGAAAGTATTCAATCAGTTGTTCAAGAACAATTTCTCCTAGCTCAGTAGGTACGAAACGTTTGTTATCCAATGCTACATATCCACGGCGCTGGATGGTATCGAGTGTTGGCGCGTAAGTTGATGGACGCCCAATTCCCAGCTCTTCCAGAGTTTTAACCAGTCGAGCTTCTGTGTATCTCGGAGGTGGTTGAGTAAAGTGCTGGTTGGGCGTGATCTCTTCAGCTTTCACGGTCATCCCTTCTTCTAAATGAGGAAGCAGCTTATCTTTTTCTTTTTTATTATCGTCTCTGCCTTCAATATACACTTTCATAAACCCTTTGAACTTCACTTCAGAACCTGTAGCACGGAACTCGACTCCTTGGTTATAGAGGTGAACGGTCATGGTGTCCAGCACAGCTGGTGCCATTTGACTGGAAACAAAGCGATCCCACACCAATTTATACAAGCGGTACTGATCTCTTGAAAGAATACTCTTCATAGCCTTCGGGTCTCGATCAGCTCCTGTAGGCCTGATGGCTTCATGGGCATCTTGTGCGCCTTCTTGTTTCTTGGTCTTCTTACTATTACCCAGGTACTCACTTCCGAAGTTATTTTCAATATATTGTTTGGCGTCATCTTTTGCAGAATTTGATAAGCGTGTAGAGTCGGTACGCATATAAGTAATTAAACCAGTAGTACCTTGCTTCCCACCTAGATCAATTCCCTCGTATAACTGCTGCGCAATCATCATCGTCTTCTTCGCCCGAAAATTCAGCTTACGGGCAGCTTCCTGTTGGAGGGATGAAGTGGTGAATGGTAAAGAGGGGTTACGCTTTCTCTCTCTTTTATTTACCTTTTCAACAGAGAAATCTTTCCCAGTCATGCGCTGTTGAATTGTTTTGACGTCCTCTTCGTTTTTCAAATCCTGTTTCTTGCCATCGACACCATAAAATGAACCTTCGAATTTCTCTTTATCCTTTAAGAAATCCGCTTCAATGGTCCAATATTCTTCAGGAACGAATTTTTTGATTTCATTCTCACGATCAACGATAATTTTAAGCGCTACTGATTGAACACGTCCGGCACTTAAGCCTTTTTTAACTTTTTTCCATAAAATAGGACTGATGTTATACCCCACAAGACGATCCAATATCCGTCGAGCCTGCTGGGCGTCTACTAGATGAGAATCAATGGTACGAGGCTGTTTGAAAGAATCTTTAATAGCTTCCTTCGTAATTTCGTTAAAGACCACTCTGCATTCAGACGCTTCATCTATATCCAGACTATGAGCTAAATGCCAGGCAATAGCCTCTCCCTCTCTATCAGGGTCGGCAGCTAGATATACTTTTTTTGCTTTCTTGGCTGCAGTTTTTAAATCCTTTAACACAGGTCCTTTCCCGCGTATGGTTATATATTTGGGTTCAAATTCATTGTCAACATCTACCCCCATCTGACTTTTGGGCAAATCACGCACATGCCCGAGGGATGCTTTGACTTTATATTTCTTTCCTAGGTATCGTTCGATCGTTTTTGCTTTCGCAGGTGATTCGACGATTACAAGATAATCTGCCATATCGGTTCCTCCCATAGAGGTGTTTTCTCTATCTTCATTACATAACTTAAATCTTCCCTATTATTAAATACAATGAAACCGTTTGTCAAACATACCTTTCCCTCGTTTTAGAAATTTTACTTTCAACTGACCTTGAATGTAACACCTTTAATTCCTACTTTTCAAATTTTTTCTAGCCAGTCTTCAAGAATATCTTTGTAACTGTGTACAAGCTTAGCCCCTTGATTAATTATTTTATGACAGCCCTCACTTGTAGACTTACCTGCAAGACCGGGCATAGCGTATACGTCTCTTCCCTGCTCCAAGGCCTGATCTACAGTAATAAGGGAGCCACTTCTCAGGCGTGCCTCTACTACAAATGTTGCCCCTGTCAATCCTGATATAATCCTATTGCGTTCTGGGAAATGGTATTTTTCAGCCTTTCGATCTGGAGGGTACTCACTGATTACCAGTTGCTTTTCAGATAAGTATTGATACAAAGCTATGTCATTAGTGGGATAGATATGATCAAAACCAGAACCAAGTACAGCAATCGTCGTTCCATTATTACGGCAGGCGAGATGGTGAGCATATTGATCAATTCCTTTCGCCATCCCACTAACTAATGTAAAACCAAAGTGAATCAAGGGAATAAGAATCGATTTCATAGCTGGTAGAGAGTAAGAGGATGGGGTACGTGTCCCTACGACGCTCAAAGCTAATGAATCCGTTAACAGTTGAGGATTACCTGTCATATAAAGTACAAACGGAGAGTCTGGAATAGCCTTCAACAAAGGTGGATACGAGTCATCCATTAACGTGACACACTCATATTTTTGTAAATGATTGTCGAGTTTCCTCATTATATTAGTGTCATGAATATGATGGAGAATAGATATCGCTCTAGGCAGCGGAATTGATAATAGTCGGGAAATTTGTTCGGGTGTAGATGTAAAAGGGAATTGAAGCTGAGGATCGATTTGAAACATCTTTCTAAGGAGAGGCCTTGTTACTTGAGGGGCGTGATGGAGACGTATTAAGTTTTCTTTTACTGATTGCATATCAAACCTCTTTTCATATAATAGAACCGTGCCTTTAGAGACACGGTTCTTAATAATATTCCACTTCAATTATGGTTTGTCCGTTGATAAAAGGGCACACGTGCAGAATTTTTAAATATTCTCGTGTTACCGCATTCGTTTATGAAGAAATCAATCTGTTTAAACTGTTTTACACTTTTCAAGTAGACCTTGATCTTTAAGAACATTAATCAAAGTATCTCCCATAACAGAAGGTGTTTCTGCTACTTGGATACCACATTCATTCATCACACGGATTTTCTCGTCTGCTGTTCCTTTTCCACCAGAAATAATCGCACCGGCATGGCCCATACGCTTCCCTGGAGGAGCAGTACGTCCACCGATAAAGCCAACCACTGGTTTGTTCATATTTTCTTTAACCCATTCAGCTGCTTCTTCTTCAGCAGTACCTCCGATTTCACCGATCATGATAACCGCTTCTGTATCATCATCTTCATTGAAAGCTTTGAGTACATCGATAAAATCAGTTCCGTTTACCGGATCTCCACCGATTCCAACAGCTGTAGACTGTCCGATACCGGCTTCAGAAAGCTGGTGTACGGCTTCGTAGGTAAGTGTCCCTGAACGAGAAACCACGCCTACGTGACCTTTATTATGAATATATCCCGGCATAATGCCGATTTTACACTCATCTGGAGTAATTACACCTGGACAGTTTGGACCGACAAGGCGAGTTTTCTTACCTTCCATAAACCGCTTCACTTTAATCATGTCCAAGACCGGGATGTGTTCTGTGATACAGATCGCCAAATCCATCTCTGCGTCTGTTGCTTCCATGATCGCATCAGCGGCAAATGGAGCAGGTACATAAATAACAGAAGCATTAGCCCCTGTTTTTTCTACGGCTTCTGAGACTGTGTTAAAAACAGGAATTCCTTCTACTTCTGTGCCACCTTTACCAGGTGTTACTCCGCCGACGATTTGGGTTCCATACTCCACCATCTGTTTCGTATGGAACAAAGCGGTCGAGCCTGTAATTCCTTGTACAATAACTTTTGTATCTTTGTTAATATATACACTCATCTGATTTCCCCGCCTTTCTTTACTTTACTAGTTCTACGATTTTTTGAGCGCCTTCCGCCATGGAGTCTGCAGAAGTAATATTCAATCCGGATTCATCCAGAATTCTCTTGCCTTGTTCAACGTTCGTACCTTCCAGACGCACCACTAGAGGAAGTGTCAAACCGATTTGTTTAGTTGCCTCTACAACACCTTCAGCAATAACATCACACTTCATAATGCCGCCGAAAATGTTTACGTATATACCTTTTACATTGTCATCGGACAGGATAATTTTAAATGCTTCCGTAACTTTTTCTGTGGTGGCACCGCCCCCAACATCAAGGAAGTTAGCTGGATCGCCTTTATAATGTTTGATTGTATCCATGGTTGCCATCGCAAGACCTGCTCCGTTAACCATACAGCCAATATTTCCATCAAGAGCAATATAACTCAAGTCGTATTTAGATGCTTCTACTTCCTTAGGATCTTCTTCTTCAAGATCACGCAGTTCAGCCACATCTTTTTGACGGAACAGGGCGTTATCATCAAAATTTAATTTGGAATCGAGCGCAAGTACCTCGCCATCGCCTGTAGTAACAAGCGGATTAATTTCTGCTACAGAGCAGTCTTTCTTCACAAAGACATCGTAAAGTCCAAGCATAAATTTAACCGCTTTGCCTAAAGCTTCTTTTGGAATATTGATATTAAACGCTAATCTGCGAGCCTGGAAAGGTGTTAGTCCTGTCACAGGATCAATAACTTCTTTAAAGATTTTTTCAGGTGTTTTTTCTGCCACTTCTTCGATTTCTGTACCGCCTTCTTCAGACGCCATCATTGTAATTTTACTTGTGGCACGGTCCAGCACTAAGCCTACATAATATTCGCTTTGAATGTCGCAGCCTTCTTCAATCAGTAAGCGCTTTACTTCTTTTCCTTCAGGCCCAGTCTGATGGGTCACAAGCGTCTTACCAAGAATTTCTTCAGCGTATGTACGCACATCATCGAGGTTTTTAGCAATTTTAACTCCACCGGCTTTACCTCTGCCGCCTGCATGGATTTGTGCTTTTACAACGGTTACATCGCTGCCTAGTTTCTGAGCTGCTTCAACAGCCTCATCTACGGTATAAGCTACATGGCCATTTGGCACAGAAACGCCAAATTCGCGCATTATTTCTTTACCTTGATACTCGTGAATGTTCATGTTTCATCCTCCCATCAAATTTCACTGCATGTACATTGTATAAAAAAACGCTATCAATTGTCCACACAAAGGCAGATATCTGTCGAAAAATTCACTGATTTAACTAATAAATTATTATGTAAACCAATTGAAAAAACATTTATCTATTTTGATGTAGCCTGCTTCTATTATGCATTATAATCCTTATCTGCTTTATAGATAAAAGCGAAAACCTCTGCTACGACGTGATACAATTCTTCTGGAATCTGTTCATTAATATTTAATTCTGATAGCAGTTCAACTAACGTTGAGTCTTCCTGAATGGGTACTTGATTGTCTTTCGCTTTCTCCATTATATTTTCTGCTACATAGCCTGCACCTTTGGCTACAACCTTTGGAGCCGCTTCGTTATCAAATTGATAACGGAGAGCGATCGCTTCTTTCCGCTTGTCTTTCATATTCGAAGATCAATTCCTTCCTTGTATTCGGGTAGAGAGTTGTCTTTACTGAACATGTGTGCTGCATTGTTCATTTCCTTAATATTGAGGGAAATCAATTCATACCCCATGTCCTCAAGACCACTTTTAAGGGTAGCTTTATGCGTTTCCATAGGTAGTTCTATTAATGTATCATTATTAAACACAGTTACTCCTACCCGTCTGGAAACTATATTTAAGTTAATTATTGTTTCTTTAAAATTATTTAAGTCTAAAAAGAACATAATGTGACAATAATCAGGATCAATGTTACCTTCCTTCGTTTTTCTACCTTCCATATCTAAATAAACATCGTTTTCTGAGCCGATTATGTTTCCTGGAAACTGTAGCGACATCTGCAAACTCTGGTTCGTTTCCTGTTGTGCCGTCAGTTGCATTCCATTTAACATCTGAATCATTTTTTTAGCTGTTTCCGGACGAATGGTGCTGCTTGCATCCTGAAGACTGGAGAGCAACAAGGTCTTCAGAGAACTTTCTTGAGTGGTTGCTTTTTCCTGGGCTGACGCAGGTTTTACATTAGATTCTTCTTGCAGGCCTGTGAGGTCAAGCATGGTTTTCATTTTTACAAAAATAGCTTCTTTCTCTGACACGGATAGTTCAGCAGCCGATCTTCCTATCCATTCAGTCAGGGTTTGACGAAGAATCGGAGGCAGCTGCGTGGATTGCCATTTCTTTAGAACAGACAAACCTTCCCTAATGACCTGCTTCTCCGATGATCCACCTTCCGTTAACAAGATGGGGGCCGCACGCAGGAAATCTTGTAAAAGTTTTTGATTTTTTTCATCGGTGTAAAGACTGCTTATTTTTGTTAAGACTTCGCGTTCTTTCAAAAATTGAAAATCTTCAGATACGGACTGGTTGGTCCCAAACGTATTATGCTTACTACGGAGAGAATCATTTCCGGATGGTATCTCCTTGGCTAAGACTTTTTCAACTTGATTCATAACACGATGCAAAGACTGTTGTTCAGGGGCTTTCAGCGGAAGCTGCTGATGAAAAAGCTGGTTCAGCCTGACAGCCATTTCTTCCATAGCCATCGGAAATGGAGGTGCTGACTTTTTAGATAGGCTAGCTAAATAAGTAGAAGAGGGATTTTCGTTACCTTTACTATGGGCTTCTGCCCATTCTGTCCAGGTATCTTGAAAAGAGGTGTAAGAGGCCTTGGAATCAAGAATCCCGGCTTTCTTAAATAATTGAAAAGAGTTCTGGCTGTTAATATTTACTTCTGTCATCAGTTTTACCACGGATGACTCCCTCAAGGACACAGAAGCTCCCTCTCCCTTTATAGATGCTAAAAGAGACATAACCGCCCTGTCCCCAGCTGTTTTACTTTTAGAAGCCTCTATATGCACTTGCTTCATGGTTTGAGTTACACTATCCATCCTTTTAGTATGTAAAGCATTATAAACGGAAGGTTTAATCGGAAGCTGTTTTTGAAGCATCTGTATTAAAATCTCACGGGCAGCTTTTTTATCCTCTGCCCGTTGATGTAAAGCAGCCGCCTGTTTAAGATCAGATCCTTGGAAAGGTACACTTTTCTTTATAAGCTGAGAAGTAAGCAGACGATTTTCTTTCGTAGGTTTAATTCCAAGCTCGTTCAACAGATGCTTTACCGTCGAATCCCCTTGGCTCTCACCTAACTGGGTAATTACTTTCAACTGAATTTTTTGATCTGTTGAGCCAACCTGAAATAAATAAGATTTTCCTTTTGATAGAGAAGCTTCCAATTGGGCTTTCACTTGTTGAGAGCCCAGTTGCACAACCGCACGATTCTGTGGAAGAAGTTCAAGAATATTTCCGTTTATAACCTGCCCTGTCTTAGGGAAAGCCCGCACCTCTTGTTGTTGAACTAATTTGCTCAGGCTTGAAATCAAATTCATTGCTAGTCTCCCTCCTTATATTCAGCTGTTCTCTTTGACAGGTGCGAAGCTTTTTCGATGCAGTGGAGACACTCCGTATGTTTTTAAAGCTTCTAAATGTTCTTTAGTGCCATACCCCTGATTGGACCGAAAATGGTACATAGGATAGTTGTCGTGCCACTCAGACATAATCCGGTCTCGCGTTACTTTTGCGATAATACTTGCTGCTGCAATCGATACACTACGCTGATCGCCTTTAACTAAATAAGTCTGTGGAACTTCTGATTCCTCTAAATACATCGCATCAATGAGGAGATGTTCAGGTACCTGAGTAAGATCCATAACCGCTCTTTTCATAGCCAATTTTGTTGCTTGATGGATATTATACTGATCAATTTCTTCGTTAGATACAATTCCGATACCACAATCTGCATGGGCTTTTAAACTCTGAAAAAACTCTTCACGTTTAGCAAGCGGAATTTTTTTGGAGTCATAAAGTCCCTCCAAATAATAATCCTCTGGCAGGATAACAGCAGCTGCAACTACAGGACCCGCCAGCGGCCCACGCCCAGCTTCATCAATTCCTGCTATTATATGGCTCCCTTTCTCTCTGCAGGAGTACTCAAAAGACTTCATCTGCTCAAATTGTTGCTTATATTCTCGTTTCTGATCCTGTCTCCTGTCATATTGTGCGAGTAGTTTTTGTACACCTTTGCGATTATCGCTACGCAGTAAATCCAGATCTTCTTCCTCTACACTTTCGTCTGCTAATTCTTTTTTGATTTGGGCAATCGTCCTGACTGTCATGGTATGTAAAACCTCCGCTATTTTCTTTATCGGACAAGTTCGTTCGCTTTGTAATGAAAAAAACGCAAAGTGAGTCTTCTCACGTTGCGTTTACGTTCCGTCTATTCTGGACGTTCAAAACTTATAAGACCAAGTTTGCCGTTTCGTAAATCCTGCAGAATCACATCTGAAACCTTATCGAAATTAATACGCCCTCCACTCTCAAGACAGCCTCTCTTTTTCCCGATCGTTTCAAATGCCGTCATGATATCATCGTAGCCTTCGAAGCCATAACGTTCTTCAAGCATTGATGGATAGTAAGCTTGTAAATAATCCAGAACATAGGCAGCCACATCTTCTGTAGGCAATATTTGATCCTTAATCGTTCCTATTGAAGCAAGGCGATATCCTACTTCTTCTTCTTCAAACTTGGGCCACAGAATACCAGGAGTGTCCAGAAGATCAAATTCATTTTTAACTTTAATCCATTGTTGTTTCTTAGTCACCCCAGGTTTATCCCCGGTTTTGGCAATGCTTTTGTTTGCCAGTCGATTAATCAAGGTAGATTTCCCTACGTTAGGTATGCCAAGGATCATAGCTCTGGAAGCCCGAGGTCGGACACCCTTTGCTTTTAATTTTTCGATTTTTTCATTGCCTATGCTTTTTCCAAGGTTGATAACGGCTTGTATATCCTGTTTATTGTTTGCTTCAATCGCAATGGAAGGAAAACCATTTTCTTTGAAATGCTCCAGCCATTCTTTTGTTACTTTCGGATCCGCCAAATCTTTCTTCATAAGGACCATCATCTTGGGCTTGTCTCCCAATATTCCTTGAAGCATGGGATTCTGCGAGGAAAGTGGAGCACGCGCGTCAACTAGTTCAATAACAAAATCCACTAATTTTAAATTTTCTGATGCTTCCCTCTTCGCTTTAGCCATGTGTCCCGGGTACCATTGTATTGTCACGCTATCACTCCTAATTCATGAATTTGATGCGATTCAAAGGCCAGTATAAAAAGACGGCTTCGCCTACTACCTGCTCTTTAGGAATCGTACCAAGCATTCGGCTGTCTGTTGAGTTGTTACGGTTATCACCCAATACTAACAGTTCACCCTCCGGAACTTCTTTATTATTGCCCGGCAATTGATCCATTGAAAAGTCCCTGGTCAATTCTTCCCCTTCTGGCAGTTCCTTTTTAAGCACCTCTAAATAAGGTTCTTCGAATGCTTCACCATTTATGTATAACTGGTCATTACTGTATCGGACCGTATCTCCCGGAAGACCAATGATTCTTTTAATGTAGTCTTTTCTTTCCGTAGCGTGAAAGACTACTATATCAAATCTCTCAGGGTTCCCAAGAGTATAATTAATCTTACTTACGATTAAATGGTCATCACTATGAAGAGTATTCAGCATGGAAGACCCTTCCACCACGACTGGAGCCAGTAGAAAAACACGCACAACAACTGCTAAAATAGCTGCTATGGCAAAAGCTTTAATCCACTCTAACCACTGCTTTTTCATCCATCCCCGCTCCCTTAGAAAGATTAGAAAAAAGGAGCTTGGCAAATGCAAGCTCCTTTCTACTAAAATTAGATAATTTCTTTAATACGCGCTGCTTTTCCGCGCAGGTTACGTAGATAGTAAAGACGTGCTTGACGTACTTTACCACGACGAGAACGCTCGATCTTAGCAACTCGTGGAGAATGTACTGGGAATGTACGCTCAACGCCTACGCCGTAAGTAATCTTACGAACGGTAAATGTTTCGCTGATCCCGCCATTCTGACGTTTAATTACAACACCTTCGAATACCTGGATACGCTCACGGCTTCCCTCTACTACCTTCACGTGCACTTTAACCGTGTCACCTGGACGGAAGTTTGGGTGATCCGTACGAAGCTGTTCTTTTGTAATGTCATGAATAAGTTGTTGCATCGTATTTCACTCCTTTTTAACTAATGCTCTTGCCCTCTAGGAGACAGCGGAACATCGTTTTCCACTTAAACCGAACGTTTAAGCACAACGTATAATATACCATACTAGCTGTTAAACTTCAACAATCATCAACAATTTTTCCATTCATTAATCCATTTTTGTTCTTTTTCGGATAGTTCTCTGTTGGTTAACAGATCAGGACGTCTTTCATACGTTCTTCTAAGCGATTGATAGTGACGCCATTCATCAATTTTAGCGTGATTTCCTGAAAGTAATACTTCTGGAACCTTTTCACCTCTAAAATCAGCCGGGCGTGTATAGTGAGGATGTTCGAGTAAACCGTTCGAAAAAGAATCCTCCGGAGCTGACTGTTCATTTCCGAGAACCCCTGGAAGCAAGCGGACTACGGAATCCATTACAACCATTGCTCCAAGTTCTCCCCCGGTCAATACGTAGTCCCCAATAGATATCTCATCCGTTACAAGCTCTTTTCGAATCCGCTCATCATACCCTTCATAATGACCACAAATGAATACCAAATGTTCTTCTTCTGATAATTCTTCAGCCTTTTCTTGCGAGAAAGGTTCACCCTGCGGGCACATTAGAATAACACGCGGTTTATTAGAGACATTGGCTTTAATATGGTTAACTGCATCGAATATTGGCTGGGGAGTCAAAACCAGACCCGCGCCGCCTCCATAAGGATAATCATCGACTTTATTATGCTTGTTAACTGTAAAATCACGAAAATTAACATATTGATAGGAAAAAGCTTCTCTATCCTGGGCCCGTTTCATAATCGACGTATTTAGTACACCTTCGAACATTTCAGGAAACAACGTTAGTATGTCAATATGCATTAGTCCAGCAGCCCCTCTATTGGATCAATGATGATTCTTTGTTGGGACGGATCTACTCGTTTGACGACGGGCTCAATATATGGAAGAAGTAGATCGGAATTGTTGGGCCTTTGAACCACCCATACATCATTAGCTCCGGGAGTAAGTATTTCTTTTACTCGTCCTATCTCTTCACCAGATTCGAGATAAACCATGCACCCGATTATTTCACGAAAATAGAACTCGTGCTCCTCAAGGTCTGCCTGCTCCTCTTCAGAGACCATCAACATACCATTCTTATAACCCTCTACATCATTGATGGATGGATGCTCTTCAAAAGCAATCAGATCATACCCCTTATGAATACGGTGGGAACGTACTACAAGGGAAACAGGTTCACTCGTATCATTTACCCAATACAAAAGCTGACCAGGCTGAAAACGTTCATCGAAATCTGTGATCCGATGGACTTTGACCTCACCTTTAATGCCATGTGTATTAATTATTTTCCCTACATTAAACATTTGATTTTCCATGAATTTAATTACCTCGCTCGTATAACTATTCCATCTTTAATGATGATCTGCTGCTCCGTCACGGCCGTTTTCCAGTCATCGCCTTCTTCTACTGTGAGTATAGCTTCCACTTCCTCTGTTTCCAATTCACTATGGTCTGGAAGAATGGAAAGCTGCGAAAGCTGGCCGGTAATCCACCGCATTTGCTCTTTCCTACGGCTAATCTCTTTAGAAAAGCGTTTTTCTACTTCTTGTTTTGACATTCCAGGCTTTCGTTCAAGCTTTTTTTGTTCAAAAGCTAACTGGCGGCATTCTTGATCCAATTGGCTGGATTGCTTTTCAAATCGCTTTATTAAGAGTTCACGGCTGGTTTCAGTTAAGACTTGCTTCACGGGAATTTTCCGGATGATCTGCATCCACGAACCGCCTTTCTCATTTTTTCTCTGAATGGTAAAAAAGGGAAAGGTTAGCCCTCTCCCTTTTAGATGAAAAGAAATATAAGTGTGGTGGACGAAGTCTGAATTCGGCACCATTACACTAGTTCATTCTTACATGATATCCAGATAGATTCTTTTTTCAGAATCGGAACCGGCCGCGTATACGACCGTACGAATCGCTTTTGCAATCCGCCCGTTTTTTCCAATCACTTTTCCAACGTCATCAGGGTGGACGGAAAGATGATAAACCATTTTATGTTCCTCTTCCTTCACATCCACTTTCACAGCGTCTGGCTGATCGACAAGCGGAGTAACAATCGTTTCGATCAAGGCTTGCATGATATCACCACTACTTTATTTTTGGTTTTTCTTTTCGTGGAACTGCTTCATGATGCCTTCTTTAGAGAATAAGTTACGTACCGTATCACTTGGCTGAGCACCATTAGACATCCAGTCCATTGCTTTATCAGCATCAAGTTTAACCTCGATCGGGTTAGCTACTGGGTTATATGTGCCGATTTGTTCAATGATACGGCCATCACGTGGAGCACGTGAATCTGCAACTACTACACGGTAAAATGGGTTACGTTTAGATCCCATACGTTTAAGGCGAATTTTTACTGCCATTTTTAACAACCTCCATATTTCTATAAATGTTTCACACAGATAAAGATTCTAGCAGATCTTCAATTGTGTGTAAAGGACTTTTCCATTACATAAAAGGAAAATTCATTCCTTTTCCTTTTTTGCCCTTAGTATTACTCATTTGTTTCATCATTTTCTTCATTTCTTCAAACTGTTTCAATAAGCGGTTAATTTCCGAAACCGAAGTACCCGATCCTTTGGCAATCCGTTTTTTCCGGCTCGCGTTCATAACCGATGGGTCCTGGCGTTCTTTTTTGGTCATAGACTGGATTATTGCTTCGACGTGAACGATTTGTTTATCATCAAACGAAGCATTCTTCAGCCCTTTCATTTTGTTAGCGCCTGGAATCATATTTATGATCTCATCAAGCGGCCCCATATTCTTAACCTGTTCCATTTGGTCCAGGAAGTCTTCGAACGTAAACGATGCGGTACGCATTTTCGATTCAAGTTCTTTCGCTTGTTTTTCATCTACTTGTGTCTGTGCTTTCTCAATCAGAGTAAGCATGTCACCCATACCAAGAATCCGTGAAGCCATTCTCTCAGGGTGGAATGGTTCGAGCTGATCCAGCTTTTCTCCCATACCTGCGTACTTAATCGGTTTACCTGTTACAGCTTTGATTGATAGTGCCGCACCACCGCGTGTATCGCCATCCAGTTTCGTCAGAAGAACTCCTGTAATATCAAGCTGATCATCAAAGCTTTGTGCTACATTGACAGCATCCTGACCAGTCATGGCATCAACCACGAGGAAAATCTCATCTGGGTTAACAGCTTCTTTTATCCGCTGAAGTTCCCCCATCAACTCTCCATCAACATGTAGGCGGCCGGCTGTATCCACGATTACGTAATCATGATTTTCTTCCTTCGCTTTTTCAATTGCATTCTTTGCAATGTCAACCGGGTCTGCCTCAGTGCCTTCGGAATGGACTGGCATTGTAAGCTGCTTCCCGATGGTTTCCAGTTGTTGGATAGCTGCTGGACGATAAACGTCGGCAGCTGCCAGTAACGGTTTTCGATTATGATTTTTTCGCAGTACGTTGGCAAGTTTACCGGTTGTGGTCGTTTTACCTGCACCCTGTAGTCCCACCATCATAATCACAGTTGGTGGGCGCTTTGCAACGGCGATCTTGCTCTCATCACCGCCCATTAGATCGGTCAATTCTTCCTTAACTACTTTAATAACCTGCTGACCTGGTGTCAGACTTTCCATGACCTCTTGCCCAACAGCACGTTCACGTACGCGCTTCACAAAGTCTTTAACTACTTTAAAGTTAACGTCGGCCTCGAGGAGGGCTAGACGAACTTCACGAGTCATCTCTTTTACGTCTTGCTCATCTACCTTCCCTTTGCCTTTGATTTTCTTAATCGTTTCCTGCAAACGGTCGGATAATCCTTCAAATGCCATCGAAGAGACCCCCCTATTCTAAATCTTGTAGTTGCGCCAGCCAATCCTGGAATCGGGGAGGAAGTTCGCTTTGGTTAACTTCAGCTTCCATTTCCTTAAGGACCTGCTGCCGCTTGCTGAATTTCTCGTATAATAGCAGCTTTTTTTCGTATTCTTCCAACATTGCTTCTGTTCGGCGAATATTATCGTAAACCGCTTGACGGGAAACGTCGAAGGTTTCTGATATTTCACCTAATGAGTAGTCTTCTAAAAAATATAATTCCATATAGTTTCTTTGTTTCGGAGTCAACAATGATTGATAAAAATCAAACAGATAGTTAACACGTGTCGTTTTTTCAAGCACCCTTGAAGCACTCCTTGTTAAGTGAAATACCTTTACATAAAAATACTAACGGAGGCACTCAGTACCTGTCAAGGTTTAAGCTTGATTTTCTCCTTCTTCCTCATCGAATTCTTCAACCATATCAGCGAATAATCCATAAACAAACGCATGAGCATCAAATGGTTCCAAATCTGTTACTTTTTCACCTAGTCCCACGAGTTTAACAGGGATTGAAAGTTCTTTTCGTATGGCTAAAACAATTCCACCTTTTGCTGTACCGTCCAATTTAGTAAGCACGATGCCTGAAACGTCTGTTGCTTCCGAAAACGTCTTCGCCTGGCTCATAGCATTCTGTCCTGTAGTAGCGTCAAGCACAAGAAGGACTTCATGGGGAGCATTTGGAATTTCACGTTCAATAACGCGTTTAACTTTTGATAGTTCGTTCATCAAGTTTACTTTATTTTGAAGGCGTCCAGCCGTATCACATATTAACACATCAGCATTTCGGGACTTAGCAGATTGGATCCCATCATAAATGACGGCAGCAGGATCACTGCCTGCACTGTGCTTAATTACATTGACTCCTGCCCGCTCTCCCCAGGCGTCCAATTGCTCAATAGCACCTGCCCTAAAGGTATCACCTGCCGCAAGGGTTACTTTCTTGCCTTCAGATTTCAGGCGGTGAGCGAGCTTACCGATGGTAGTCGTCTTGCCCACACCATTCACCCCGACAAACAAGTAAACAGTAGGGCCATCCGGATTTTCATGCAAACCTTCTACCTCTTCAGCCTCATCGTTTCCGTAATAGATTTCCACCAGTTTTTCAGAAATAACTTCTTTTACCTGGCTTGTATCTTTAATATTTCTTCGTTTGACTTCCATTTCCAGTTCATCAATCATTTCCATAACTGTGTTGACCCCAACATCGGCTGAGATCAGGATTTCTTCTAATTCCTCGAAGAAATCTTCATCTACGGTACGGTATTTTGCTACTAAATCATTAATCTTAGTAGAGAATGAGGTCCTGGTTTTCTCTAGTCCTTTTTTAAACTTGGAGGCTACAGAGGCGTCATCCGTAGGTTCTGCAGGTACGGAAAGTCGATCAAGTTTATCCTCGTAAGACTCTGTTTCTCCCTCCAGGGATTTCCCTTCAGACTCCAAGGCTTCCTTTCGCAGTCTTTCCTCCTCTTCTGCTTTCGAGTAAACTACTTCTCCGCCTTTATAGGCTTCTCCAGTGTAAGGGTTAAATGAATCAGCTTCTTCAAGTGATTCATTTTTGGGTTCGTTCTGGGAAGTACTTTCCTGCTGTTCTTCTTCCCCTTTTACAAATCGATCTTTCAATTTCTTAAAAAAACTCATCAACTCATCCTTTCTACGCTTCTAGTAATTCAGTTGTTTCTTCCAGACGGACAGATACCAGTTTTGAAACCCCTGATTCCTGCATCGTAACTCCGTATAAAACGTCTGATTCTTCCATAGTACCTTTGCGGTGTGTAATAACGATGAACTGTGTATCTGCGCTGAACTCTTTCAAGAAGCGAGCAAACCGATCTACGTTGGCTTCATCTAATGCCGCTTCTACTTCATCGAGTACACAGAATGGTACCGGACGTACACGCAAGATGGAAAATAAAAGAGCTATGGCAGTAAGGGCACGCTCTCCACCAGAAAGCAAACTTAAATTCTGAAGCTTTTTCCCAGGTGGCTGGGCAACGATATCCACACCCGTTTCGAGCATATTTTCAGGATCTGTTAATTTAAGATCCGCACGTCCCCCTCCAAACAATTCCCGGAAAACTTCTTCAAATTCTGCACGAATCTTTGTGAAAGTATCTTCAAAACGCCGCTGCATTTCTCCATCCATTTCACCGATAACACTATGAAGAGTCTGTTTAGCTTCCAGCAAGTCCTCCTGCTGTCCCTTTAGAAATTCATACCTTTCCAAAATACGATCATATTCTTCAATTGCTCCAAGATTGACGGTGCCAAGTTCTTCAATTGATCTTTTGATCAGTTTGACATCTGTGGATGCTTGCTCAACATCCTCTACAGGAGGGTAGTCATTCTTAGCTTTTTCGAATGTTATAACGTATTCCTCCTGAAGATAATTCAGCAGATTTTCTAGTTCTACATCCAGCCGGTTTGCTTTTACTTCTTTTTGCTGAATATCCTGGGTGAAGTTTTGCTGACGTCTTTTTTGTTCTTTCAACATTTGTTCAGCCCTCTGAATTTCCTGTCCATGCTGATTTCTCTCTTTTCTTCTATCCTGAATGAGTGAAGAAGTAGCTTCCTTTCTCTGTTTTGTTTCCTCAATGGAAGCCAGGACTTCTTCTTCCGTCTGGTTAGAATCAAAAACTTCCATTAGACGTTTATGTTCCTCTCGGTTTTCTTTCAGTTCGGCTTTAACGGAAGCTAGTTCCTGGTTATACCGGTCAGCTTTTTCCTGTTGATTCTGGACAGATGATTCCTGCTCAGCCAGTTGAATCTGGAGCTCTTGTCGTCGGCTCTGTAAATTAGCTTCGTCCACTTTTTGCCGGTCTTTTGCAGCTGTTAAATCGTCAATTTCTTTTTGAATATTCTCCAGCTTCTGCGTTAATGCTTTTAGATCTTTATCAAGCTCACTCATTTGATTATCAGCCTGATGCCTGTCTTGATCAAACTGAGCCTGATCCTGATCAAACAGCTGAAGCTGACTATTTAAATGATCCATTTTCACTTGCTGTTCACGCTTATCAGACTGTTTTTCATATTCTTTATTTTTAAGTTCTGCTACTTCCTGGCTGACTTGCTCTATTTCTTGCTGCTGGTTCGTGGTCTCATTCTTTAAATTTTTAACTTTTTGTTCCACTTGTTCAGTTTTGGATTGAAATTCGTGAATTTTATCTCTTAGCTCCAACAACTCTTTTTCCCGAGTAAAAAGTGACTGTCCCGACCTTTTCTGAGCTCCGCCTGACATCGAACCACCAGGGTTCACCACGTCTCCTTCAAGCGTCACGATTCGGTATTTGCGATTTAGGAATTGAGCAATCGCATTTGCGTGCTGCAAGTCTTCGGCGATAACAATATGTCCTAAAAGGTGTTGGATCGCTTTTTTAAAACGGCTGTCATACGTTACGAGATCAGCGGCGACTCCGACAAAGCCTTCCTGCTCTGGGAGTTTTGAAGCCGCTTGGTTGTGTACGGAACGCGGCTGTATGGAAGTTAAAGGTAAGAACGTAGCTCGGCCTTTATTATTGTTCTTCAGCCAGTGAATCGCCTTTCTGCCAGCTTGATCATCTTTAACAACAATATGCTGAGCCTGGGCTCCAAGAGCCGTCTCAATAGCTGTTAAATAATCCCCCGGGATGTCGATCAGTTCCAGCACAGCACCTTCAATATTCATAAGCTGCTGGTTTTGTCTTGCTTTTAATACTTCACGAACACCCTGATAATAGCCTGAGAAATCTTCCTTCATATCTTCCAGCATTTCTTTTTTCGATCGCAGCTTTTCTAAGTATTGGTAGCCTTTATATAATTTCTCCTGCCACTCCTGATAGGATTGTTGATTTTCTTCCAGTTCTTCTTGAAGGCCGGCTAGATGCTTTTCCTTCTTCTCGCGCAAATCGGATATATTCTTCAGATTTTCAGCAGCTTCAGCTAAGCTGGTTTCCAGGACCTCTCGTTCGTCCCTTAGATCACTGAAGCGTGTCTGTTGATGGCCTTTTTTATGATTGATCTGAGATACCTGCTTTTCCAGTGACTGCTTTTCATTTCTTTTGGCTGCCTGTTCATTCAGAAGATCAATATAATCACTTTTAAGGTCTTCGATCTGATCTTCAATAACTTCTATATCTTCACTAAGCGCCTGATTCGTCTGCTCAAGATCATCCTTGGTCTGCTTTCGTTGTCTCTTGAACGCATTTAATTGTTTTGTCTCGTTCTGAGCTGTTTTTTGAAGTTCTTCCAATTTACTGGAAAGCTCTTCATAATCCTGTTCGACTTTTGTTTTATTCTCTTCAAAGTGCTTATGACGCTCTTTCATAAGTTCTCGTCTGCCTTCGAAATTTTCCAGCTCTTTAGTTAGAACCAGCAGGGTTTCCTGTAGATCCTCAATCGATTCATCAAGAGCCTGCATTGTGTCCCGCTGCTTTACAACAGCAGTTTCTTTTTCTTCTATATGTGACCGCAGTTCTGATTCCTGTTCTTTAACCGCAGCCAATTCTTTAAGGAGTTCCTGCCACTCTCCATGAAGATTTTCTATTTGGGTGATTAATAAGGAAACCTCTATTTGTTTTAAGTCTTCTTTTTTCTCCAAATAGTCCTTAGCCACAGCAGCCTGTTCTTTTAGCGGTTCAAGCTGTCCATCTATTTCATGAATTATATCTTCAACCCGATTTAAGTTCTCCTGAGTTTCTGCGAGTTTATATTCCGCTTTCTTTTTTCTCTGCTTGTACTTCAAAACTCCAGCTGCTTCCTCGAAAATCGAGCGCCGCTCTTCCGCTTTCGAGCTTAAAATTTCTTCCACTTTCCCCTGACTAATAATCGAAAAAGCCTCACGTCCGAGACCTGAGTCCATAAATAAATCGACAATATCTTTTAATCTGCATGTTTGATTATTAATATAAAATTCACTTTCTCCGGAACGGAACACTCGTCTCATCACACTAACCTCCTGATAATCAAGAGGAAGGGTCTGATCAGAATTATCAAGCGTCAAAGTGACTTCAGCCATATTCTGCGCTTTTCGTGTGTCACTGCCTGCGAAAATGATATCTTCCATCTTCGATCCTCTGAGAGATCTGGCTGACTGCTCCCCCAGCACCCAGCGTATAGCATCCGTAATATTACTTTTGCCGCTTCCGTTCGGTCCGACAACTGAGGTGACGCCCGGTACGAAATCGACCGTTACTCTTTCAGCAAATGATTTAAACCCTATGGTATCTAACTGTTTGAGGAACATATTCATCCTCCTGTATATTCGCAATCTTTCACTCAACTAATATATTTTATCATAAACATTCGCCCTACGGTAGGAAGTGATGACGAGCGATAAGAACTTTAATTTTTCCTTACAGCCAAGGGTTTTAAAAAGCAGAAAAGTATTTTATTATATGTATTAGCCCATAATAGGAGCTTTGAAGGAGGATTTGTCTTGAGTTTAGAAGAACCTACGCGCGAGAATCTTGAATTCATTATTAATGATATGGCGGACCGTTTACAAGTTGTGAACCGCACCATCATGGACCCGGATGATTACGATTTAGAGAAGTATGACGAGATTAAGGAATTACACGATATTGTTCAAATGAAAGGACAGTTAAGTGTGTCCGAGATCCAGACATTTGTTCAAGAATTGGGAAGATTTCGGAAACCTCAATAAAAAGGTTCAATAATAAAAAGGACAGGCCAGAACTTCATCCGAGTTCTAGCCTGTCCTTTTTTTAGGAAAGGGCTCCGTGATTTTCTAATGCTTTTTGGGCAGCCCGCTGCTCTGCCTCTTTCTTTGTTCTGCCGACCCCGATTCCACCAACTTCTCCCTGGATCCGAACATGAGCAATAAATTCTCTGCTGTGTGCAGGTCCTCTTTCTTCTACAATTTCATATTCAATCTTACTGTTTTTATCCCGCTGAATAAATTCCTGTAGCTGACTTTTAAAATCCATCGCATGAGAAAAAGCACCTTTTTTAACCTTAGGGTAAACATACTTTTCTAAGAATGTTACTACCTCTTCAAAGCCTTGATCCAAATACAAAGCACCAATGAAGGCTTCAAATACATCAGCGAGCAAGGCAGGCCGGTTGCGTCCACCTGTTAATTCCTCTCCTTTGCCCAACAAAATAAGCTCATGAAAGTTAAGGTCTTTAGCGAAATCTACAAGAGATGCTTCGCAGACTATAGAAGCGCGGAACTTGGTAAGCTCTCCTTCTGCCATATCAGGAAACTCCCGATACAAGTATTGTGAGACACCTAATTCCAAAACAGCATCACCTAAAAATTCCAGACGCTCATTATCCTTGCGCTCCGTTTTACGATGCTCATTCACATAAGATGAATGTGTGAAAGCTTGTTCCAGTAACGAGATATCCTGGAAGTAGATATTGACTCTCTTCTGGAAACTGGGAAAATCATCCATAAATCACCTTGTCCTTTGCTATAAATTTCTCATCAATAGGAAAGGCTGCCTGCTTTTACACAGACAGCATGTTTGAAGGGTTATAGTACACTGTTTATGTAATTCACAGCGTCCCCAACTGTATTGATTTTTTCAGCTTCTTCGTCTGAGATTTCCATATCAAACTCATCTTCAAGCTCCATTACAAGCTCTACTACGTCTAAAGAGTCTGCTTCTAAATCTTCTTTGAAGGAAGCCTCCATTGTTACTTTAGATTCCTCAACGTCTAAACGATCAACGATGATTTGTTTTACTCGATCAAATGTATCTGCCATTGGACTTCACCTCCCTTCAGTCATTATAGTAAATTTTCAAGCGAAAAACCATATCATTTTTACATGACCATTCCGCCATCAACATGCAAGGTCTGACCCGTCATATAAGCAGCGTCTTCTGAAGCTAGAAAACGGACAACACGAGCAACGTCTGCCGCTTCACCAAGACGGTTCAGAGGGATTAAGGATAACATCTGTTCTCTTTGTTCGAAAGTAAGTGCCTCTGTCATATCTGTAGTAATATAACCCGGAGCAACGGCATTAACCTGAATATTCCTTGAAGCAAGTTCTTTGGCATTTGATTTCGTCATGCCGATCACCCCTGCTTTTGCAGCTACATAATTAGCCTGCCCAGCATTTCCTGAAACCCCTACGATAGAAGCCACATTGATGATCCGGCCGTACTTTTGTTTCATCATCTGACGCGTTACGCCTTTGGTACAAAGAAACACGCCTTTAAGATTCGTGTCAATAACGGAGTCGAATTCTTCTTCTTTCATCCTCATAAGTAAGTTGTCTTTCGTAATGCCCGCATTATTAACAAGAATATCAAGGCGGCCGAATTCATCTACGACTGTTTTAATCATGCGTTTAACGTCGTCCTCACTCGTTACATCAGCCTGTATTTTGATAGCTTCTCCACCCTGATCTATAATTTCCTGCACAACTGCTTCTGCTTTATCTTCGCTGCCAGCATAGTTAACGGCGACTTTAGCCCCTTTAGAGGCGAGTTCCATAGCAATGGCTCGTCCAATTCCACGGGAAGCCCCGGTAACGAGAGCTGCTTGTTCTTGTAACATTAAGAGTCCTCCTTATACCATTGGATAAATTGGTCTACTGTTTCAGGATCCTGCACATTAAATGTTTTCATTCTTCGCTTAATCTTTCGTACAAGTCCGCTCAAGACTTTTCCGTTACCGATTTCTACGATGGCATCCACGTCCTCTTCAACAAATGCTTCAAGTATTTGCTGAAAACGGACCGGGGAATATAACTGCTTAACAAGCAGCTTCTCAATTTCATCTGCTTCTGTAACAGGACTTGCTGTAACATTCGCATATACAGGTACAGACGCTTTCGAAATCGAATTATTCGACAAATGGTCGGCAAAGTCACCGCTTGCGGGTTTCATGAGACGAGAGTGAAAAGGTCCGCTCACATTCAAAGGTAGTACACGCTTAGCTCCAGCTTCGGTCAGCTGTTCTGATGCCTGAGATACTCCCTCTTTTGTTCCAGAAATTACAATTTGCCCCGGGCAATTAATATTCGCCAGGTCAACAGGCTCATCGTCATTGAACCCTTCCAGGACTTTCTCTATTTCTTCCTGAGACATCCCCAATACAGCCGCCATTGAACCTTTTCCGGTTGGATAAGCTTCTTCCATCAATTTTCCACGCGTATGCACCAGCTGCACAGCCTCCATGGGGTCAAGGGAACCGGAAGCTACAAGAGCACTATATTCGCCCAGACTATGTCCCGCTGTCATAGAAGGTTTGATACCTTCTTCTTTTAAGACGTGGTTAATAGCTACACTATTCAGCAATAAAGCTGGCTGAGCGTTCTCCGTTTTAGTTAGTTCTTCCTGGGGCCCTTCGAACATAAGTGTAGTCAATGAATAACCGAGTACATCATCGGCATCATCAAACATTTTTTTCACAGAAGGATAGAAGTCATACATTGCTTTACCCATCCCTACTTCTTGCGATCCCTGTCCTGGAAAAATAAAAGCTGTTTTTTTCACTTTTCTTCCTCCTCTGATTGAATGGTCTTTAGTGTATTCGAGATGGTTTGTGTGACATCAAGTTCGATCATTTCACAAGCCTGGCGGATAGCGTTATAAGCGGCTCGTTCGTTAGAGGAGCCATGCGCTTTAATCACAGGCGCTGCCAGGCCGAACAGCCCTGCCCCTCCATACTCTGAATAATCCAGCTGACCTTTAAGTTTTCTCAGGTCATTTTTGGCTAATCCTGCAGCAATTTTTGTCTTAAGATTGCTCATAAACGTTTTCTTCATCATAGAAAACATGGTCATTGCCGTTCCTTCTATGGTCTTAAGTGCTATATTCCCGGTAAATCCATCCGTTACGACGACATCCGCCGCACCATCCAGAAGGTCACGAGCTTCTACATTTCCAATGAAATTAATTGGGGCCTCTTTCAAAAGCTGGAACGTTTTTTTAGTAAGGTCTGTCCCTTTTCCATCTTCAGTCCCTACATTGAGCAATCCTACACGCGGCTTGGAAATTTTTCGTACGTTTTCTGCATAAATGGAACCAATAACCGCGTATTGCAGCAGGTGCTCAGGCTTTGCATCTACATTGGCACCCACATCAAGCATTAAGAATCCCTGACCGTCCTGGGTAGGTAATGTTGGGCTTAGAGCTGGGCGCTCTACTCCTTCCATTCGTCCCACTACAAAAAGACCGGCGCTCATTAATGCTCCCGTGTTACCTGCAGACACACAACCATCTGCCCTTCCTTCTTTCACTTCCTTAGCCATTAAAACCATGGAAGCATTTTTTTTCCTTCGGACAGCCCTGACAGGCTCATCTTCCGAAGTAATCACTTCTGTTGTATGTATCACTTTAATATTAGACTGTCCTTTTAGAAAAGGGGTAATCTGTTCTTGATCTCCGACTAAAGTGATTTCGACACCTTCAATCGTTTCAGCCGCATGAACAGCCCCTTTCACGATGGCTTCTGGTGCGTGATCCCCGCCCATAGCATCAATAGCTAGTTTCATAAATTGATCCTCCTTCTATTGATTCGAACGGAACATCTCAAATGTGCCCGCAAACACTTCTTCACTTCCAACGTAACTCTGAACGTTCACAATGGTGTGACCCCTGGTATCTTTCCCTTCTACATTGGCCTTTGAAACGACACGCTCACCAAGTTTCACTTGTCTACGAAAATGAATATCTGAGCGAGCGGTTAAAGCAAGTTCATCATTGATTACGGCCACTGCCAATGAATTTGCCTGAGCAAAGAGGTGATGACCTCTTGCTATATTATTTCTGGAAAACACGTGCTCTGGTCTAATATCTAAAATAGAAATGGCTCGTTTATCCAACTCCAAGTCAACAACTTCACCAATGACTTCTTCAATCGGCAGGGCTTTTACAGTCTCATTCCATTCCTGGGTAGCTACTGATTTAATTCTTTCTCTCAATTCTGGAATGGACATTTCCATGCGGTCCAATCGAATGGTTTGGATGCTGACTCCAAAGCGTCGAGCGAGTTCCTCGTCCGTGGTAAATGGCGAAACCTCAAGCGTCTCCTTCAACTCTTTTTGCCTCATCTTTTTAGACTTCTTCATCGTAATTCCACCGTCCAATTAATCAAAAGCCGTCGCTTTATGACTAGGTACTAATAGTAATATATAATACCAAAATCAATTTCGCAAGGATCATGTATCGACCAATGGCTCCTCAGTTTACCCCTGCTTCAACTTGCAACAATAGAGCAGTCGTATCTAAGTGCACTCTTGTTCCTAAAGGAATACCATAATTGGGTGTACAATGTCCGGAAGGGAATCCTTGAAGGACTGGAAATTTGTAAGGCATGAAGAACTGTCGCAGTACCTTTTGAGTCTCAACGAGCTCAGAAACCTTGAGGTTGAAATCACCAAGAATGACCCCTTTAACATGAGCGAACTTTCCTGCGAGCTGCAGTTGCAGAAGCATAGCATCAATTCTGTAGGCCGGCTCATTAATTTCTTCAATAAGTAGAATTCTGTCATCTGTATTCAGTTCAAACTCGGTGCCCATTGAATCAGCAAGTACAGTCAGATTTCCTCCGACAAGTATCCCATCTGCTTTACCGTTCTGAATTGAATTAAAAGGAAATTCAGGATAACGGAAAGTTATATTTTTCGGCATAAAAAGTTGACCCAAGGAGAGAATAGTTTCTTTATTAAGAGGAGTTCGTCCTAGATCAGAAGCTACCATAGGTCCATGGAAAGTAACTAAATTACTGTATTTATAGATGGCGGTGTGTAGATAGGTAATATCACTGTACCCCCAAAACACCTTAGGGTTGCAACTGATCATTGAATAATCAAGATAAGGAGCAAGCCGTGCCGTACCATATCCCCCGCGCGCGCAAAACACAGCCTTTATGCAAGGGTCCAGAAACATGCGATGCAAATCCTCTAACCTTTCTTCATCACGAGCAGCTAAATATGAAAAAGTATGGTTCTGATTAAGCACATGGGCGCCTAGCACAGGATCGAGTCCTAAAGAACGCAAAACGTCCAAACCTCTTTTCAGATCCTCTTCTATTGGAGGCCCAGCGGGGGCTATGACTCCTACTCGGTCCCCGTAGTTAAGTCGTTGCGGTTTCACCATTCTACCACCAGCTTTCATCAAGACTTCGAAGCATCTATGATGTTTCATATGATGAGCGGAAGTAGAATATGTGAGAGAAACTGACTAATCCAGAACTTCACCCATTATTTGTTTATCCTGATAAATAAGATCTCTCAAAGGACGGTAACGACCATCCTTCTCCAGCCGCTCTTCTGTGATGATTTCAGCTGCATCACGGCGGGCAGTTTCAAGGGCACGGTAGTCATGAACCATATCTCCCACTTTAAATTCTGGCATGCCGCTTTGTTTTCTTCCAAAGAAATCACCGGGACCTCTAAGTTTCAAGTCCTGTTCAGAAAGTTCAAACCCATCTGTCGTTTCTGTCATGATTCTCATCCGCTCTTTCCCTACATCACCTTTAGGATCGGCAAGTAAAATGCAATAACTTTGATCTGAACCGCGTCCTACTCTTCCACGTAACTGGTGAAGCTGTGATAGACCGAAACGTTCCGCATCATAAATTACCATCACTGTTGCGTTCGGCACATTAACTCCTACTTCCACTACTGTAGTTGAGACAAGTACTTTTAATCGGTTTTCAGCAAATTCCTGCATGACTTCCTCTTTTTCTTCATTGTGAAGCCGTCCATGCATCAGTCCAACCGGTATATTCGGCTCATATATGGAAGAGAGTTGGTTATATAGGTCCACGGCATTTTGGATATCCAACTGATCCGATTCTTCAATAAGCGGGCAGATCACATACGCCTGGTGTCCTTGATCTATTTCTTTCTGAATAAACGATAACACGCGATCTGTCATTTCTCCCTTTACCCAGTATGTTTCTACCGGCTTTCTTCCCGCCGGCATTTCATCAATCACAGACACATCCATATCCCCAAATGCTGTAATAGCAAGTGTCCTTGGTATTGGCGTAGCCGTCATAAAAAGAACATCCGGATGAAGCCCTTTATCTCTGAGTGTTCTCCGCTGACGAACTCCAAAACGGTGTTGTTCATCGACGATTACAAAACCCAGATCATGAAACTCCACTTCATCCTGAATAAGTGCGTGGGTACCAATTAATATATCAATTTCCCCTGCCCGAACGGATTCTAAAATTCCGCGACGCTTTTTGCCTTTAATCGAACCGGTCAGAAGAGCGACAGTAGCAAGACCTTCAAACATTTCCACGAGGGACTGGAAATGCTGCTCAGCAAGGATTTCAGTCGGAACCATAAGCGCTCCCTGTTTCCCTGCGGTAATTGACGCATAAAGTGCAATGGCAGCCACTGCCGTTTTACCAGATCCTACATCACCCTGAAGGAGACGATTCATTCGGTGAGGATTTTTCATGTCTTTCAAAATTTCCGCAAGTGAACGCTTCTGTGCCTGGGTCAATTCAAATGGAAGGTCCTGAACAAAAGAGGTTAGTTTACCATTATCATAAGCCTGGGCATTCCCTGTAGTAGACTCTCGATGATGTTTCCTTAACAACTGCATTTTGAGCTGAAAAATGAGAAACTCCTCATATATGAACCTTCGCTTAGCGTGCTTTAGCATGATTCTATTATCAGGGTAATGCATCTGCCGGATAGCTTGTGGGCGTTCGGGCAACTTGTATGCTCGCTGTAAGTCCTCAGGCAGAATTTCAGGTATCTCATGTTCATAGGCATCAATTGAAGCCTTAATGAACTTTCGCAGCGTAGTAAGGGGTACTCCTTCTTTTAAAGTATAGACGGGCTGGATAGGGGCCTGACTTTTGGATTCACCTTTCTTAAACTGGCTGACAGTGATCTGCAGCCTTTGTTGATCCCACTTCCCTGTAACCGTTACCGTATCTCCTGCATGAAGCTGCTTTTTCGCAAAAGCCCGGTTGAACATAACTGCCTTTACAGCAAATTGTTCCACTTGGAGCGTAAACGTTAATCGAGATTTTTTCCGGCCAAAAAAGCTAAGGGAAGGTTCAGAAACAACCTCCCCTTCGATCGTAGCTTTTTCATTATGGGTCAATTCAGTTAATGGTTTGACTTCATAAGAATCATATCGAAACGGGAAATAAAACAGAAGATCCTCGATCGTAAAAAGACCAAGATCATTCAACTGAGATTCCAGTTTCTCTCCAATTCCTTTTAATTCACTAATCGATTGGGTTAACACACTATTCACTCTTTCTTCAAAGAAATTCCATACACTTTTGCTTCCAGTTCTCTTCCCGTAGGAGTGGCAGCAAGGCCGCCTTGAGCAGTTTCACGAAAAGCTGAAGGCATACGCTGACCAACTTTATACATCGCATCAATCACTTCATCGCAAGGAATACGACTGGTCACTCCTGCCAGAGCCATGTCTGCTGCCACAACGGCATTTGAAGCTCCCATAGCATTTCTTTTCACACAAGGAACCTCCACCAGACCCGCAACGGGGTCACATATTAAACCTAGCATATTCTTCAGGGTAATGGCCATCGCTTCTGCTGATTGAGAAGGCGTCCCTCCTGCCATTTCCACAATAGCAGCAGCCGCCATTCCCGCTGCTGAGCCTACTTCAGCCTGACAGCCTCCGGCAGCTCCAGATATCGATGCATTGTTCGCGACTACAAAACCAAAGGCACCCGAAGTAAACAGGTAACGCACCATTTGGTCACGTGTTGGATTCAGCTGGTTTTTCACAGCAAATAAAGTGCCCGGGACACACCCCGCGCTCCCTGCCGTGGGGGTGGCACAAATGGTCCCCATCGCTGCATTAACTTCATTGGTAGCCACTGCTTTACTAACGGCATCCATAAGTAAATTACCCGAGAGAGGTGTATGATTTTTCATGTAATTCTGGATGAGAACAGCGTCTCCACCAGTCAGTCCACTGTGGGATTTTACGCCTTTCAAACCATCTTCGATCGCTTTTTCCATAACCTCCAGGTTTTTTTCCATATGCTGATAAACTTCTTCTCTCGTTAACTCTTTAACTTCCATCTCCTGTCTGATCATAACTTCTGAGATTTGTATATTTTCACTGTCAGCTAGCTCAACTAGCTCGGCAACATTTCGAAACATAGATAAACCCTCCCTGAATAAATGTTAGTCGGATATTTTCGCCACCTGGGTAATGTGATCGGCACGTTCAAGCTCACTTAAGACCGAATCATCAATATTCTGATCCACTTCTATGACCATAAGTGCCTGTTCGCCCTGGGCTTTTCTCGAGACTTCCATACGTCCGATATTAATTTCATGTTTAGCTAAAATGGCTGTAGAGGATGCAATGGCACCATATCGATCATTGTGAATTAGAAGGATAGCTGGATGACTCCCAGATAACCGCAATTCAAATCCATTCAGTTCGGTAATTTCCGCTTTACCCCCGCCAATTGAGATTCCGACAAGCTCAAGTTCACCGTCGTCATCACCTATTTTCAGACGTGCCGTATTCGGATGGTCCGTATGTGCTTCTTCTTCATAAAAACGCACCTTCATTCCATTTTTCCGAGCTGTTTTTAAAGCATCCCGAATTCGTTCGTCATATGTGTCATAATCCAATAACCCACCAATTATGGCCACATCCGTTCCGTGACCTTTATAGGTTTTTGCAAATGAACCATACAAGTGGACATTCGCATACTTTGGCTCTCTGCCAAATAGATGACGGGCGGCTCTTCCAATCCGAGCTGCTCCAGCCGTATGTGAACTGGACGGTCCAATCATAATTGGACCTATAATATCGAATACTGATCTATATTTCATTTCTTTCACCATCCCTATTTTCTCTCTTGGTTTTCAATAAGAAAACGCTTACTTTCGCAATTTGATCCTTCTATATTTTATCACAATCCTAATCTAACAGCTTACTATTTACAAAAAAGAACAGATAAACTTGATAGAGAGGTTGGAGAATAGTAGAATAAAAATTTGTGGGTTACTCGGTAGCCGGGCGGGAGAGGGATAATTTCATAGAGGAGATTGAAATGTTCAATCACCAGACTCAAAACGTCAGCTGGAAGAAAGAGGGGACAGCCGGACTGATCGGGTACTTTACCACGGTTTATATCGTAGCCGTTAACAGTCAGATACTCGAGAGTGCCGGACTTCCGCTCGAAAGCGGGATGGTAGCCACTATTCTTGCCAGTGCGATTGGCTGTTTGATCATGGCCATATACGCGAATGCACCTATGGTTCTCATTCCAGGTATGGGGGTTAACGCCTTATTTGCCTACTCGATTGTTGAAGGGAGCGGACTTAGCTTTCAAGAAGGACTGGCCGTCGTATGTATCGCTTCCTTGCTGTTTTTAGTAACAGCTTTTACCAGACTTGGAGACTGGCTTAAGCAAGCAATTCCCGAATCTTTAAAGCATGCGATCACTGTAGGGCTTGGTCTGTTCCTGACACTGATTGGGCTAGAGAAAGGCGGACTCGTTGTTCGTGGGGAATATTCCTTAATTAGTTTAGGAAACCCATCTTCAGCCGTTGTGATCACGAGCCTGATTACCTTGTTTATCGGGATTTTTCTTTTTACACGGAACGTTCCAGGTAATTTCCTTATAACCATGATTATAGGAACGATTATTGCCCACTTCACTGGAATTCTTGAGGCCCCAGGCTCCATGATTTCTCTTGATGAACAATCCTGGGTATTTATCCCTGACTTTTCAGGACTTAGTGATTTCGGATTTTGGATGGCTGTATTCCCACTTGCCATAGTTCTTATTTTCGAGAATATGGGATTAATTCATGGGCAGCTCGGAATGCTTGAACAGAAAGGAAAATTTAAACGATCCTTTCAAGCCGCTTCTTTTTCTGCGTTGAGCAGTGGGTTTTTAGGTACGTCTCCTACGGTCTCATCTGCTGAAAGCGCAGCAGTCATCGCCTCCGGTGGAAAAACAGGAAAAGCCTCCTTTACGATGGCTTTCCTGTTTATAGGAACCCTGTTTTTGATTCCTTGGATATCAATGGTGCCCTCGACAGCTATTAGCCCGATTCTGATCATAGTTGGGGCTTTAATGGTTCAAAATATTAAAGAGATTCCACTGGATGAATTGTCAGAAGCCATGCCTGCTTTCCTGATTATCGTTATGATTCCTTTCACCTACTCCATCGCTGATGGAATGGCCTTTGGATTTATTGCGTATCCGATTGTCAAATTCGCCATTGGGAAGCAGCGAGAACTCTCAACTCCAGTCGTACTCATCGCCATGGTCTTTCTCATTGAATTTATCATGCGCTCGCTTGGACATTAAGAAAAATATAAAAATGCCTGATTTTTTGACAGGTATTCGTCCTCATTAAAACCCCTGAAACTAGCAAGCTAGTTTCAGGGGTTTTTATATTTTATCCCATTGGGATTATCTCCAGCGAACCGATATCTTCAAGTGACCGCAATCTAAATCTCCAACAGAAGTATATAACATAATGTTTAGTCCATCTGGCGTGTAACTTACGTCCATCTTTGACTGAATACCCGAAGATTTTAATAATTGAATTAGTTTACTTTTATTCGATTGTTGAGCAGCATTCATAAGTTCTGAGGCCAATTCTGTAGAACTTTTTATGTGATCCATTAATACATCTGCTTCTTTTAGTAAACCCTTCATTTGTTCAGCAGATTTCATAAACAGTTCGGTATTTACCTCAGGGTATGGTCTGTGAGTGAAAGTATGGTCATGGGAATAAGGGGTTGCATAAAAAGCGGGCCAGTATGTTCGGGGATAGTAATAAGGATAGAACAACCACACCCCTCCTCTTTCTCAATTGCAATCTACAACAGTATATGGACCAGATTTCAAAAAGAAAGTTGTCCATAATGAAAGCCGTTTTCCGCAAGGTTTAAAAATGTCTGATTATACATAGAGATTATCGAGCCTGTTAGTGTGATGAGAAAGCCGTGATGTTGATGTAAATCATCCCTCATCTGGCGAAAGGATGTAAAAGCACAGCCCACCTTCAAAAAACCTTTAATACGACAAAACTGCAGGGACTCGAGAAAGCGGATAGATCAAGAATCCCACCCATTGAAGGTAAAATCAAACAACACTGATTTATCTGCAAGTGACCCTTAGCATCAACTAAAAAAACTCGCCCCTTTCTGCGAAGGAGCGAGTTCCATTTACCTATGAATTGCTGTAGAAGCGTTTTAATTTCTCATTAATTGTCTCGTGAACTACTCCCACCACTTACCACCCTTACGGGTTGCTTGAAGTGGGGGCTTCTTGGGTAATCGCCACTTTTATTAGCTGAAGAAATTGACCAAGCTAACCCTCTTGTTCCAAGAGTTTATATGTTCATTAGGTAATTGCTAATAAGCGAATGCGTTCTTTTTTGATATTGAGTGCTGAATTGTAATCTCTATTGAGTTTTAGACCACAAGTGCACTGATAAGTACGCTCTGATAATTGGATATCTTTTACCAAACCACATTTCGAACAAGTTTTAGTAGAAGGAAACCACCTGTCAATTTAATAAGTTGCTTCCCTTGTTCTTTTAGTTTGTATTGTAAGAAAGAGGCGAACATCCCCCATCCATTATCAGCGACACTTTTTCCGAATTTGAGTGCTTGTGACATCCCTTTCATATCCAAATCTTCAATCACAACCGCATCATATGATGCGACCAATTCTTTAGACTTGTGGTGCAGAAAATTCTTACGTTGGTTGGCGACTTTCTCTTGGATTTTCGCAACCCTGATGCGTTGTTTGTTCCAATTCGAATAACCTTTCCTCTTTCGAGAAAGATTGCGTTGCTCTTTGGCTGACTTCTCAAGCATTTGTCGATAGAACTTTGGGTGCCTTATCTAAATTTAGTTGAGCGTTGGCTAATGCTAATGAGTCTACTTCCTTCAGCCATTCATACTCTTTTTTGTACTTGGCAGGGGCGGGGTGTTTTTCTGATTTCAATGCTTCTTTATCATCTTTTAAGTTTTCATAGGTTTCTATTCGTTCAGCTAACATTTTGTTGTAGACAAAGCGAACACAACCAAAGATTTTAAGGATAATCAGAGACTGTTCACCTGTTGGATATATTCTGAATTTGTAGGCTCTATTCTGTTTATCCATATTAAATCACCTCACTTCACCCCTTGGTTTTCGACGTATTTTTTTACCACCTCAATAGGCGAACCACCCGTGGTCAACAAACAAAAACTTCTTGACCAAAACATTTCTTTCCATAGTTTCTTTCGCACAAAAGGAAATTCTTTTTTGATAAGTCTTGAACTGGCACTTTTATAGGCATTGATGAACTTTGATAGTTCGGTATTAGGATGGGCTTTGAACAGAATATGAACATGATCAACATCGTGGTTCCACTCGACCAGTGTGATGTTGTATTTCTCACCCAAGGACACAAACTTTTCTTTCGAATAATCTGAAATGATGTCATCCATGACTTTCCTTCTATATTTCACAACCAATACCAAATGGTAATACATCAAGAACACTGAATGATTATTGCTACCTAAATCCATTGTTATATCAGCGCTTAT
Organism: Halobacillus sp. B29; assembly: GCF_052246755.1. NCBI lineage: Bacteria > Bacillati > Bacillota > Bacilli > Caryophanales > Bacillaceae > Halobacillus > Halobacillus sp. B29. The sequence goes on from NZ_JBQQCM010000003.1 coordinate 274,276, forward strand.
TCGTTATTAAGACTGATCATACCACATTGAGATAAAAGGCAGAAACTTTTGGGCTATCGCCCAACCGAATTTCATCTCCCCTTACCGTTAGGCTACGCCCTTCAAACGATTGAAAAGGGAGACTTCTTTCGGAAGTTCGTTAAAACAGCGATCATCTTTCAACTACTTTTCATTAAAAAAGACTTGAAGAGAATAATAGTCTCTTCAAGTCCTACTCCATTTGGACAGGGGGCTGAATAATTATAAGCCACTAAAAATCACCTGTCCGTTTCTGTTTAGTTACAGTCCTCCTCCCTTAATTATCAACTTTCACATAAAGCTTGTTTATTACAAAAAAACTTCTCAAAATAGTCCTCAATCACTTGCATCTCTGAGTAAGGCACCTTCTCATCCCCGATAACCTGGTATCCCCCGAATCCGATTCCTGTTAATAAAACCAGATCGCCAGATTCAGCTAAATCAAATGCATAGTGAATCGCTTCTTCTCGATGCAATACTGAATGGATTCGAGACGCTGCAGGATCCTTGAATCCTTTTAACACATCGTTTACGACTTCTTGACGATCAGCATGCCCCGGCTGATCAACACTGACCACAATCTCATCAGCCAGACCCTCAGCCACTTCGGCCATCAAAGGGCGCTTTTTTGGATCCCTGAGACCAACTCCTGTGATCATAACAATTAAATTACGATAAGGAATGTGGCGCACAGCACTCAGTATATGGAATAGAGCGTCAGGAGTATGAGCATAGTCTAAAACAATTTGAAACGGGGCATCGTTTTCTACAATTTGAAAACGCCCTTCCGGACTTTGAATTGTTGAAACTACAGATAATATTTGTTCTGCCGAGTATCCCATTTGGCAGCAAACAGCTACAGCAGCCAGGAAATTGGAGACATTATATGTTCCAAAAATAGGTGCATGCATATGGTAATCCTTACCGAACAAACGTAATTTAAATGAAGTCCCCTCCAACGTTGTACGGATTTCTTTAGCGAAGATATCAGCTGGTTCCTCAATCCCATATGTGATTAAAGTTCCTTTGAAACTTCTAATTAATTCTTCCGCCATTTGGGGATCATCTGCGTTAACAATTGCACTCTTGGACTGATCAAACAGCTTCATTTTCGCTTGTTTATAAGCTTCCATAGTACCGTGAAATTCTAAGTGTTCAGGAGTCAAATTGGTATGAACGGCTACATCAAAATGGATTGTGGCCAAGCGCTTCTGCTCAATCGCTATCGAAGTGGATTCAATGATTGCAGTATTCATCTCTCTTTTTCTAAAATAATGCAAAACTCGGTGAATATCAGGAGCTTCAGGAGTCGTAGGTACCGTCTGCTTAAACTCTGTCTTTTTCTCATCATCCCATATTCCAGCCGTGCCTAAACTACCTGTGCGCATACGAAGGTCGTTTAATAGCGAATATAGGAAAGACGAAACGGTTGTTTTTCCATTGGTTCCTGTGACGCCAATGGTGTAGAGGGAGTTCGATGGGGAATCATAAATGGTTGAAGCTAACTGGGCTAGAGCCGTTCTAGTTTCGGGCACGCATATAAAGCTTATATGATTATAAAAAGTCGAATACATGTGTAACTTTTCACTCTCGGAACCAATGATGGTGTTTGCACCGTTTTGAATAGCCTGTTCAATAAACAGATGTCCATCATGCTTTTCACCAGCAATGCATACAAAAGCATCGCCTTCTTCTGCCTCACGAGAATCATATACTACTGAGGATACGTATTGACTCCCGGGGCCATAAATGGTCCCTAGGAATAGGTTTTTAAAAATCACTTCTTTGTTAGTCATTATATGATATCATCCTTTGTTCACACTTTATGATACTAAAGCACCTTTGTTTGTTGTAAATTCCCATTGGTTTATGCCTATAAACTTTCAAAAGCTTCTCGATAGGTTTTCTATAGGTTTGCGAAAAATCCGTGACTTTTATCCTATTTTTCAACGCCAGAAATTTTGAATGATATTTAAAAATACGGAAGCTTATTAAAGTCGTATCGCTATAGTAATTATGCGTGTTTTGTTATTATTTTCCTGTTCTATAAATTGGAAAAAAGATAGTTGGAAAATAACCAAAAATTTGTCGAAAAAAAAGTTAAAAAAACTATTGCGTTACCCCCTTACTAGAGAGTAAAATTTTCATTAATTCAACAGTTAAGAAGAGTAAAGCTGATTGAATGATAACCATTATTAAAAAGGAGGTCATTAAAATGACCATGCTTTATTCCAAGGCTCGCGAGCTATTTGAAGAGGACTACAAAAACAGCCCGGAAGCCAAGGGATCCCAACTGTCTGCTTCCACAAAAGTGAAGCGAACTAAAAGCGGCAAACTTCTTATGCCTTTTCGTAAAAACAAAAGAAAATAAGAGAATTAAGTGGTGACATATAGCTATGAGAAGAAAGCAAATAAAGGATAACGGTACCCAAGCCGTTCCATGGAATCAACGTCTGCATGACTTAAGTAGTCAAAAGACGTTGATTTTTTAATGGAAAGAAAAATACTGAAATCACAATGGGAATCTAATCTCTAATGAAAAATTCTTTTCGCATTATAAGATTATCCAACTTATAAAGCGCCTCGCCGATTATCCTTTATCATTTTAATTTTATACTAAACTAGCAAGCCTATATTCCCGCCCATTGTTTTCCTAAATAGGATCTTTAAAAGCTTTTTAGTTTATATTCTATAAACCTCTATCCCTCGCTCCACACATAGCCCCTGGTCTTTCTTTTTTTCTAACACTCTAATCCTCTATTTAAGCTATTCCTTCCAAGTTAAAGAATCATAACATTCAGAACCGAAGCTTTAGAGAAATAAAACTGCCGCACCCTTCTTCTAGGAGGAATACGGCAGCCTGCCAGGTAGCTTAAGATTGGGTTCGGAGCTGTTTTAAGATTTCAAAACCTTTCGTGACGGATTGACTCATAGCCGCACCACCACCGTATGCAGCAGCTACACCCATAGATTCATAAATCTCCTGATCCGAGCAGTCCATTGCTACGCATTGATCCATATGGTAAGTAATGCTGGGTTCGTCTCCTTCTTTCAAACTAATTGCCAGTGCCATTAAGTGTTTATTTGCTTTTGTAACTTCTCCATCATTAAATGCTTCGCCAGTGAATCGATTGTACTCCTGGATGGTTTTGGGCAGATGCTCCGATAGTTGTTCAATTCCATTACGGTATTCCTCTAGTATAGTATGGGCTTTTCTTTCCATGATATCACTCCTTAATGTGTTCAATAATGCCATTCCTTTTTATACCAATATTAAACTATTGGATGTGCTAGCTATACATGACTAAGGAGCCCTTATAATCATCCATAATCTGTATGACCTGAGGTACCAGGTTTTGGAACAAAAAAAAGCAGCCTGTGGCAGGCTGCTTTTTTGTTTATGTGGTTTGGTCTGTTGGTCGTACTACAATTTCATTAATAGTAACTTCTGCTGGTTCTTCCAGAGCATAACGTATTGTCCTGGCAATGCTGTCCGGCGAGATCGCCTGTTCGTAAAGTTCGTCTACTCCACCTTTTACATCTTCATCTGTAATGGTAGATGTCAGTTCAGTAGAAACCGCTCCAGGCGAAATGATCGTTGCTCTGATCTTACTCTCTGCAGACTCTTCCATTCTCAGCCCGTCCGTAATCGCACGCACAGCGAATTTTGTACCACTGTATACAGCGCTTCCCGGAAAGACTACGTGTCCAGCCACGGAAGAAATATTAATGATGTGTCCCTTTTTGCGTTCGCGCATATGAGGCAGCACGGCAGATATTCCATATAGCACACCTTTAATATTTACATCGATCATTTGATCCCATTCTTTAACCTTTTGTTTATTTAGTAAAGAAAGTGGCATCAAACCCGCATTATTTACAATGGCATCTATTTGGCCCAGTTCTTTTTGAGCGTATTCAGCAAGCTCTTCCATTTCATCATAATTGGTTACGTCAGTTGCTTTGTATATCGCGTGACCGCCATCATCGTTTACTTTTGTCGCTAATTCTTCCAGCCGATCTTCACGTCTTGCTGCTAATACAAGTTTAGCTCCTTTAGAGGAAAGTTCTTTCGCCGTTTCCTCACCGATTCCACTGGATGCTCCTGTGATAATAACTACTTGATCTTGTAAATTCGTCAATGACTAGCCTCCTAAATATATTCTAACTCTTCCAATTTTATTTCGATTTCAAAATGTATGTTACCGAAATAAACTTGTGTTAAACATTACCTTTCTAAGCCATATTTTTTTCCATTTAAAAAGCTCCCTTAATAGGGAGCATCTGATTACTGAACATTTTCTATTGGTCTTTCATCCTTCTTCTCTCTATAGCTTAATACATCTGCATACTTTTTCTGCCACTTTTTAATGGAAAGTATGACTAACCCAATAGTTGCAAGTACAAGACCGATAAGTACCGGCCAGAAATAAGGAGAGACAATCCCTCCCGAATAGGCTACACCAATAGGAGAAAAAACTATATAAGTGGCACCTATACTTGCAATTAATATAACGGAAGTAGCTACACTGTACTTCCATGGTGTCATGTTAATCTGCGGGCTATTATAAAACTTAAACGCCTTAGTTCTCGGCTTAAAGTAAGCGAAAGTAAGCATAATTATAACTTCTATTGCAAAAAGAATGCCGTAAATGTGAATGAAATGAATATTAACGGCAATTCCAAATAGATGAGTGAATCCCCACACCATTAAGTAATAAGCAAAAACATGAAATATTATTGCCGCTTTAGCTGCCACCGCAGGAACTTTTCTGGAAAGGACTCCTACCAGCACTACAGCAATAATAGGAATATTAAAGAAGCCGGTAAACTTTCTTATTAAGTCCCACAAACCATTTGGCGCATTCATGAGCAGCGGAGAGATAAAGAATGTTACGAGCGCGATAATGCTCCCAAATTGTTTACTCACCTTTATTAATTTCTGTTCTGAAGCATCCTCATTGAACGCAGGCTTGTAAACATCGAGCGCAAACATGGTAGCTGCACTATTTAGTAGAGAATTATATGAACTAAGCACTGCTCCAAGGAGAACAGCTAAGAAGAAACCAGAAAGGTATGGTGGAAGAACATTTGTCACAAGAGTCGGATAAGCCAGATCCACTGATTTCAAATCTCCTCCGTATTGATGAAAAGCAATTACTCCGGGAATCATCATAAAAAGAGGAACTAGTAATTTATAAAAACCTGAAAAAATCACCCCTTTTTGACCTTCTTTCAGGCTGTTCGCGCCAAGAGTACGCTGGATGACATACTGATTAGATGCCCAGTAAAACATATTTGCAAAGATAAGACCTGTAAATATAGTTCCAAAAGGAACCGAATCCTCCGGCCCTCCTATCGCATTCAGCTTCTCTGGATGATTAGTGGTCATTGTTTTCACACCATTTAAAAGTTCTCCGTCTCCTAAAGTAATCAACCCTAATATTGGTACGAGTGCTCCTATAATCAGTAGACCAATTCCATTAACCGTATCGGATACAGCGACGGCTTTAAGTCCTCCAAAGATAGCGTATACTGCTCCTATAATGCCTATAGCCCAAATAACCACCCATACGGATTGAGTATATGAAATATCAAGAAGCTCTGGCACATTAAATAATTTCAAGACAGCAAGTGCACCTGAGTATAGCATGGAAGGAATTGTTACGAGCACGTAACCAACCATAAAAAGTATAACAGTATAACGTCTTACCCTCTCGTCAAATCGCTTACTTAAAAATTCAGGTAGTGTAGTAATGGATAAATTCATGTATTTAGGAAGCAAATACAACCCCATTAACACAATTGACAAACCAGCCGTTACCTCCCAGGCCATGTTCGAAAGATTTGTGCGATAGGCTTGACCATTTAATCCAACTAATTGCTCAGCAGATAGATTAGTTAGCAATAAAGATCCTGCTATAAAACCTCCACTCAGTCCTCTTCCTGCAAGAAAATAACCATCAGAACTATTAGTGTTCCCTTTCGTTTGTTTGTAAGAAATAAAAGCTACAAGCCCCATGAAAAATATGCAGGATAACATTGTAAACCAAATATTTGATGAATCCATCTCCCTCACCCTTTATCAAATGTTTCGCTCTGTAAATTATTTAGATATAATTTATACATCAGAATTAACCTTTATTTTATATGTTCAAACCTAAAAGATGAACTTTACAGGAAATATTTATCTTTTCACTTTTTCAATTTATAAAGTTTTGAATGAAATAAAGGGCTGGTTTATGATATATTTGATGAACTTCATGTCTAATCGTAATTGGGAGAGGAAGGGTCAATGATGAGCATTTTGTCTGCAGAATTTTATGAACAGCCTACTTTAGAGCTAGCAAAATCTCTTTTGGGCTGTGAATTAGTTAAAGAAACGGAGAAAGGCACGGCTTCTGGATATATTGTAGAAACAGAAGCATATATTGGTCCGGTTGACAGGGCAGCTCATAGTTTTAACAATAAGCGGACGCAGCGAACGGAAGTAATGTTTGGCCTGCCTGGTTATGTTTACACATACGTTATGCATACACACTGTCTGGTGAATGTAGTAAGCGGTGAATTAAACCACCCGGAGGCCGTTTTAATTAGAGCGGTCGAACCCAAAGAAGGCTTGGACCTGATACAGGAAAGAAGAGGAGATAAAAAAGAAAAGGACTTTACAAATGGACCCGGAAAATTAACGAAAGCCTTAGGGATTATCAAATCGGACTATGGACATCCTCTGAACCAATCACCACTGTATATCAAAAAAGGCTTTTCCCCTGAACATATTTCCAAAGGGAAACGAATCGGTATTGACAACTCTGGAGAAGCCCGTAACTATCCGTGGAGATTTTGGATCACAGAAAACAGGTTTGTATCCAGATAACGTTTAAGCCAATACTTTCATAAGAAAACACACCTTTGTATGAGGTGTGTTTTCTTATGAAAGTATTTTGAAATAACGACGCTATCGTTTTTCACCCTAAGTAAAGGGTAACCTCTCCCCTCAGCAAAATGCTTCGTTCATAAACCATTACTTTTTGTAAATCAATAGATTAATTAAAAGCGGATCCCTATTTATAGAGGCTACCTTTGAGATTAGCCATTTTCGCTCCTTATCTGCGCATAAAACCCAATTGCTGCTACAAATGAAGTGGTATGTACGGCAAGCAAGACACCGCTCCCCCCTCCATCAAACACCGTACTATTGATGAGAGTGGACAACTGCATAACGAAGATAATTAACAATAGACAAGTTGAAATCTTCATACTATCAATTCCTTTGTAAGATTTTATTTTCACAAGTTTAACACATTTTTTCCTCAATTTTCCTTTAACTATTAATTTTACAGAATTTTTGGTCATTTGATTTACATTCACACTTCTGTCAGGCTTAGATAGTTAAAGTAAGATCTTGAAAAGAAAGCAAGGTGATCCCATGATTGAAATTAGAACTTCTACACTTACGGATGAAGACTTAAACAGAGGTGTCTTCGCGAATCAGGATATCCCGAAAAACACACTCATTCATCAGGCCCCTGTTATCCCTTATCCTAATGAGGAACATGTTCATATAGAAAAAACCCGACTGGCTGATTATGCTTTTGAGTACGGCGAAAACCATACAGCATTTGTATTGGGGTACGGCATGATGTTTAACCATTCCTATGAGCCGAACGCTAACTATGTCATTAACTTTGATAACGATACGTTTGACTTCTATGCTTACCGGGATATTAAAGCTGATGAAGAAATTCACATTAATTACAATGGTTCAGTAGATATCCAGGACACGTTATGGTTCGATCAGGAGTAATAATAAAGAGGCACCCAGTAATCCGGGTGCCTCTTTACTTATGAGGTGTGCCTTAACACCTCATAATTTCAATTTAAGAAGGAAATCCAAGTATAGTTTTGGTTTCCAAGTATTCTTCAATACCATAGTCGCCCCATTCTCTTCCTATTCCGGATTGCTTATACCCTCCGAATGGAGCAGAAAAATCAGCTTCAGTGTCGTTCACTTTGATACGACCTGCACGAATTCCAGTTGCTGCTTTTCTTAGATTTTCAGGGTCGTTGCCTATTACGTAACCAGCTAAACCATAAATTGTTTCATTAGCAATTTCAATAGCTTCATCAAGCGTATCATATGTGATGATAGTGGTTACCGGCCCAAAGATTTCCTCTTGTGCAATTACCATATTATTTTGAACATCTGTAAATACGGTAGGTTTGGCATAATAGCCTTGGTCAAGCCCATCCGGCTTACCGGTTCCTCCCGTTAATAGAGATGCACCTTCATCTAGACCTTTTTCAATATAGGACTGCACGGTATCCCACTGTTTCTTGGAAATCAACGGACCTATCAGGTTATCCTCTCTTGGATCCCCTACAGGGAATTCAGGTAGAACTTTCAGCACAGCTTCTTCAAAAGACTTCTTCATTTTACTAGGAACAAGCACCCTCGTAGCAGCTGAGCATACTTGACCTGTGTTCGTTGCAATATGATTAACGGCTGCTCTTGCTGCGACTTCGACATCAGCATCTTCCAACACAACCAGTGGAGATTTACCTCCCAGTTCGAGCGCAAAATTCTTAATAGTCTCAGAAGCATTCTCCATGATTTTCTTCCCTACAGCTCCTGATCCAGTAAAGGAAACAAAGTCAATATCAGGGTGTGAGCTGATCCCGTTTCCTATAACTTCCCCTGTGCCATTAACTAAGTTAAATACACCTTTTGGAACTCCTGCTGCTTCAAAGATTTCTGTTAAAATAATGGCAGCAAATGGAGTCATTTCTGCTGGTTTTAAGATAACCGGGCTGCCTGCCGCAAATGCACTGGCAATCTTGGTCGAAGTTTGATTGGTAGGGAAATTCCAAGGCGTAATTAAACCACTTACACCTATAGTTTCTTTAACTACTGTATGACCACCGCGATCTTCCATGAAAGAAAAATCCTTCAATGATTCTGCCGCTTGTGAGAAATGATTGTAGCCCATTGTGTAATGAACTTTTTCTGAAATCTTCTGAGGCGATCCTAACTCATCCGTTATGGTTTCAATAATATCATCTTTACGTTTCTCATATTCTGCAGCAATTCGCTCCAGCATTTCTACACGTTCTTCTTTAGAAGTTTGAGAAAATGAAGGAAGTGCTTGTTTTGCTGCATCTACAGCTTTATCTAAATCTTCTTCTGTACCCATACTAATTGTTCCAATTACTTCTTCCGTAGCTGGATTTATTACATCATAGGTTTCAGATCCTGTTGATTCTACCCATTCACCGTTGATAAAATGCTTTAATTGATTCCGCATATTTCATATCTCCTTTTTTCATCTTTCAATTTATGATTAATAAAATAAATTTATATCTTTCGTATAGCGTAATATATCCTTTATTTATCAAATCGAAACATCTTAGAAATTTGAAAACTGGAGTGAAAGCAGCATAACATGCCGTTAAGACTGCATATTTCATCTTTGTACATGCTTTAATTCTGTTGATCCTTCAGAACTCTTCTTAGAATTTTACCGGAACCGGTTTGAGGAAGCGAGTTACGAAATTCCACGTACATAGGTATCTTGTAAGCAGCCATGTTGTCTTTAGCCCAGAATTTTAAATCACTTTCGTTAATTAATATCTCTGGCTTAGGTATAACAAAAGCTTTCACAACTTCCCCTTTATGTTCGTCAGGAACGCCGATCACAGCAACCTGTCCTATAGCCGGATGTTCTTTCAGTAAAGCTTCGACATCCTCAGGAAATATGCTAAAACCTGACGATTTAATCATTTCTTTTATGCGCCCTTGAAAATACAAATATCCCTCACCATCCAAATAGCCAATATCTCCTGTACGCAGCCACCCATCGGAAAGACTTTCAGCTGTAGCTTCCGGCCTTCCCCAGTAACCTTTAAATACTCCCGGACTTTGAATAACAATCTCGCCGGATTTTCCAGCACTCTGTACCTGACCAGTTGCTGGATCACAAATCTCGATCGAGGTCCCCCTGATCGGGACACCAACAGAACCGAATTTGATGTTGTCCTGTGGCATATAGGTATCTACCGTGTGGGTTTCACTTAACCCATATGAAGCTTCAAATAACTTGCAGTTAGGTGCGACTACCTTCCATCTCTCAGCTAAGTTCTCTGTAACCGGCATGCCAAAACTAGTACATAGATTCAGCTTCAAGTCCTCCAATTGATTCTCTTCGGCAATTGACAAAATAGCATCATTCATCGGCACAATACTATACCATACGGTAACGCAGTACTCACGAAGGGCTTTTAATACCGAGATGGGATCGAAACGAGCAAACAATACACATGGCGCGCCAGTGTATACAGGAATGTTAACCCCCATAACCATCCCTGCGATATGGCATAGCGGCATGACAGCAAGCCATGTTTCTTTTTCATCTACTTGATTAACCTGTACAGCCGCTGCTGTTTTGTACAACGCATTTTCATAAGTTAACATGGCTGCCTTTGGACGGCCGGTTGTGCCAGATGTAAAGGCAAGCAGAGCTGTGTCTTCAAGCTTTACATCTTCCGGATAGGTCAATGATTGAGATTCCTGCATAATCTCTTCCCACATTGTTTCGTTAGGATTAAGTTCAAGAGCCGGACTATTAAGATCTTTTGGAATCGTCCAACTGGAAGTATCAGGAATCAAGTCTTTATAACGAATTACAATAATACGCTTTAAATGTTCATTTACCTTACGTACTTCCGGCAGGAGCTCCTCTCCCGCAAACATACCTGACATATCAACTTCTTTAATTAGATATTCAAGCTCATTAGCTTTATACATAGGGTTAAGCGGACAGACCACAGCTCCAATATACTGGATGGCGTAATGACCAATAATGTACTGGGGACTATTTTGCATAAATAATCCTATTCTATCTCCTTTTTCAAAGCCCGCTTGCCGTAAGAATCCTGCCACTTTTTGAACCTGATTGAATAAATCCCGCCACGTTATACTGCTTCCATAGTAGAAGTACGCAGGATCTTCAGGCCGTTCTTCTGCATGCTGCTGTAGATAATGAAATAAAGGTTTTTTCCCTCTACTGTACAGCTTTGCGCCTGCGGATGATTTTAAGTGTTCTTTCATAACTTCCATCCCTCCTCAATGAGACATAGGCCAGTCAGCCAGTCGCCTTTTACTTTTTAAATCGCCTGAAGCTCCTGACGATTCTAGAAACCGTATTAAAAAAGAGCGTGTCTGGTTTGGCTCAATAATATCTTCTAATAAGAATTTCCCTGCAGCCTTATAGGGGGAACTATCAAAGTTCCATTGCTCAAGGTATTTAGATCTTTCTTTTTCAGGTCGCTCAGCCTTTCTTATGTGCTTTCCATATACGACATTAATCCCTACTTCCGGACCCGTGAAATTTATTTCAGCTGATGGCCAAGCTGCTACAACATCTGCACCCATTCCTGGTCCACACATATTTCCATACGCAGCTCCTATGCTCTTTCGGATAATGATTGAAAATTTAGGTATCGTTGATTTGGCTAAAGCTGTATTCCAATTCATAATTTTTGCAGGCATTTTCTGTTTTTCAGCGCGACTGCTGATTCTAAATCCAGGTGTATCGTGAAGAAAAATGAGTGGAATATGATAAGAATCACAGAGGCAGATAAAGTCCACGGCTTTATCACATTCCTCAGGTCCTGATGCCCCTGCCATATGCAGAGGCTGACTTGCAATCACTCCTGTTACACGACCGTTTAATCGAGCCAGTCCAGTCATCAAAGCTTTACCATAAAAGGATCGAAAATTCATGAATGAATCTTTATCAAATAAACCTATAATGAGTAATTGCATATCGTAAGCCCGCCTTAAATTTGAAGGTACAGTTTCTTCCAAATTGCAGTGCTCCATAGCAGAATCGATGGGTGGATTCCGGGGAGGTGTTTCATCAGCGTTTGAAGGCATATAACTGAAAAATCTTCTTAGTGCTGCAATGGCTTCTTTTTCATCTTCAGCAATATGATCAATCTGCCCCGTATAAACGGCATGCATATCCGGACCCCCGAGCTCCTCAGCGGACATCTCTTCTCCACTTGCAATCTCCAGCATACGTGGACCAGCAACAGCCATGCTTGCCCCTCTTACTTGTGTAACAAAATCTGACGTCACAGCCATCCACGTCGGACCGCCGTAACTTTCTCCCAGAATCGCTGTCATAATTGGACTTTCACGGCCATGGTCTAACAGACTGGAAGGAAACAGCTTATCGCTGATTCCGTCAGAGCCCATTCCATCAGGCATTCTTAAGCCTCCGCCTTCACATAAATTAAAAAGTGGAAGTCTTCTTTTTTTTGCATAAGAGTGAAAGAATTCATTTTTTCTAAGGTGAACTTCCCCTTCCGTGCCAGACAATACCGATATATCCATCGCCTGTACAACCGCCTCTCTCCCATCGACGCGGATAATTCCTCCAATCAGACCATCAGCAGGGGTGCGTTCCTCCATTCCAGAAACCGGAGAATGAGCCAAAGCTCCTAATTCAAGAAAAGATCCTTGATCGGCAAGCAGATCAATTCTTTCTCTCGCACTATAAGGCGTCTGTTTTTTCCCTCGATGTTCCTGGGCTTTCCTCTTTTTCTCTCTAAGTATTTCTGTATTTCTTTCCATAGCTTCCTCCTTTTTGTAAATACTGACCAGTAGGTATGTAAGATTTAAAAAATGCACAATAACACTAACTCAAGTATAAATACACTTTTCTGAAAATTCAATATAGTTGATTTTTGTTTTTTAAGTTATGAGCGTTTACGTATCTACTTACCATAAAAGCAAGGTAGGATTCACTAATTCGCTTGATTTAAAAAAGCGCAGAACCGAATCTGCGCTTTTTTAAATAACTATGAGCTTTGTGCAACATCCTGTTCACTTTCATTCGTTGTGGTTTCATTGTGGTCTTCCTTGTCCCGCTTAGGATTTTTTATAAAGAAGGAAAGAACAAGACCTATGATGGCCGAGATCCCTGCTACAATGAATGAAACATTAACCCCATGAACAAGTCCCTCTACTCCTTCTCCGGGACGCGCCGCTGTCGTCATTACTGTGACTAAAAGTGCTGTTCCTACTGCACCTGAAACCTGACGCATTGTATTATTCATTGCTGTACCATGAGCAATTAAGCGTGATGGAAGCTGGTTTAAACCAGCCGTTGTTACCGGCATCATCACCATTGCTACACCTAGCATGCGTACCGCGTTAATCACTGTTAAATAGGTTAGAGACGTTTGCGGTGTTAAATCTGCAAACATAAATGTTGTAACGGTGAGAATAAACAGTCCAATGATAGCAAGCCATCTTGCACCAAACTTATCGAAAAGTCTACCTGTAATTGGATTCATAAATCCCATAATTAAGGCTCCTGGCAGGAGCACCAGTCCCGATTCGAGTGCACTATAGCCCAGCATATCCTGCATCAGAATCGGCAGCACGGTGGCAGCTCCAATCATGGCGATAAATACAACCATCCCGAGTGCTGTCGTAAGCGTAAATATATTGAACTTAAATACCCTGAATTCAAGAATCGGCTGTTTCAACTTAAACTGACGAAGGATAAACATCGTCAATGTAACGGCACCAACTACCATGGATATAAGTACCTGCTGACTCCCCCATCCGTTTGTGCCGGCCACACTGAATCCGTATAATAGTCCTCCAAACCCTAAAGAGGAAAGAATAATGGAGGATACATCCAGTTTCGGATATGACTGCTTGGTTACATTTTTTAATATGAAGTAAGCTAGAATAAAATCAATGATTACAATTGGCAATATCACAAAAAATAAACTTCTCCATGGGAACTGTTCGACCAGCCAGCCGGATAGAGTAGGTCCGATGGCTGGAGCGAATGAGATCACTAGTCCGAACATTCCCATTGCTGACCCGCGTTTTTCAACAGGGAATATGAGGAACAAAATGGTTTGCATGAGCGGGATAATAATTCCAGCCCCAGAAGCCTGGATAATTCGCCCCAGCATTAATATAGAGAAATTGGGGGCTGCTGCACACACCAGCGTTCCAGCTGCAAATAAACCCATCGCTGTAAGGAATAACTTTCTAGTGGTAAAACGTTCAATGAGAAAAGCAGTGACCGGAATCATGACCCCATTTACCAGCATAAAAATGGATGTCAGCCACTGAGCTGTACTGGCTTCCAAGTTCAAATCCCTCATTATATGAGGCAAAGCCGTTCCTAGTAACGTCTGATTTAATATTGCAGCAAAAGCACCAGAGAGAAGTACGATAATCAATGGAACTTTATTTATATTTTCCGGTCCTGTTTCTTGTTGATTAGACATATAATTTCCTTCTTTCCATTCAATAGATGACGATTATTTAACAAGTCCTTTTTTTAATAAACTGAGTTCAGAAATATATTTATCCAGCGCTTCTGTCTCTGAGAATTCATTGGATACACAATGAACTAAATTATGAAACGTTACCGCAATGAGAATCTGCATGAGATGATAAAATTCTTTTTCATTAGAAACATGAAGAGCTTCCATATCTACGAGTTGATAAATATCCTGGAAACGGTGTTCAATATTCTGCTTCGTTAAATTTTTTGTAAACGCATGTTCAATTTTGTAATTCATATTCATTAGTACATTCCTGATAAAATTACTATTCCCGTTTTCTCTTGAGAATTGGAAAACCGTTTTATAAACCTCTGTCATCGCTTGAAACAGATCTCCGTTAAACGCCTTTAAATTTTCAATGAAATTCTTATGACGTTCTTCAGCATGCTCATTTAACAAATAGAAAAAAGCATCTTCCTTATCCCTAAAATATTGATAAAAACTCCCTCGTGGAATCTCAGCTCTCTTTAGAATACTGGCGATAGAAGCCTCGTATAAAGACACACGTGAGAACTCTTCCCGCGCAGCTTCAACCAGCCTATTTTTTTTATCATCGTTCAAATTAAAAAAGGTTTGTTTAGGCATTCATCTAACTCCTTACTCAATAAAATGACACCATGTCACATTCAGCACAAGAGCCACTATAAGTGACACATTGTCATATGTCAAGAAGCGGACTGTAAGGACTCATATTCATATAGTTTTCATCAAAGTTACGAGTAAAAATGGGTGAATGTGCAGATATTAAATATGCTTCAAACTAATTGAGAAAAGGAGGTTACGACATGAAAAAGAAATTAATGTTATTAGCGTTGTCTATCGTTATGTCTACTGGACTTCTAACTGCTTGTGCAATGGACGACGATAATCAGATGAATAACCAGCCTGAGGACGTAAATTACGACCCAATGCGTTATGGAGACAATCAAAACCGTATGAATTACGATCGTATGGATGACCGTATGGATAACGGTCGTATGGATGAGAATCGTATGAACGAGAATCGCGGACCAGACATGGGAGCAGATCCCCGTGATGTAAGGGAGCCTGGTGAAAGAGACACTCCTTTTAATATGGATGAGGAAGAACCAGACGTAGATGAAGAGCCTTCTGAAGAAAGACGCGATCAATAAGTGCAGATTCTTTGTACAACGTGTTCACGTATTCAATATCTCTCCTTGGGTATGAGAAAAGTTCCCACACATAAGTCAAGCCTGCCCTACTCATAATAGGAAAGGCTTAAAAAGCCAAGTGTTAAAGAGGAGAGTTGAGTTTAATGAGAAGAAATGTACAATGGTGGCCGCTGCTCGGTTCAATTGGTATTGGCTTTGCAGCATACAGCGTGATGAATGGTCGAGGATCCAGAGATAAAAAAGGTCTTTCAGATTTAACGAACATGGATAATGAGATCTAAACATCATTCTCTTTCGATAAAAAAACAGTCAGCATTATGCTGACTGTTTTTTGAAATTATTCTTCATTTAATGAGAATAGCGGGTCATACATACGTATAGGATTCGTGAACTTTATTCCAAAATCAGCCTGACTAACCACTTCCGGATCCAATATACCATCACCTTCAGGTTTTATCCCGTTTTCAACCCAATCTGTTAAATCAGCAAAAGCTTCTGTTTCTTCTGCTGGAGTAAACTCGCAGTGACCTACAGCTCGAACAGCCCTGCTAACAAGTAAATCTGAATCTCCATTTGCAGCTACTTTCTCAGCATATAACTGTTCCATAGAGAAAGGTACAAATAGATCACCTAAAGTATGAAGTGTAAGTACAGGCTGATGAAGTTCCCCTGATATTCTGGGTATTTTTGACAGACCATTCTTATTTCGGGCTTGAGGATCAGCAGTAATCTCAGGTATCTTCTCAGCTAAGTACATCTCTTCCACCGATAATGATGGATTGGAATCAAGTTGATAGGTAGAATCTGTATTATCGATGATATTGCCTGGTGTTCCATAGGAGAAGTCTGAACGGTATAGGATGAATAGAAAATTATCCCAGTTCGAAAACGCAAGATCGAACAAGGGCCGTTCACCGCCTGATAAATACATCGTAAGATCTTGAAGCATTTCTCCTTCTGAAGTGAGTAAACCTGTATTAAGACCGATTGTTTGTTTTATTTTAGGAACTACACTGGTTTGATAGTTTTCTTCCGCTGGGAAAATAGGGTCTATTCCTGCTAGGACCTGGGAAGCAAGATTAAAATCTGCAAAAAAGTCAAATAATTCGTTATCCCCCATTACACCACACATAGGCATTGCTCCATCGTACTCATTGCGAAATTGCTCAATTAGAACCCCTGTAATGTGTCCCCCCATAGAATGTCCCACTATATAAGTGCGCTTCGGCTTCGCGATTTTTCCGTTGAAGAACTTCCCAAGAGCATGGGTGTCCATGACTCCCTGTTTCACATCATAACCATTGGTGCTATAGCTGGATGCCCCCCCACGCATACCCTTTTTCCAGAAGGTATTTCCTTAAATTTTCTGGATTATCTACTGTTAACTCTTTAACCTCTGCATTTCGATACCCATGAGCGTAAAGAACGAGCTCCCCATTCCACTTTTTAGGGACTTCAATTCTATAACCTGCTCCGTTATGTACACCCCAATACCTATCTGTTTCTATTCCATTAGGTGCATCAAATGGCAGTTTTTCCTTATCTACAAAGTAGCTCGTAGTTTCAGCTGCCTCTGAACTCTCTCCGTAAAACCCAAACAGAACCACGAAACAAACCACCACGCATGTAAACATACGTAAGCCCATACCCCGCTTCCTCTCTTAAATAGTTAGTTATGAAATTAATATCAGAATTTTCTAACATATACTTATTTTACCTCAAACATTTTATATTTTCCATTCTAATTGGTTCAATTACATTTACGTGCTGGCTTTTTAATGAATCTGTTACTGTTGAATACCCAGTTTCGTAACTTTCAAGTAATAAATCGTATCTGAGATAACGGATCGCTTACCATCGGCATGTATATTGACTTTCTGGATAGGGGCACTCCAGTACATAAGCCTCTTATGAAAAATCAGCATGAATGTTTAACCAAACTATATACAATAAATGTAAAATACTAATGGAGTAGTTTTTTAAGGACGTCAAAAAACTAGGATAGTAATCCTTCCAGTTCTATAAAAACATAATTTTACAAGCCGAAGGTTGTCATGCCTCCATCGATAAACATATTCTGGCCTGTCGTATAACTGGATCCTCTTGAAGTAAAGTAGAGAATTGATGTTTTGAGTTCCTCTAACTGACCAAGTCGCTTCATAGGAGTCCTGTTTTCAATCATAGATCTAAATTCATCATTCTCCAATTTTTCACGATTAAAATCTGTTTTGAAGAACCAGGGGCTAATCGCATTCACTGTAATGTTACTCCCCGCTAATTCACCAGCCAGTTGTTTGGTCAGGTGAATGACGCCTGCTTTACTAGTTCCGTAGACAGAACTGAAGTACAAACTCACGTCGCCGGCTACAGAGGCCGTATTAATAATCCGACCATACTCTTGTTCTTTCATATAAGGAGCAACGGCCTGACTCATGAAGAATACAGACTTCAAATTCGTATCCATCACATGATTCCAATCATTTTCACTAAGTGTATGAACCGTTCCTTGTGAGGTGGTGCCGGCATTATTTACTAAGATGTCAATCTGACCGTACTCCTTATTTATTTTCTCAATTGTCATTTTAATCGATTCATTATCCGTCACATCGCAGACCATTAAGTCTATACGAACCCCGGTTTTCTCTTCTATTTTCCTTGCCGCTATTTCTAATTTCTCTTTCGTTCTTCCGAGCAGAACAACAATGGCGCTGCTTTCGGCTAGCGTCTCAGCCATTACCCAGCCAATGCCGCTTCCTCCACCTGTTACGATTGCTACTTTTCCTTTATTTGAAAATAAATTAATATAGATCACTCCTCATTGGGGATATTGCTGTATCTTTTTGTTTTCCTTAAGGGGATCATAAGTAAACTCCTACCACGTGCTATAAAATTGTCATTCAAATTAGTTAGACTCACACCATTCCAGAGCTTTCTTTTCTATCTCGCTCGCAAATTGTGATTTACCTTCTATATATGAATCCAAATCATTAGGAAACTGCATGGCTAAACGTTGCTTTAAGTTTCCATACTCTTTTCTTACTTCTGAATGGGAACGAAGATAATCTCGAAATGCAAGGTGGCGGGTAACATTCGAGTCTCCCTGCTCAAACACATGCACATGATGCGTTCGCTGATTCCCTCCTATTTGAAAAAATCTACGGCCTGTCATTCCATGCTCTCCCTTGGGCTTGTAATTTATCATTCTCATTTGCTGGTTACGCTGATCAACCCATGCTATATCTTTAACGATCAGCATGATGTCAATTACAGGCTTTGCTTTTAGACCTGCAACAGACGTACTGCCGATGTGAAAAATATCGATTAATTCAGATTGAAAGATCCGCTCTAATTTTTTTCTTTCTGCTTCATATCTGAGAGGCCATGTTTCATCATATAAGTTGACTTGCACCCTCCTCACCAGACCATCCCTCCATCCCTATGTATATACATGATTGTTTACAAAACATCGGTTGATGTCCAGTTTCATTATAAAGCATTAACTTTTTTATGTTTCAAAAAGTTCACTGGGACCTATTCTTATACCTTCTTCAAAAATAGAATTGAACATTTTGAGAACGTTTGCAAAAAAAGATTCTTAATAGAATTAATTAGTATATAATCAGAGTAAGAAAATGATTGCTCACTATTGCACAAGTCTATTTCACCACTATTATGTGATTTCTAATTAGAAAGGTGGTTACTTGAAATGAAGGTTCTCTATGATAGGAAAAAAGGAGATCGATGGCGCAGTTTTCAAGTTGGTAAGTGGCAGGATGAAATTAATGTACGTGATTTCATAATGAAGAATTTTACCCTCTATGAGGGAAACGAGGATTTTTTAACAGATCCGACAGCAGATACTCTAAGTTTATGGGATCAAGTATTGGATTTATCGAAACAGGAAAGAGAAAATGGCGGCGTCTTAGATTTAGACACTTCAATCGTATCTTCCATTACCTCCCATGGACCTGGTTACTTAAATAAATCCGCAGAGAAAGTGACAGGTCTTCAAACAGACGCTCCTTTTAAACGTTCGTTACAGCCTTATGGCGGAATTCGAATGGCTTCCACAGCAGCAGAATCTTATGGTTTTCAGGTGGATAAAGAAGTAGAAACCATTTTCACCACGTATCGGAAAACACATAATCAAGGCGTTTTTGATGCCTATACCCCTGAAATGAAACTTGCAAGGAAAGCTGGAATCGTTACTGGTCTCCCAGATTCATATGGGCGTGGGAGAATTATAGGGGATTACCGGAGAGTGGCTCTTTATGGTGTTGACCGTCTTATTGCAGGCAAAAAACAGGATTTACTACTGATGGAAAACACTATGACCGAAGAAATCATTCGTGATCGCGAAGAAACAAGCGAGCAGATTAGAGCGCTTAAGGAATTAAAACAACTAGGATCCGCCTATGGTTTCGATATATCACGCCCTGCTGAGAATGCTCAAGAAGCTTTCCAATGGTTGTATCTAGGATATCTAGCAGCGATTAAAGAACAAAACGGTGCAGCTATGAGTCTGGGACGTGTATCTACTTTTCTTGATATCTATATTGAAAGAGACTTAGAGGAAGGTCTCTTAACTGAACAAGAAGCCCAGGAACTTGTAGACCATTTTATAATGAAGCTCCGGCTTGTGAAGTTTTCGAGAACTCCTGAGTATAATGAATTATTTAGCGGAGATCCAACCTGGGTAACGGAATCATTAGCGGGTGTTACGCTTGATGGACGGCCTCTAGTTACGAAAAATTCTTATCGATTTCTGCATACGTTAACCAATTTAGGAGCGGCACCTGAACCGAATTTAACTGTTCTTTGGTCAGTAAGACTGCCAGAACACTTTAAAAAATATTGTGCAAAAATGTCGGTTCAGACGAGTTCTATTCAATATGAAAATGACGATGTAATGAGAGAACGGTACGGTGACGATTACGGTATTGCCTGTTGTGTTTCGCCTATGGCAATTGGCAAGCAAATGCAATTTTTCGGAGCCCGGGCAAATCTTGCTAAAGCCCTGCTTTATGCCATTAACGGTGGGATCGATGAACGATTAAAAATCCAAGTTGCTCCTCCTTACAAACCGATCACTACAGAGTACTTGGATTATGATGAAGTAATGTCAAGGTTCAATAACATACTTGAATGGTTAGCAGGACTTTATGTAAACACGTTGAATGTTATTCACTACATGCATGATAAATACAGCTACGAACGTATCGAAATGGCGCTTCACGACCGTGATGTCCACCGTACAATGGCTTGCGGTATCGCAGGTTTATCCGTAGTAGCTGATGCTTTAAGTGCAATTAAATACTCAAAAGTAAAAGTGATACGCGATGAACAAGGAGTGGCAGTCGATTATGTTGTCGAAGGGGACTATCCCCAATATGGAAATAATGATGACCGTGTGGATCAAATTGCCGTGAGTCTAACAAAGCAGTTTATGAATAAAATTAAAACTCATCACACCTATAGAAAAGCTGAACCGACTCAGTCCATCTTAACCATTACTTCCAATGTCGTTTACGGTAAACTGACCGGAAGTACACCAGACGGTCGCAAAGCAGGCGAACCCTTTGCTCCAGGAGCAAACCCTCTTCACGGACGGGATTCTCACGGATCACTTGCTTCTTTAAGCTCAGTCGCAAAGCTTCCGTTTGAATATGCGCTCGATGGTATTTCTAATACATTTTCTATTGTCCCTCATGCTTTAGGGAAAGAAGAAGACACACAATACTCTAATCTCGCGGGCTTGCTTGACGGTTATATCATAAAAGGTGGCCACCATTTAAACGTGAACGTCTTTAATAAGGAAACGCTTATGGATGCGATGGATCATCCTGAACTATATCCACAGCTTACCGTTCGCGTTTCGGGATATGCTGTCAACTTTATCAAACTAACCCGGGAGCAGCAGCAGGATGTTATCTCCCGCACTTTTCATAACAGCTTATAAAAATAATGTGAATGAGCTCATAAGGAGGAAACAAAATGCCCCACTTCAACCATA
Source organism: Halobacillus sp. B29 (assembly GCF_052246755.1). Lineage (NCBI taxonomy): Bacteria > Bacillati > Bacillota > Bacilli > Caryophanales > Bacillaceae > Halobacillus > Halobacillus sp. B29. The sequence continues at coordinate 295,819 of NZ_JBQQCM010000003.1, forward strand.
CAATGAAGGCAGCTGTTGTGCATGATTTTAAACAAGATTTAGAAATGCAGGATGTACCTGTACCCAAAGTCGAACATGGCCAAGTACTGGTGAAAGTTAAAGCCAGTGGAGTATGTCATACAGACTTACATGCAGCCCATGGAGATTGGCCAGTAAAGCCAAACCTTCCCTTAATCCCCGGCCATGAAGGCGTCGGAGAGATTGTAGAGGCCGGACCCGGTGTCACCCATGTAAAAGTTGGCGATCGGGTAGGTATCCCGTGGCTTTATTCCGCATGCGGACATTGTGAATACTGCCTTTCAGGACGTGAAACACTTTGTAAAGATCAACAGAATGCAGGATATTCTGTTGATGGCAGTTATGCTGAGTACTGTCTCGCTCATGCAGATTACATTGTCAAAATTCCAGATAATTTGACTTACGTTGAAGCTGCTCCTCTATTCTGTGCTGGGGTGACCACTTACAAGGCTTTAAAGGTAGGAGATGCCAAACCTGGAGATTGGGTAGCCATTTATGGAATTGGCGGCCTTGGACATGTAGCTGTTCAATACGCCAAGGCTATGGGATTTAACGTTATAGCCGTTGATCCGTTTGATGAAAAATTGGAATTGGCACAGCAATTAGGTGCAAATAGGACCATTAACCCCCTAACTGAGGACTCTGCAGAGTTTATCCAACGCGAAATCGGAGGCGTCCAGGCTTCTATCTGTACGGCTGTTTCTAAACAAGCCTTCGGTGAGGCCTACAGGGCAGTTAAACGTGGTGGTAAATGCGTAGCGGTTGGACTGCCTCCGGAAACGATGGAAGTTCCAATATTCGATACGGTGTTAAATGGAGTCAGTATTGAAGGATCCATTGTCGGAACCAGAAAGGATTTACAAGAGACTTTACAGTTTGCAGCTGAAGGAAAAGTAAAAACTATCGTTGAGACAAAAAGATTAGAAGATATTAATGAAATTTTTGCTGAGCTTGAAGCAGGTAAAATCAATGGAAGAATTGTATTAGTGAACGATTAACCACCCCATTTCTGGAAAGGAGGCTGATCCCATGAGCGGACGTATTCATTCTATAGAAACTTGTGGAGCTGTTGATGGACCCGGCCTCCGTTACATTATTTTCACTCAAGGCTGTCTGCTTAGATGTCAGTACTGTCACAATCCTGATACTTGGAAGATAAGGAGTGGAAAAGAAATGACTGTCCAGGAAATCCTTCAGGATATTAAGGATTTCCTCCCCTTTTTCAAGGCTACCGGAGGAGGTGTGACAGTGAGCGGAGGAGAACCATTGCTTCAAATTGATTTTTTAGCCGAACTATTTAAAGAGTTGAAAAAGATGAATGTCCATACAGCCATTGATACTTCAGGAGGCTGCTTTAATCGTTCTCCCCAGTTTCTTAAGAAACTGGATGAAATACTTACCTATACCGACCTGGTGCTGCTTGACTTGAAACATATTCACCAAGAACGGCACAAAGATTTAACAGGGCTTTCCAACGCCCATATTCTGGATTTTGCCACCTATTTATCTGAGAATCAAGTACCCGTTTGGATTCGGCATGTACTGGTCCCTACGATTAATGACCAGGAGGAATATTTACATGGCTTAGCTGATTTCATTCAAACACTATCCAATGTAGAAAAGGTTGAAGTTCTTCCTTACCATCTTATGGGAGTCTATAAATGGAGGGAGCTAGGGCTGCCATATAAGCTGGACGGAATTGAACCTCCCTCTCAAGAGCACGTGACCTATGCTCGTCAGATTTTAAATCATATCTCTCACTAACCAGCGAAGCAGGTTCCCGCCTGCCTGGATTCTGCTTCGTTTTCTCAAGCTAATGTAAACGTTAACAAATACGACACAAATTACCTTTTCAAGATTACTGAAGTAGTGGTATAATAAAAGTGTAAAGAAGATAAGAAAAAACTTAAACAACTTAGGTGGCTCAACCATCGCGAGTTCGTTTCCAAGCGAACCTTGACTCAGACTGACAGTAAAGGGAACACATTTCCTGTGTAAAGGATGCAATCAGCCCAAACTAAGGTCGAGTCCGAAACTACGCTCAATTATGGGTGGATTAAATCCACTGCGTTTCACTCGTTAGACCATGACCCTTCAAGACAGTTAGGAGACTTTTTTGAAGAGGTAGTCAACCTGTTGAAACAACCTGTTACCATTTTTTACAAATTAGACTTAACCAAGATGAAGAAGGAAACGAATTCTCCTTAGAATCATTCTTCTGAGTATGAGCAAGTTAATTAAATATGTAGGATCTAGGATGATTCTTACATGGTTGGGTCACCTAAGTTGTTTACTACTAAAGCCTGTTATCCAATAACGGATAACAGGCTTTTTTTATATGATAATATCTAAAATTTTTATTTCCTTCATGGAGTCATTATTAGTCCTTAGCGTTTAGTCTTCAGAAAAGAACCTTTAGAATAGCTGTACTTTGAATTTTCGGATGAGATCTGTCATAGTTTCAATTGATACGAATTTCGATTATATTAAGAAATTATAGGGTAAATTTTATATAGTGAATCGAAATATGACTTGAAAGGGTTGTGGTGAACAAAATGCTATACATATGGGATATCGAGGAAATCATTAAAACTACTTTAGAGCAGCATCGCTTAGATATAAACTACGAATCTAACAATAGTCTCTCAGCACCAATGAGTTACAATGTTTCTACAAATACTATCCGCTTTCATTACCTGGAAGTAAATGGTTATATGAGTAAGGTTAAAATAAAAGAGAGCGAAGAAAATCTTGTTAAAATTATTCTTTATCACGAGATTGGCTACTACCTTACTTTTAAGAAACACAAACACGACCTGAGAACACTCATGTACGGTGGCGATGAAGAAATTGCAGAATTAAAATCCATCATAGAAACCAATGCCTGGGATTATGGAAGAACCCTTGTGCCCGAAGAACTTGTTGAGTCTTACGATCAAGTTCGTGAATTGGACAAAATGCTTATTAAAGGTCTGTAATTTCATCCCGATAAATACAAAAAGGTTTTCACGAGTATATTTAAACTTGTGAAAACCTTTTTTATTTTAAGCTCTGTTTAGTTTATTATGCATTTTTCATATGAGGCTTATTACGCAATAGGGCCGGATAGTTGAAGACTCAGTTTCGAGTTATTGGGTGGAGAAGGGGCTCAAAATTCTATGCATAAATGCCTTCCAATGAACAAGGATCATCTATGATTCACACTGGTCTTTACGTGTGTTTAGCTGTAGAAACCCTGTTATATAAGCATTGGAAGCAGATGCAGCATGGCTTCTATCTCCTATAGCAAGGTCCGTTCATAAGAAATGGCTGGGTTGGTGGAAAAATGGCGAGACTCCCATGGAAGAAGGAACTAGATGAGATCCCGCAGGAGTGAAACGAGCGAGGAAGCTCACCGTTCCCCCATAGGAAAGCGAGTTATTTCCCCACCAGCACTTCTCCATTTAACGTAACGGGCCCCGATTATCTCGAAACTGAGTCTTCAACAAACGGGAGCTTTACCTTAAAATCAATACGGAAGTTTAATAGAGCCTACTTTTAAAGAATTCTCCATCCTTTTACTGTTCGTCCGATTAATTCTCAAAAAAGATGTGTTGACCACCACTTTTAATCCTTCTAAATTACATGGTTCTTTCATTTAATGTAAAGAAGGAGGACATGCCATGTTTTTACTATTGATCAGACAAATCTTTCTTGGTTTATCGATTGCCGCTCCTATTGGACCGATAAATTTAGAAATTATCAGAAGGGGAATTTACCAGGGATTCTGGCCCTCCCTATTTGTAGGAGCAGGAGGAATGACAGCTGACCTAACACTTATGTTTCTGATGTATAAGGGATTATCCGAATACTTAACTTTAGGTTCAGTTCAAGTCTTTCTATTAGTCCTTGGCGCTCTTGTCTTAACTTATACTGGGTTCCAAAGCCTCTTTAGCAAAAACGATGATATTACCGTTTCATCTAACAGGGAAAAAGATTTACGCATAGGACTCCTTGGCCCTTACCTAACCGGTCTATCCCTGGCAGCTTTTAATCCATTAAATATCCTGTTCTGGCTTGGGATCTATGGTTCTGCTTTAAGTGAAACTTTTCAAGAAGATAATGTAATAAAAGCTTTCTATATAAGCAGTGCCATATTTATTGGAGTAGGATTATGGAATTTAAATTTAGCGCTTACCGTTCATTTTAGCAAAGGTATTCTGAAACCACGAATATTGAGAGCGATATCTGTATGTTCGAGTCTATTTTTAATGGGGTTAGGAATTTATTTTGCCTATAAAGCGGTCGTATCTATCCTTCCCTTCATAACCTAAGTCAGCCTTATAATTTATGCTCACAACACTTAGGACTTTTTAGAATTTTAAAGAATAGATCGGATCGGTAACCTACTCTCGAGCATTTACCTCTTGGCCAGAAAAGTGTTTTCGTCTAAGCAGTGAGGAAGCCCAGAACAAAATGATGATAGCAGCAAGGTCAAGCACCCTGATTTCTCCATATTCAAGGATCGCATAGACGAATGATACAATATAGAAAACTCCGAACAAAGCTGAAATATAAGATAATAACTTTTTCATAAAACTTCTCCTTTTTAAAAAGATTTCTTCTAAAATCTTCAAAGTATACGACGTTAAGTTAACCTGTCCGCTCCTGATAAAATTAGAGAATATTTAACTTAAATAAGCATTAAATTATGGACTTATATTCATCACTAACCTAAGAACTACCGGAATTAGGAACAATAAAGATAATAAGAGAAAACATAATCCGTGCACAACTTTGTTCACTCTTTCTTTATCCTTAAAAAGTCCTTGAGCAGCCAAAATAATACCCGCGAGCGAAACAGGAATAACTAAAATAATGAGCCCATAGGAAATCCATGATATTGTATAAAAAAAGACGGAGGCTATACTAACGAAGAAAAATGTTATGAAACACAAACTAAATGAAGCCTTAGCAAGTCCAGACACCCCCATCCCCCTTATCGTTTCAGAAGCTTAAAGTAAAGCATTACTGAAATATAATAAACTACGTTCAAAATAACAATCAGAATAACAGCTTCCACAATTTTTTCCGTTTTATATTTATTCGAATACCCTAGAAAATAAAGTAGCCACGAGACAATAGGAACTACACCCAGCCAATACATAAACTTACGATTTTCCATCTAACCGACTCCTACTAATTAATAATTTATTCTGTTTCTCTTTTCCTTTACGAATCATTAGTTAAACCGTTTCAATGCTCTCTTACTTTTATGAAATTTTTTCAGGCTAAGCTACGACCCCTAGGGTGTTGTAACCTGTCCTTTCCTTAAAGAATAGTCTTCCCCTGCCTGCACAAGCTATCAAAAAGGAGGTTGTGCTGCCAAATGAACAAACAACGTGCCCAGCAAATAGCTTTATCTCCGGTAATGGCTCAAGTTACCTTTAATAATCAGCCAATATACATCCAGCATGTGGATGAAACAAATGGCACAGCGCGAATTTACCCGATCGACCAGCCAGAAAATGAGTTGGAAGTTTCGCTTAATGAATTGCAAGAACTGATCTAAACTAAAAGAGCATCCTTCTGCATAATGAAGGGTGCTCTTTGATTTATTAAAGAGGGGCCGTGCTTTCTCCTTCCACCAGGTAAACCGGGAGTGAGATTCGGCGATTCTCAACCGGCCATGCGTTGCTTTTTATCTGTTCAAAAAGCAAATTCACTGCAGTTACCCCCTTCTTACTTACATCCTGCTTAACTGTAGTAAGCTTCGGTATCATGAAGTTAGTAAAATAAACTCCATCAAACCCAGTAATGGAAAGATCTTTCGGTATCTCATACCCTTTTTCATTCAGACGCTTGTATAAGCCGAGAGCAGTAATATCGGAGAAGCATATTACCGCTGTGATCTCCGGGAATTTCTCGATCAAATCATCGGCCACTGCATAGCCACCTTCGGCTGAAGTATCTGTTTCGATCAGAAGTGATTCATCATAACTGTCGAAGGCTGATAATTCTTCTTTGCAACCCTCCCACCTAAAGTGGTTGACCGAATTATAGGTTAGCTTCCCTGACAGAAGGGCTACCTTTCGATGTCCTAGTTCAAGTAGATGCTTAGCAGCAGCGGCGCCTCCTAGTTTGTCATCAATACGCACCTGATACAAACTTACATCCTCTAGATAACTATCGATATAAACAGCTGGAATATTGGATTCCTCAGCTACTTTTACAAAAGAGGAGTTCTCTTCAGCTCCAACGATAATCACACCATCGAGGTTTCTTTGATTAATAAATGCCGATAATTCCTCAGCTGAATCGATACCCTTCAATACGATGGAAAATTCATAACCGCTTGCTTCTGCTTCAATTCCTGAGATCAATTCCCAGTAGAATGGATTATCTTTAAGTTTTCGTTCAGGCTGAGTGACAGAAACCACCACACCGAATAAATATGATTTGTTCGTCCGCAAATTTTTTGCGGCTAAATTACCTTGATATTGGTATTGCTGAATGACCGAGCGAACTCGTTCAGCCGTTTTTTCGGATACTCTTCCTTTATCATTAATCACATTGGATACCGTAGCTATCGAAACATTCGCTTTCTCTGCAATGTACTTGATCGTTACTTCTTTTGGCAGCACGTTTGGAAACCTCCGCATGGAACTAATCATTTATTATGTTTTAAATAGTAGCATATCTTGGAGTCGTTTCGTATCGATTTTGCCAGTAAGAATCAAAAAAACCCCCTCTGGAATTCGCTGAGGGGGTAATCAGATTAGTTTTTCACTTTAACCACTACGGTCGTCAGAGGCTCTAGCGTGATGCTGTCTTTATCCAGTGTAAAACCAGACGGGTCTTTTACTTTTTTCGTACCTGCTTCGTCTCTATCCACCAGAACCTTTTCTTTTCTAAGATCTTCTTCAAGCGATAGCGAACGTTTCTCGCTATCCGCGTTTATGAAAACGTAGTAGGTGCCTGTATGATCTGTGGACTCATTCCTGTAGCCAATCAGAAGGTCAGAGGATTCTATTTCAGGTGCTTTGATTAAGCTTACATTTTCATTTACCAGCTTCTCCGTACCTAAACGGAAAGCATTAGTGGATTTTCTAAGCTCAATCAAACCTTTCGTGTATTCCATGGTTTCTTTATGAATTCCTTCTTCCTTAACTTTATCCCAGTCAAACATGTTGACTGCATCAGAAGAATCATAGGAATCGTGTATGAAGTAAGGGTTATCAAACGGTTTACCATTTTCATCTACCATATAAGTGGACTTTTCCTCTGGCACGCCGTCTCCCTTCCATTGCTTTGTTCTTCCGTATTCTTGACCAGCATGAAGGAAAGAGATGCCTTGACTTGTTAAAATCATAGAGTTACCAATTCGGATCCTTTTCTGAATCTCTTCTTCGTGTTCTGCAGGATCTTTTTTAATGGATTGGGCAATCACATCATGCAGCGGTAAATTATCATGGGCCGCAATATATTGAACGATATCTCCCGGATCATCTTCTGACACATTTCCAGGCTGGGCTTTAATATTGTTAAAAATCGTGTCAATATCTCTGGCGCCTCCGGTTATGAACCTAGGTTCACCTTCACTGCCAAATCCGGATTTTAACTCATTTCTTATTTCATCTGAAAAAACCGCTGCGCCGTTAGTCTCGTCCATCCAATCCTGATCAGCGGGCGTAACTTCATTCTCTGGACTTCCATCTCCTACAAACGTGCGCCATCCTTCCCCAAGCATGAGGATATCCGGGTTGATTTGTTTGGCTTCATCGTAAGCTTTTTGGACGCTTTCTGCATCCAGATCACCCATTAAATCAAATCGAAAACCATCAATCTTAAATTCGTCAACCCAGTATTTTATGGAATCTACCATAAGTTTTCTGGACATCGCATGGGTTGTGCCGACTTTACCGCCGCCATAACCGATTTTAGCGTTCCCTTCTTCATCCATAAAATGATAATAATCTGGGACCAGATCCTCGAGGATACTTACCTTGGCTGTATGGTTATAAACGACATCCAATACTACACCCATTTTATGTTTATGAATTTCTTTTACCAATTCTTTAAATTCTGCAATACGGGCTTCAGGGTCTGTAGGACGTTCAGAATACATCCCTGTCAGCGAGAAGTAGCTGTGGGGGTCATAGCCCCAGTTATAGTTATTGTCCTTTGAAGAATACTCCAGTTCCCGTTCATCAGCTTCAAATTCATCGCCAAAATAATATTTCATGACGGGAAGAAGCTGTATGTGCGTTACACCTAATTCCTTCAAGTAATCTAACTTTTCACCAAATGCTTCAAACGTGCCAAATTGGCTATCCAGCTCAGATTCAAGATCCGGGTCCGAGGTAATATCCCGTACATGCGCTTCCCAGATAATGGCATCCTCTCTTTTTTCAAATCCTTTAATTTTAGCGTAGTTAAGCTTCGGACCAATAGATGAAGGATCTACTATTGCCGCTTTACCTACTGTGTCTTCATCATCATCTCTGGAGGCAGCCATCGACTTGGCGTAAGGATCAAGTGCTGTCCTGGTCTCACCGAATGCTTCCACTTCATACTGGTAGTAATAACCAGTTAAATCTTGAACTCCAGTGTTCTGCTCATTTAGGGTTACTTCAAAGACCCCTTTTTCACCTTTAGTCATAGGGACTGACTTTTGTACAACATCATTCTGGTCCTGTTTATCGTAGAGAGTAACCGATACCTGTTCAGCTACAGGAGACCATACTTTGAGTTTAGTTGATCCATCTTTGTAAAGGGTAGCTCCAAGATCGTTTCCGTCATAGGAAAATTTCTTATCAATCAATTGCCAGGACGCCTTCACTTCTGTTTCCTGATCATTGAACTTTACCGTGTAGGCTTTCGTTACCTCCAGGACTTGCTTAATAGTTAATTGAGCCGTTTGACCTTCCACCTGAACCTCTTCGATCGTTAATGGCGTGCCATCGGGCTGCTCAATTGAAAAATCCCCTTTTGTCCAGTCAGCCGGTACATTACTTAAATGAACTTCTACTTGATGATCGTCTGTAATTTCAGCATAAGTCAGTTCTGTAGAAATTTCCGGTTGTTCTTCATACACATCGGCGTCACCCTGAACAAGCCAGAATTCTCTTTCACCTGAACTTGGAAAGCTTCTGTCTCCAGGTGTGTCCTTATCATCACCTTTATGTACGATAAAATTAAGTCCATTTTCGATATTTTCTACCGGTATGTCAGCATAAGCTCCCCAATCGGAACTGTTCTCAAAAAGTACGGGGTTACCCCAATCTACAGCGTAATTGATCGCGGGGTTCTGATCATCTTGATTCCATAAGTGCAGGCCCCAGTCTTTATACTCTTCATCCATACGTTTATAATGCACTCTGATATGATCCTCAGGAATGATTGATTCGCTCATATCTTCTCCACCTGCAAAGGATGGTGTGGGAAAAAAACTCATTAATAGAAACATAAAGAAACAAATCCCTCCAACAATAAAACATTGCAATTTACTCAAATTTACCCCTCCTTAAATTTTAGAAACCTAAAAATTTTAAACAACTTATTGATTAAACGTTTAACCATGACGATAAAAAAATGGAAACGCTAATTAAAACGTTTTCAATAAAAACCATAACATAAATTGGTAAATTTTTAAGTTATTGTGACAATTTTTAGAAAAGATTGGCACAATTACCTAAACATATTTTCTCATTTCTATTTGATGTTTATCATCTTGTACTTGATACGTTATAAATGTAAAATATGATAATTCAATGAATTTTTTTCTGAACATAATGCATATAAAAACCATTAAATGTTAATTTGTTCTATGTATATTATATGCCAATGTATTTAGGAGGCATTATCGATGAATAAAGAAGATTTACAAACTAAAATTGAAGAAACAAGAAAATATATGTATGAAACTTACAATCAAGGTGAGGATTACAATAAAGTTGTTAACATCTCTCAGCACCTGGACGATTTACTAAACAAAATGGTAAAGATCAAGAGTAATTGTAAATTTGTTTTCCTTCTGCTCCCTATCCTTATATAAAAGCTTAGAAGTTCTTGATATAGCAACCGCTAAGACTTACGTGAATATAGACTATTATCAATGACTTAACACAGCTTTAACACTCATAACTTCATAGCTTAATCCGATCCATATTTTTCATAATTCTACTGTCTAACATTTCGGATAAGTAATGCTCTTGTTCATTTACAAAAATTCCATTGGTCACGTCACCTGCTTTATAGATTAATATGATCATATTTACTATTTGTGATCATATTCAGGAAATTGGATGTTTTCCTTTTAATTGAGCAGTTTCAATGCACCCTTTGTCCTCTTGTGCTAAGCTTTAATGAGTTAAAATTGCGGCGTCTATTCAAACCTTTTGAATAGATGCTTTTATTTTTTACCGATTACAAATTAGGTGTTGTGAGCATGAAGAGACTGCTATTATTACTTGCTGGTTTTGCAGCCGGTTATCTATTTGACTTAATGAGTGCACCAGCGGGATGGCTGCTTGGAGCTATGCTCGTGGGTGCTTTCTATCGTCTGTTCATTAATGAGGTTAGCTATCCCAATTATTTGTTTAATCTTTCTCTTGCCGTTATTGGGATAAGCATCAGCTTAAGTATTCAAGTTTCGATGTTTCAAGAAGCTGCCAACTACTTGCTGCCACTAGCTTTAACACTGGTTACGCTACTTGCAGCAAGCTGGTTCTTAGGTAAGCTCCTTGCCAAATATTCGAACCTTGATGAGAAAACAGCCTTGTTCTGCTGCTTACCAGCTGGAGCTTCCGTAATGATGGCTCTGAGTAGAGAATATAATGCGAACATGAGCATGGTGGCTGCTTTTCAAACGGTAAGGATTATGATGCTTGTCTCTACTATTCCAATTGTCGCTGGTTTTATGACGTCCTTTATATCTACTACAGATGCTCAAGGAACAAACTTAGCCACTGGAAATGAAAGCAGCCTGTCTATGTGGACTGCTATTTTATTTTACTTACTGCTTACAGTTTTAACTCTATTACTGGCACGGAAATGGGCAATTCCTATTGCTCCTTTCTTATATTCCATTGTGTTAGGATTTTTGTTCATTACGTTGGTGCAGCCCTTGCCCTCTATGCCAAATCTGATGGTTGGCGCAGGGATGGTTTTACTTGGAGTGATCATTGGTTCCCGCTTTGATAGGGAATCGCTGTTAGAAATTAAACAGATTGGCTGGATGAGCCTGGCTGTACTACTGGCCTTCTTCTTACTTACTTTTGTCATCACCTTTGTATTTTATATTTTGACGCCACTTGACTTTATAACCAGCTTAATAGCCATTGTACCCGCAGGCGCCCCACAGATGGCATCCGTCGCATCTTCCCTTAATTTAGACGCAAGTATTGTAGCTGCCATGCAGGTTATTCGATTGCTGGTTATCATTTTAATTATTCCAATGCTCGTTCCGTTTCTGGTAAAAAAAGATTAAGACCATCTATAAGTGTCGAATGTAAAAAAATGGAGGGCCAGGTCCTCCATTTTTTTACATTCAAGAGTTAGTAAGGGTCTGCTTTAGTTCCTTTTCTCCGAGATACTCGTTTGCCGTTTCTAACCTTTCTTGTTAATAAACAGAATCCCATTCATAGCGTTCGTTTGAAAGAGACTTGTCTGACTTCATCCCCGCTTCCACTACAACTTCATTTGAATAGGACGATTTATGATTTTTAGGTTTATCCTCTCGTTTTTTCACATCCATCCCCTCTTTACGTAGTTTAAGGGTTTTAGCTGTTTCTATCCTATTAAAGACCAAGTTTACTTCCTTCTTTTGATGAAAAAAGCAGCATGGAGGGGACTTTCCCTCTCATGCTGCTCATTTAGTTCGTTATTCTTTTGGGGCCTGTTCATCTTCCGTCGTATTTTCCGACTCCTCTTCTTCCATAGTTGCAGAAGCTTCATCAAACTGCTTGGACGCTTCAGAAGAGAAGTTCGTTACATTACCTCTAGAAACATAACTTTCAAGCATAGCTTTCAAGTCCATTCCTGTAGTTTCCTTTAATGATTCCTGGATACCCAGCATGGTTGAAGTAACACTGTTTGCTACTTTCGCTGATCCGCCATTGGAATTCGATCCTCCCATGTCGATTACCTTCATATCCTTAATTTGAGATAGAGGAGCTGACACTTTCTCAGCATATTCAGGTAATACATTAATCAGCATTTCTACAATAGCTGCTTCACCATAGTGTTCCATAGCTTTAGCCATCCGTTCTTTAGATTCTGCTTGCGCAATTCCTCGCTGACGGATAACTTCCGCTTCGGACTCCCCTTTTATTCTCTCCGTATCTGCTTCAGCTTCGGCTCGTTTGGTTACTTCATAAGCTTCCGCGTCGGCAATGGAACGGCGTCGTTTATTTTCCTCCTCTTCCAGCTCAACGGCTCGCTGTTTCTCTATGTACTGAACCTTAAGTTCCTCTTCTTTTATTTGCTGAGCAAGCTTTTGACGTTCTAACTCGCCCGCTTGATTCGCGTTTTCTTTCGCACGGTTAGTATCTTTCTGGAATTCTGCTTCCTTAATATCCTTTTCCTTAGTTGATTCGGCTACAGCCGTAAGTCTCCGATTTTCTTCATCTTGTGCTTCCTGATCATTTTTCGCCTGATAAATGCGAGTCTCTTTCGTTGCATCCGATTCAGCCATGTTCGCTTTCTTCTGAACCTCAGCGATGTGCGGTCGACCGAGAGCATCAATATATCCATTTTCCTGGTCAACGTCTTCCACATCGTTTAAAGCGAATGAAGTGATTTCAAAGCCCATTCCTTTTAAATCAGCTTCTGCTATTTTTTTTACTTGCGTATTCACTTCTTTAAAGTCGTTATAGATCTTTTCAATAGGAAGAGAAGCTATAATAGAACGAAGATGTCCATTTAACACATCTTTCAATTCTGATTCACGCTCATTTTGTTTCTTTCCTAAGAATTTTTCAGCGAAGTTAGCCATAATTTCCAGTTCACTGCCTATGCTGATTACAGCCGTACTAGCTACTCTTACCGGAATTCCTTCTTTAGTATAAGCTTTTTCTGAATTCACTTGCAGCTGAAAAGAAGTTAAGTCAATCGGTGTGGCTGTTTGAAACATTCTCAAGCGATATCCACCGCCGCGAATGATTTTAACAGATCGTCCATTTTCATCTTCGAACACATTTTTTTCCTGCTGCGGATCTCCAAGTTTCGGACCTGTCACGATTAAAGCTTCGTTGGAGCTTGCCGTTTTGTAACGCAGGCGAAAAATCACAAAAGCGATAATTCCCCCTATTAGTACGACGATTCCTAAGACGATTAGGATGATTGCGAGTAAAGTATTCTCCAGCAAATTTACAACCCCTTTTTCTATTTTTCACTTATTTTTATTATAAAAAAATAAGTTCACCATTCCGTAACGAATTCGTACCGGGTAAAGTTTCACAATTTAATATATTTATTTTAAAATTTTCCTTTGAATTTCTCACCTTACAGAATACTCTTCTCAATGAAAAACCTCTCATATTTCCTTTGAAAGTATTATAGCTTTTAGCCAGGGACCTCCCATCTGTCATTCCGTTATTTTACAGATACAGAATTCCTTAATATAATCACCCCTGCTAAACATGCGCTTGATTATGGAAAAAGTTCTCATGATTTTATTATTTATATCAATAGCCAGTTCTCCTAATATAATCAAAAGAAAGGCTGTTAATCTATCTTGTTCTGAGATGTATAGTATATTAATCTTTCCGCAACTTGAATGTCTACACTATAAATTAGAAAAAATCTTTTCCCGGCTAAATCCACACGTGAAAGGATAAATAATAATTTTCCATATTTTAGTGCTGAAATCAATAAAAATTAACTTATATTACGATAAGTTTTAGTGGTATAATTCCCTTATTATGGGTGAGCGATTCCATTATTTAATCCTAAGGAGAATTAGATGCAGAGAGAATTTAAATATATTGGCGAAAAGATCATTAATCACAAATACCAGTTGGCTAAAACATATAGTAATCATATACCTACTATTTCTCAGGCAAATTTGGAAAAACGAGGGATGGACGAAAAAGAATATATGAGCGTGCGAGAAGAGCTTGTGGAGTTTTCAGGTGAAATACTATTCAAAGAAAAAGATGAGGTATACGAAAAGGTTCAGAGTTGGGCAAGGAAGGTTTCCTCTCTTACCATTGAATACGGGATATCTTTAACTGAATCCCTGCGAATTATTTCAGCCTATCAACCTATCATTTGGGATTTCTTCCAAGAGGAGCTGGAACTAGAGAAAATATCTCCGAAAACCGTAATTGAGACTACAAAAAAAATAGACCGTCTAGTGGACTTAGTGGTCAGAGTGTTTGGAGAAGTACACGAAAACCATAATCGACAGTTGGCTGCTACCGCTTATAGTGCGATGGAAGAATTATCAGTGCCCGTAGTCCCCGTTGCGGAAGGACTAGTAGTCATACCCCTGGTTGGGGAAATCGATACGAATCGAGCGGAACTTATTAAAGAAGTTACTTTAACCGAAACAAGTGGAACCGACATAGAGCAGGTCATATTTGATATATCGGGGGTCCCTATCTTAGATACTATGGTAAGTAATGAACTCTTTAACATTATTCAGTCATTAAAACTACTCGGCATTGAGACAAGTATTACAGGGATTCGCCCTTCTATTGCACAGACCATCACATCATTAGGAATCGACTTTAGCAATATTCATACGTGTGCCACCCTCCAGCAAGCCCTGGCTAAATTTGGATTGAAACGAGTAAAAACCCCTTAACAGCTCCTTGCTGCAAAAAGGGGGAGGGGTATCGTTAAGTGTTATATACTTGCCTCATTTGTTCAGGAAAGTCAATAAAAGGATTGCGATTCCCCTGAATGGAATAAATCGCCTGATTTCTATGCTGCTCATATAAACCTGGAGGTTCTGCCTGATGCCATTGAAGGAGTAGCTCTTCGTCCACTTTCTTTCTGTATCCGGGTTCAATTTCTTCGGGATATCTTAATAAGAAATACAGCATGGAACGAGCAACTGCACCTTTTGCATACTCTGGCTCAAAATATTCATTCTCTGCTTTTCCACACTGGCTTTCAACACGGTTTACTGCTGCCTCTTGAATGGGGTAATTTACAAAATCGTAATAAGGATAGTTGCTTCTGATTGAATTACATCGAGGGTCACATGTAAACAGATGATGAAGATCGCCTCGCATTGGTTCTTTTTTATCATACCAGGATTGTGGAACAACGTGTTCACAGTTATATTTCAAAAGACTTGAGAATTCACCCGGGATTTCAGGTTCTGCAGAGGCCGCTTTAATTTTCAAATAAGTTTCGAAATCTTCCTGAATGACATCTTCAGGTTCTCTTGCTTCGCCTGAGTAAATGCTTCTTAGCTTTCCATCCGGTCTTAAATCGACCCAAGGATATACATATTCGCTAGGATCATAGCGAACCTTTTCCTTGTGGGTGGACTGGACGAGTTCGCCTAATGCTTTACGATTCGCTTCTTGAAAGTTGATGTTCCTATAGTAGCTTTTTATTGATTGCTCGGACTTACCTGGGTCATAATACAATTTTTGATCTTTCAAGATATCCTCAACTGATGTTTTAGTTTGTAACAGACGCTGCTCCAGCTGCTTTACATCTGCATAGTCTGCTGACTGACGGTTTTCAAATTCCTTATCCATTGAAATTCCTCCTTTACTGTATAGCTACATTCTTATTAATAAACCGCATCTTTTTCTCCCATCCCCCCGTTCCATAGTAAGTGAAACGACCTGCATATATTCCTCTCACTATAAAAAAAGCGACACATTAAGCGCGCTGCAGCTACAGTTCCAGATTAACTAGTTAACATAATAATATTATGATTAATAATGATTTTGACTTTCCCAACTTAGAGCTCATCTTTAAGGGGTCCCATCCCCTCCAGCTCCCCCTCTTTCATAGTATCTTGCCGTTTTCTCATGTGCTTTGTCATATGCTGCTTCCTTTTTCGTTCTCCGCTGCTTGTTCAGTTCATCTCCATAGAACCTATTGGTGTTTCCGCCAAAGAAATTCCGAAGCATACCATAAAGCAATGGCAGTACGAGTAAAGAAATAATTATCATTAAAAACCAAAACCCGCTGATCATTATGAAAGGATCCTCCTTTTTCTTTAAACTTTTCACAAATATTTTCTCATAATCTAATAATTGGTTAAATTAATCCCCCTTACAATTGCTGATAGATTCATTTTACAGACAATCTTACGAATGTGTTAGATCATGTCTGCTCTTTTTGTTCAGAGTAGGAATCAGGCCTTAGAGATAGTCGCATTCTGCGGCCCTGTTCACCCGGGACGAATGGTTTCATGAACACTCTCGAAACTGGGTATCTAAGTCTATGGAATCTCAGCTTGGTAACCCGTTTATGGAAAATAGGTACCTGCGTTTTACCAATACCAAAAAAAAGAAGCCCTGATGGACTTCTTTGTTAAGAACGTTTACTTGTAAACAAAAGGAAAATAAAATAAGGAGCTCCTATAGTGGCTGTAAACACCCCCGCCGGAACTTCTAAAGGTAAGAATACGGTGCGGCCGATTAAGTCTGCTCCCATAACGAGAATAGCGCCGATTAAAGCTGATATCGGAATTAGCGCTCCATAGGAGGACCCTACCAGGCGTCTGGAAATGTGCGGAGCCATTAACCCTACAAAGCCAATTCCGCCAGCAAATGCTACAGCGATACCTGTGAGTGCGGTAGCTAGTATCAGGAAGATAAGCCGGTCCCTATTCAAGTTAGCACCAATACCAGCAGCCGTTTCGTCTCCAAGCTCATGAGCGTTAATCCTTCTCGCTACCACTAATGAAAGGAATAATAATACCACCACGACCGGTATAATGACCCTTACCTCTTCCCAATTAGAACCATACACACTGCCTGTAAGCCATATGTTTGCCTGGGAAGCCCGGTAAATAGGACCTACAATCATAAGAGTAGTGATGATGGCTTGTGTAAGAGCAGATATGCCGACTCCAATGATGATTAATCTCATAGGGGAAATCCCATTCTTATAGGCTAAAACATAAAGCATAACACCTACAAGAGTAGCACCTGCAAAAGAAGCAAGAGGCATCCAGCTTATACTAACGGTTAAAGCATTATCTTCGTTACTGAAAACCGCCAGAAAAGCAACCACTCCAACGCCTGCACCACCTGTAAGACCTATAAAATCAGGCGAAGCAAGCGGATTTCGTATCATCCCCTGAAGAATGGCTCCGCTTACAGCGAGTGCCATACCTACAAACAAGGCATTCAGAATTCGCGGCATTCGAAAGGAATTCACAATCATCTGGTTTGCACTTTCGCCCTGTCCGGCAAAAACCTTTAATACCTCCACAGGATGAACAAAGAGTTCTCCCAATGAAGCCGAAAATAGAAAAACAACCAACAACACTACTGTTAGCACTCCTAAAATCGTTAACGTTTTAGGGTCATATCTGTTTCTTGTATGTCGAATAGAAGTTTCTTTACTCATGAGCTTTCTCCCCCTTTACGCGCTATATAGAAGAAGAAAGGCGTTCCTATAACGGCCGTCATAACTCCTACCGGTACTTCTTCCGGCATGATTACGTACCGAGCGCCTACATCAGCTAATAAAAGTAATACAGCGCCCATGATCCCTGAATAGGGTACCACCCAACGGTGATCCTGGCCAACCATCCACCTGGCGAAGTGTGGAACCACAATTCCTACAAATCCTATGGGGCCCGCAACCGCTACAGCACCTCCAGCTAAAAGAATAATAATGATTCCTGTTACAGCTTTGATCCAAACCGTTCGCTGACCTAAGCCCTGGGCCACGTCTTCTCCCATAAGAAGAATGTTAATATGCCGGGCAATAAATAAGGCTCCAATCCAGGCAGCAGCTAAATAAGGGAGCACTGGAGTTAAATTCCCAAGATCTCTGCCCTGGACAGATCCTGCCAACCAGAACAAAACTTCATCCAGTGCTTTCTCATTTAAGACCAGCATTCCTTGAGTAAAAGAAGAGAAAAGCGCTGCTATGGCCGCTCCAGCAAGTGTCAGCCGCATAGGTGTGAGGCCTTCTCTTCCTATTGAACCAATTGCATAAACAGTGATTGCCGCGAGTGCAGCTCCGGCAAACGAGATCCACGTTAGTCCGCCTAAAGGCACAGCAGGTACATAAGCAATAGCAAGGACCACTAAAAAGGAGGCTCCAGCATTAACCCCAAATATTCCCGGTGATGCTAAAGCATTCCTTGTTAAAGCCTGCATTAACACTCCAGCCATAGCCAAAGAAGCACCTACACAAGCTGCAATAATGGCTCTCGGAAACCTTACATCTGTAATAATGATATGTTTATTGGATTGATCAAAATGAAAAAATGCCTCGTAGACATCAGCGAAATGAACATCTGTGTATCCTAAAATAACACTGGCTAAGGTAGACAGGAGGAGTACTAGTACCCCTATGAAGATCCCTATTCCCTTCCAGACTGTTGAATGTAATACCATAAACCTTATCCTTTCAAAACTTATACTTCCCAAATCCTAGTAATAAGTCTATTTGTAGAACGTATGAGTGTCAACGAATTTGAGAATCATTTTCAATTTAACTACAAAAATATGACAAAATCTATTGACTTCTCTCTCGATTTTATATAATCTCTTATTGTAAATGATAATCATATTCAATTAGGGAGTTGCTATTATGTTAAAAAGATTCTTAGCACCATTAGCTCTATTGATGATTCTTTCATTGGTTTTATCTGCTTGCGGAAATTCTTCATCTGAAGAAGATACCACCCAGGACAGCGAAGATAATTCTAATGATTCTGGATCTGAAAACTTTGAGCCATACACAATCGAACATGCAATGGGAGAAACAACGGTTGAGGAAAAACCAGAGCGTGTCGTCATCCTTACTAATGAAGGTACAGAAGCCCTTCTAGCTATGGATGTTAAACCTGTAGGAGCAGTTAAATCCTGGACAGGCGATCCATGGTACAACCATATCAGCGATCAAATGGAAGGCGTAGAAGTTGTTGGGGACGAATCTAACGTAAATATTGAAAAAATCCTTGAACTGGAGCCTGACTTGATCATCGGTAACAAACAGCGTCAGGAAGATATCTATGAAAAGTTAAACAAAATTGCCCCTACAATTTTCTCTGAAAAACTACGTGGCGAGTGGCAAAGTAATTTCATGACCTACGCTGAAGCTCTAAATATGGAAGATAAAGGTCAACAGCTGATCGACGAATATGATCAGCGACTAGAAGATTTTGCCGATCAAGCCGGAGATAAATTAAATCAAAAAGTATCAGTCATTCGTTTCTTGCCGGACCATGTCCGAATCTATCATAAAGATTCTTTCTCAGGTGTTATTTTGGAACAAATCGGGTTCGAGCGACCTGAATCCCAGGATGTAAATGATTTTATGGAAAAAGCAACTAAAGAAAGAATTCCAGCCATGGATGGAGACGTCCTCTTCTACTTCACGTATGAAACAGGAGATGGAGCAGCAAGCAACCTGCAAGAAGAATGGTTAAACGATCCCCTCTTCCAAAACCTTGATGTTGTAAAATCAGGAGACGTTCATGAAGTAAGTGATGCGATTTGGAACACAGCAGGCGGATATATTGCAGCTAATGAGATGGTAGATGATTTGGAGAAATACTTCTTAGAAAATGAAGAATAAGCTAAAAAGGAATGGCCAGGAAATCCGGCCATTCCTTTTTTATAATGCTCTGTTAAGTTTCCGTGTTGATTTTAAGGTAAAGCTCCCGTTTGTTGAAGACTCAGTTTCGAGATAATCTGGGTCCGTTACGATATTTGGAGAAGGGCTGGTGGGGATATAACTCACTTTCCTATGGGGGAACGGTGAGCTTCCTCGCTCGTTTCACTCCCTGCGGGATCTCACCTAGTTCCTTCTCCCATGGGAGTCTCGCCATTTCCCCACCAACCCAACTCGATTAAGGGGATCGGACCCTGCTAATAGGAGAAACGGGGAAGCT
This sequence comes from Halobacillus sp. B29, assembly GCF_052246755.1. Classification (NCBI taxonomy): domain Bacteria; kingdom Bacillati; phylum Bacillota; class Bacilli; order Caryophanales; family Bacillaceae; genus Halobacillus; species Halobacillus sp. B29. The sequence continues at coordinate 315,872 of NZ_JBQQCM010000003.1, forward strand.
GAAATTGTCTAAAATGCTTCTATAACGGGGGTTACCCTTTGGACAGACTCGGAATTTAACGTAGGCCGTTCTTCCTCAGATGGAGTATATACGTAAAGGATTTCGAGCACTCCATGATCGCAAAGGGGAGGAAGGGAACGGCTAAGACTCCTGTGGGATGAACATGATCGGTGAGATCCCGGAAGGCGTAGCCTGAGGAAGCTCATCACATGCCCACGGAAAGCAAGCCGTTCCCTGGAGCCCCTTCTCCCCCCAATATCTCGACACTGAGTCTTCAAAAATCCGGCCCTATTGTGTAATAAGCATCTTATGAAAAATCAACAATACTCTATAACAAAGCCTTTTATAAAGTATTTCTGCTATTTCAGCTTAACCCAACGGTAATGTGTATTCGTTCTACCTGCCTCTTTTCACCTGCCGTTAAGAAAGTTTATTAAACGCAAAGTTCTCCTCCCCTTCTAGTTTGTGATACGAGCGGGAACATTGTAAAATCCAAGATAGGATAAAAGTTCAGCAGAAAGTAGGTTCGATTATGAGTCTATTCATTCGTTTTTTGATCGTAGCCATAATAATAGCAGGATGTTCGAGTCAGGATACAACTCAATCCAACCAGGAGAATGATACTTCACCCGTAAATATAACCGAAAGGAAATTAGATGAAGTTGTGTTCACGTACAAAAGTCAGGACTATCAGGCCAAATACTACATTGAATGTCTGGCACAAGCTGAGTGTGAAGATTTTCGTCAAAAGGAAATTAAAGTAACGGACAGTCTTGACCAGTTAAAAGAAGCCATCAAGCCAGGGTTAATCAATGCGGACATAGGAGATAAAGTGCAAATAAAGTTTCCGGAAAGCTTTCCTGAACCTGATTTTCTCTCTTATCAAAAAATTCAAGGCGGTACGGCTATTGAAGAAAAAGTAACCAATCAGTCCATTACGATTAAAGGTGAAAAGGATAAGAATATGACTTACATCATTGATGCCGCCTGGGGAAGTTCAACGGTAACTACAGCCTCGGTCAAATTTGTTTTTCTTGTACCTCCAAAAGCTCAGTAAAAAGCGGAAATTTCAGTTAACCTGAAATTTCCGCTTCTTGTTTACTTATTGCTAAGCGCTCCAAAGTTTTTCATATACTTCAGCTTGCACATCTTCATGGTGACGAGCTGTAACCAGACTCACACCTACATAAGCCAACAGGGATAAAATTACTGGCAGGACCACCGTATGCATACCAAAAGCGTTCGGCATAAACGAATGAAACAGAATATAACTCCCTACTCCTGTGAGTATAGAAGCAAGCGCGCCACTCGCGTTTCCTTTCTGCCAATAAAGCCCCATAATTACTGGCCAGATAAAAGCAGCTTCCAACCCTCCAAATGAAAAGAGATTCAGCCATATTAACAGTTCTGGGGGATTAACAGCCATAGCGAAAACAAGTATCCCAATAACAGCTGTTACACCTATACTGAATCGTTTAATCCTCTGATCATCTGCTTCCGGCTTTATATAGTTTAGATAAACATCTTTTACAACCGCCGAACTAACCAGCAGCAATAGAGAGTCAACCGTAGACATAATGGCGGCCATGGGTGCTGCCAGCACAATTCCAGCCAGCCAGTTAGGGAGAACTTCCATCGCAATCTTAGGCATGACAGTATCCCCTACTTCTATACCCGGAAGTACTGAGCGGGCAAATACACCCGTAAGATGCATACCAAGCATGATGAAACCTACTACAATGGTACCTATAATAAGAGCTTTATGCATGCCTCTGGAATTTTTATAAGACATCGCTCGTACAGCTACCTGAGGCAGCCCGACCACCCCTACTCCAACTAGTATCCAGAAGGAGGATACGTATAGCGGAGTAAGTGATTGATCGGAACCAAATGGTGATATAAGAGCCGGATTTTCTGCAGTTAAATCAGAAATAATATTCCCTATGCCACCACCGGCAATAATGGTTCCTATTAAAATGACCAGTGTACCCAGAAACATGACTACACCTTGAATGGTATCCGTAATCGCTACCGCACGAAAGCCTCCAATAATGACATAAACCAATACGGACACAGCAAATATAAACAATGCCGTTGTATATGATAGGCCAGTGAGGGATTCGATTAATCGGGCTCCGCCAACCCATTGAGCAGCCATTGCCGAAAATAGAAAAATAATAATGCTTGCTGCTGATAAAATGACTACCCATTTACTTTGATATCTTTCTTTTAAGAAATCAATCAGAGTAACCGCTCTAATTTTCCTCGCCATGATGGCAAACTTTTTGCCAAGCACAGAAAGTACAAAGTATCCGGTTGCCAGTTGAGACATAGATAGTAAAACCCATCCGAGTCCCATTGTGTAAGCAACTCCCGGGCCTCCTACAAAACTGCTTGCACTTCCATATGTAGCTGTCATCGTCATGGCAAGGATGAATCCCCCAAGCTGTCTACTGCCAAGAAAATATTCCTGCAGAAAATTCGAGGTGGATCTAATATGCTTTGAGGCATAGAAGCCTACAAAGAAAATAATCACCAGAAATAATAAAAGCGGTATAATTACCTCCCCGTTCATTCCTCATTCTCCTCTTCAAACGACACTTCTTTGTACAGATACTTAACAGCCAGCATCACTAATATAACGACCACAATAGTCGATGCGATGCAGCTATAGAAAAACCAAGCCGGCAGTCCCCAGATATAACTATACTCTTCTACAGGTTTTGAACCCAGTCCGTAGGCAAACCCGAACCACAATGCAAAATTGATCATGACCAGAACAATCCCGATTAAGGCTTCTCGATTAGCTACGCGATACCTTGCATCCTCCTCGAACCGTTTCGTTTTTCTCATACATATACTCCTTATTTAGTAGATTTCAGTAGAATACTATTTTTTACCATAACACTTATATGCGAAGATACAGAATCTAACCGCTTCATTTTATATGAATTGAATGGAGTGGTTCAAGAACATAAACTCGTAGTTTTAGTAGTAACCTGTTTCCGACGATTTGACTTAACTAGCTTAAAAGTCCTAAGCCATTTCTTTGACAAACCTGTCTATATTTTTTAATCTATAATTATGTTAATTAGTATGTATAGCAACTATTTTTCAGGCGGCATACCATAGAGAGGGATAGACCATGAAGTTATCTTTTGAAGATTATATCAGCATTAAAATCCACCGTACGGATTTAAAATTGACAAATTACATTAAATCAAGACTTGAACCATACAATCTTGCTCCTGAACAGAATCTCATTATGATGCTTCTCTGGGAGGAAGATGGACTAAACCAGAGGCAGATCGCCAGGAAGTTAAATAAAGATAAAACGAATATTGCACGTATGGCTTCCAACCTGGAGAGTAAAGGATTTATTACTAGGAACTACTCAAGTGAAGACCGTCGTTCATTGGAGCTTTATCTAACTCCAACCGGCAGCGAGTTACGTGAAGAAATACTGCCCGTGACCGAAGAGTTCAATAAGATTGCCACTAAAAATCTCACGAGTAGAGAGAAAGAGCAATTAGAACATCTTCTTAACAAGATAGACCAGAACTTCAATGAATTCCCTGAATAATATCATGTATGCAATTTTTTAAAACTACAGCAATAGCAAATCAGTTAGAAAGGATGATAGAATTGGATAACACACACTTTAAAAGAGATGTGAAAGATTCATGGTATGTGAACTATAACGAAATGGGATTCCCGGCTATTCAAAAAGGATGGGTACTACCTGTTGACCGCTGGGCAGAATTTGATCCGTTCATCCTGATGGCGGAGGACTGGTTTAAAAAAGGCACGTTTCCTGACCATCCGCATCGTGGTTTTCAAACCGTCACCTATGTAGTGGATGGGCGTCTTGAACATATTGATAATGGCGGCGGACGTGATATTCTTGAACCAGGTGACGTTCAATACATGAATGCAGGCTGGGCCGCTCGTCATGCAGAAGATGGTGTGGAAGATGATATCGCACACACCCTCCAGCTTTGGTTAAACCTTCCTAAAGATAAAAGAAATACGGATACGATCTATCAGAATGTGTACTCTGAAAAGGCCCCTGTTGTTCCGTTTGAGGGTGGTTCCATAAAGGTTTTTTCTGGAAACATTGCAGGAGTTATAGGTCCTTTGGAATCTATTGTTCCTTTTACATTAAGTGAGATTAATCTGGCTGAGGGTGCCGAACTTTCTCATTATATACCTGAGAACCATAACGCATTTCTTTATGTGTTAGCCGGCAGTATATCCGTTGGGACAAGCAGCACTGAACTAAATAAACATGGCGTGGCAACACTTAGCTATAAAGACAAAGTAAATGAGCATCAATCCAGTGAACTAAAAATCAGAGCTAACCAACGTCAAACTAAAATCCTCGTCTATTCTGGTACTCCAATAAGAGAGAACATTGTTCCATATGGTCCATTTGTTATGAATTCGATGGATGAAATTAAGCAGGCTTATCTTGATTTCAATCAAGGCAAGTTCGGCCCACCTGCAGAATAAAACGCCTTGAATGTAAACTTATCAATAAATAAGTTATGGTAAATGTTACCGCAGATTTATTATATATGGCTTATTAAGCTATAAGGCTGTTTACTGTAAGACTCAGTTTCAATATTGTGTGGAGAAAGGGGCTCCAGGGCACGGCTCGCTTTCCGCGGGCATGTGCTGAGCTTCCTAGGGCTTAAAAGCCCTGCGGGATCTCACCGATCATGTTCATCCCGCAGGAGTCTTCGCCGTTCCCTTCCGCCCCTTTGCGTTCATGGAGAGTCGAAAATCTCTGCAAAATCTCTTTCTAATGAATAAGGCCATCTATCCTCCACCCTGAGTTTTAATGGTTGTTTACGCTCAGAAACCGCATTTGAGGAAGATGAAGTACAGCTCCTGTCTGTTCTAGCGGGGTTCTTTCACTAGATATCGTTGGGGGGGCGGAAAAAACAACGAGACTCCCGCGGGAGAAGGAGCTAGGCGAGACCCCACAAGGAGTGATAACGACTGAGGAGGCTTCTGGTAAAAGGAGGATCGACTAAAGTCGCCACGTCTTGTAGGGCCGCAGGAAAGCGAGTTGTTTCTGAAGCCATCCCTTCTCTATATGAAGTAACGAACCCAAATATCTCGGAACTGAGTCTTCAAGTAATGGGAGCTTTACTGTAAAGTTAAAACATTTAACGGAACTAAAATTAAATGAAAGGAGGGCTAGTATGGCTTTTGTAATAACCAGCCCATGCGAATCAGAAAAAGCAGGTGAATGTGTTACCGTTTGTCCTGTAGATTGTATTGCAGAAGGTCCGGATCAATTTTATATTAACCCGGATGTTTGTATCGACTGCGGAGCATGTGTGGCAGCCTGCCCTGTAGACGCAATTGTAGAAGAATATGAAATGACACCTGACGAAGAGCCTTATTTGGATAAAGCAGAAAAATTTTTCGGTAATATATAGAAAAAAGCGCCAAATCCCAGTGTGGATTTGGCGCTTTTTTTAGAGGAAAATCTAAAGATTTAATATAATTTTTGAAGCGCTTCTTTATCAAAAGGCAGTAAATCATTCTCCTGACCTTCGCGCACTTTCCTTACCCATTCTGGGTCCATTAATAAAGAACGGCCTATGGCTACGAGATCGAATTCTTCCTGATCAAGTTTTTCAACAAGACCATCGAGACTAGTTGTATTGGCACCAGAAAAATTCGTAAACTCTCCGTCCAGCCCGACGGATCCCACTGAAATAACAGGTTTACCTGTTATTTTCTTCGTCCATCCTGCTAAGTTTAAATCGGAGCCTTCAAATTCTGCTTCCCAGAACCGGCGGGTAGAACAGTGGAAGATATCGACACCTGCTTCCACAAGAGGCTGTAGAAAACGCTCTAATTCGTCCGGTGTTTCAGCAAGTTTAGCTTTAAAATCATTCATTTTCCATTGAGAAAAACGAAAAATAATCGGAAAGTCGGGACCAACTTCACGACGACAAGCTTTTACCACTTCTACAGCAAACTGAGTACGGCCTACAAGGTCACCACCATAACGATCGTTGCGGCGATTTGTATTCGCCCAGAAGAATTGGTCAATTAAATAGCCATGAGCCCCATGAATCTCTATCCCATCAAACCCTAGACGCTTAGCATCCGCTGCGCCTTGAGCATAAGCTTCCACTAATTCACTGATTTCCTGCTCTGTGAGAGGTTCAGTTACTGGTTCACCATCAAGACTCAAACCGGATGGCCCTACCGGCAGAGCTTCCTCATTTGGCAGATCGCCTTTGCTTCTTGTCATCCCTACATGCCATAGCTGGGGTACAATTTTTCCGCCTGCATCATGAACCTGTTTTACAACGTTGCTCCAGCCTTCCAGTGCTTTTTCCCCGTGAAAAACAGGAATACTGGATCCTGAAACGGAAGCTGGATGATTAATGCCGGTTCCTTCTGTGACAATCAGCCCCACTCCATTTTCAGCACGACGGCGATAGTAATCAGCTACGTTCTGATCAGGAATGTTGTCTGGTGAATATCCTCGGGTCATGGGTGCCATGACCGTACGGTTTTCTAATACAAGATTATCGCTATTGAATGTTTGGAATAATGGTTCGGTTGATTGATTCGTATTAGTCATTTTTCAAATCCTCCTCTTTCGTTCTTGCAAAGAGTATTATGGCAAATACATGAAGCGAAAGAAAGCAATCTGTTTATATCCAAACCATCCAAAGTGTAATTGAATCTAATAAAACACAAAAATGCTGAACCCCTGTAGGCTCAGCATCTCTACCCTTTGTGCTCTGACGGCATCCGTTTTAAATTAGTAAACATTCATGATCATACAGATAGGAATAACGAATATCAATAAATAGAAAATGCTCAGCTGATAGAGGAAAACTGAATGTTCGAATCATATCCTTCGTTTCAATATCCGAATAAATCTCTGAGAGAATGCCTTTGTTCCATGTCTGCATTTGCATAACGTTTTCTAGGAAATAAGGCCGGAATGCCCAGTTGGAGCCTCGCTTAACCGGATCGATCTCCCAGGTGTTTTCGTGCTTATTAAAGTTTGAGGAAACTTGCTGACCATCACTGTTGCACACGAACATTCGAAAGCTTTCCTCATTAAATTCAGAGGTTGCTGTTTGGATAAATGCATCTACTTTTTTCTGACCTTCCCATTTAGGAAGTAATTCTTTAATTTTCTTTTCCCATAATAGGATATACTTCAGCCTCTGCTCAACAAGCGATTTTTCGCGTTTAATATAATGGGCTATTTTAGTACTCACATTTAAAGAAAGGGATTTTGTATCAATAAGTGAAAATTCTGGCCTCGCCAAATAGTGGCCTTGGTAATATCTCCCTCCATGTTTCCATGCGAAGTAAAGCTGAGATTCATCTTCAATGTTTTCAAAAAGCAAAGCCGCTCCTATACGTCTTCCAAGCATGGATAAAGAGTACATAATATCCTGAAATCCATCAGAATTGTGCTGCCTGATTATGGCAGTATTGATCTTTAAAATATGAGGTTCCAACTGACGAATGCGGTCAATATTTGAGCTCCTCGCACCTACGTTGTCAACTGCAATTTGGATGCCATACGTTTTGTAATAAAGCAGCAAATTGCTTAACACTTCAAATTCCTCATCAAAATCATGTTCTGTCACTTCAAGCACGACTCGCTCCAGAGAAAACCCTTTGTTTTGAAACTTGAGCAGTGTGTCTAATAGATCCTCTCCATTATTCACCATTAATTGTTTCGCATTTCGATTGATGAATAATAACCCGTCCTGATTAGATTCAATCATCTGAGAAAGGGCTAATTTCAACAAATGCTGGTCAACTTCTACTTTAAATTCCTCAGGAACATCGTCATCATGGAAAAAGAATCCTAAACTTATCCAATCGTGTCCGTTGTAATACCTTCCTAACACTTCATAACCGACCACATCATGTCGTATCGCACTTACTACAGGGTGATAAACAGGCTTAATTTGATCCAGATTCCCTACAATATCCAATGGATCCATAGTTCCCCCTCCTGCATGCCGTTCTCTATTTCCAACTGTATCCCTATGTGCTTTCTCTCTATTCATTGTAAAACCCTCATTAATCCTGTCATTATTTATCCACTTCTCCTGTAATTCTACTTATATGTAGTAAATTCCTGCATTGCACTGATGTTAAGGTAACTCTTCCCCATATTATTATAGGAATCTATCTGTTTTTCAACAGAATAAAACAATAAAAAACTAACTAAACTTTTTGACAGAGTAAAATATATACTGTAAATTAACTTATAGACGAACGATTATTTGTTTGTGTTTTTAAACATTCGTTTTCAGGAGTGAAAATTATGGAAAATGTATTTGACTATGAAGATATTCAACTTGTCCCTGCTAAATGCGTAGTAAACAGTCGGTCAGAGTGTAATCCAACCGTTATGCTCGGAAGCAGACAGTTTAAGTTACCGGTAGTACCCGCGAATATGCAAACGATTATTGATGAGAAAATTGCTCTATATTTAGCTGAAAATGGGTATTTTTATATTATGCATCGTTTTGATCCTGAGGCCAGATACACGTTTATTAAAGATATGATGGAACGAGAATTGTTCACTTCCATTAGTGTCGGGGTAAAAACTGAAGAATACCAATTTATCGAGCGGTTGGCATCTGAGAAATTGATACCAGATTATATAACCATTGATATTGCTCATGGTCATTCCAATGCCGTTATAGAAATGATCCAGCATATTAAGCACCATCTTCCTGAAAGCTTTGTAATCGCTGGAAACGTCGGAACACCGGAAGCGGTCAGAGAACTTGAACATGCTGGCGCAGACGCAACTAAAGTTGGAATCGGTCCAGGTAAAGTATGTATTACTAAAATTAAAACCGGATTTGGTACAGGTGGGTGGCAGCTGGCTGCACTGCGCTGGTGTGCCAAGGCAGCCAGTAAACCAATTATCGCAGATGGAGGCATTCGAACCCATGGCGATATAGCAAAATCCATTCGATTCGGTGCCACTATGGTCATGATTGGTTCACTATTTGCCGGTCATGAAGAATCTCCAGGAGAAACATTTGAGAAAGACGGCAAACGCTTTAAGGAATACTTTGGGTCTGCATCTGAATACCAAAAAGGCGAAAAGAAAAATGTAGAAGGCAAGAAAATGTATGTGGAGCATAAAGGCAGCCTGGGTGATACTCTTGAGGAAATGGAGCAGGACCTTCAATCCTCCATTTCCTATGCAGGTGGAAACAAGCTGGAAGCATTAAGAACGGTGGATTATGTGATTGTTAAAAACTCTATATTTAATGGAGATCGTGCCTATTAAATGAAAAAAGGAATGAGCTGATTCAAGCTCATTCCTTTCTTTATGTGGCAGTATACACTTCATGGGACGGAAGTTCTAACAGGGATAACTTACCTCCATATACGGCTCCGGTATCTATATCTACCTGATCTTCATAGTAAGCAATGTGTCTTACAGGTGTGTGTCCGTGAACAACGGTTTTACCAAGACCTACCCTTGCCGTTTGACGGGTCCAAAGCATCGTTTGTTCTTCCTGTTCCTGAAGGGGAATATGCGGCATTAATCCAGCATGTACAAAAATATATTCTTCCGTTTCATAATAGAGCCTCAGATTATTTTCCATCCATTCCTGGTGTTTCCGAAGTTCTTCCATGTTTCCATTATAAGACTTAAAAGTTGTGGAAGCGCCGTTCAAATCCCAAAGTTTCTTGGCTTCCTTTTCATATTTAGAACGTATAAATAAATCGTCATGGTTTCCTTTAATAGCAATGGCTCCATCATTCTCAACAAGATCAATGACTTTTGCAACTACATCTCTAGAGCAAGGACCCCTATCTACATAATCCCCAAGCAGAATCAACTGATCTTCCTGGGGATTGTAGGAAGCCTCTTGTAAGACGTCCTCAAACTTTTCAATATCTCCATGTATATCAGAAACTACAAGATAACGCATGGATCAATTCCTCCTTTAACCTGCCGCTAAATTGCAGTAACAATTTCGTAATCTGGAAAAATAGGTACAGGTAAATACTATTTGTCTATTTCTTTTTTTGAAGCTCATCAAACCTTTGTAGACTATTTGTAACCTATTTGTAATAGAATCCATTAGAATACAGGCCTTTCCTCCTCATAAAAAAGCCTATATTCTAATGGATATTTTAATGCGAGATTCCGGCAGGCGATAGTATTGCTTTGTCATATTTGTTATTAAACCGTAGGTCCGGATAGTTTAAGACTCAGTTTCGAGATTTTAGTTTGTAGTGAAGTCCTGCGGGCACAGTTCGCTTTCCGGCCCTGCACGACGCTAGGTCGTTTGACGTCGCCACACAAAGTGCGTTCTTAGTCGAACCTCTTCTGTACAGAGCCTCCATTTATCTTGAAGCTTAGTCCTAACAGTAGCGGGCGTTTTCTGAAAAGGCAGCACTTAAGAATAACGGTTCATTCTATTAATCCGTTAATTTTTAGTATAAGAAGCATAATCCAGAATTTCCTGGCAGATTTCATTCCAGTCGTAATAGTAATGATGTACTTCCCTGGGATCTACAAACATTCTTTCTACCGATTCATACTCTCCTCTGAATACGTAAAGATTTTCGATTTCCATCCGGTAAAAAACCTGGTAACCCACTTTGGGATAAAGACTGTAATCATTCCATTTTGGTGTATTACAATGATCAACCACGATATGACCTAAGTGTTTACATTCCCCGGAGACATACCCCTCTTCCATTACTTCACGTTTAAAACACTCCAGAGGGGTCTCTTCTGGCTCCAAATGTCCACCTGGGAAGTCCCATCCTCTGTAATTGAGATTGACTAAAAGCAACCGATCCCCTTTAAAACAAAGACCGTGAACACTAGTAATCAAATTTCTGGCAGGCAGCTGTTTAGCATATCTCCAGGTTAAATTCACTCTCGATGCTCCCCAATTAACATGAATCGTAGTCAATTGACCTCCTCCTCTTTAAGTTTAACTATTCTGTTTATCTATTTAATATAATTATAGATTATAGTTGTTTAAAAAGTCTGACTAATTTTGGCATCTTTTCATGTTAATCCTATTAAATATTTACACGAAGAACGTGATAGAGGTAGAAAAACTACGAAATTTAATAAATATAAGTGTTCAAATGCTTCTGCAGAAGGAAAGACTTGTATGAAATAAGATTTAAGACAGATGGACCAGAGTGATAGCTCTAGTAGAACCAAACTCAAAAGGATAAGATACGCCGCATTTTTAGAACCTTTTTGGGTAGGTGCACCTTATTTTTCTGCCGTACAGAATGCCACAGGGGGCGAACAGTATCACGGAAAAATGATTCTGCATGCCCCCTGGATTCTACTATAGTTTTTTTGCTTATGAATAATAGAAGGAAACAGCACTTACAAAGCTTTAACCTGACAAGATCCATCTACTCCGCTTTTAATAACTTTGCATTGATTGCCACTACAACGGTACTAAAGCTCATTAAGATAGCTCCAACAGCTGGACTTAGAACAATTCCAATTGGAGCAAGAACACCTGCCGCAAGGGGAATGGCGAAAATATTATAGCCAGCAGCCCACCATAGATTCTGGACCATTTTCTTATACGTGTTTTTCGATAGTTTGAGAATGGAAAGGATATCTTTTGGATTGCTTTTCACAAGAACAATATCAGCTGTTTCCACTGCGACATCTGTTCCGCTTCCAATAGCAATTCCTACATCGGCGGTAGCGAGAGCAGGAGCATCATTTATTCCATCTCCTGTCATGGCGACTTTTCTTCCTTCACCCTGAATTTTCTTCACTTGATCGGATTTATGATCTGGCATTACTTCCGCATATACTTCGTCTATACCGATTTGCTTAGCTACCCAATCTGCTACCTTTTGGTTATCACCTGTAAGCATAACGGAGCGAATGTTGTTTTTCTTTAACTCAGCTACGGTTTCTTTCGCAGACTCACGTACCATATCAGCAAGAGCAATCATTCCTGCATAGTTTTGATCAATTAAAACAAAGACAACCGTCTTTCCTTCTTCCGATAACTCATTAAATGTATCCGTATCGTAAGAATATCCCTCGTCCTGTACGTAGCCTGGACTAACCACTTTTACAAGTCTATTTTCCACTTTTCCTTGAAGTCCTTGTCCAGTCATGGACTCAAACTCTTCCACTTTACTTAAAGAAACATTTTCTTGTTGAGCTTTATCCAATATTCCTCGCGCAAGCGGGTGCTCGGAATTTTGTTCAACACTTGCCGCCCAGTACAGCAATTGATTCGTTTCATAACTTTCCTGAGGGACAATGTCTGTAACGCCGAATTCCCCTTTTGTCAGGGTCCCTGTTTTATCAAAAATAACTGCATCAATGTTTCTCGCATTTTCGAATTGAGTACGATTTCTAATGAGCAGACCCTGTTTGGCTGACAAAGAGGTGGAAACGGCTACAACAAGAGGAGCAGCGAGCCCCAAAGCATGTGGACAGGTAATAACCATTACGGTGACCATTCGTTCTACAGCTGTATCAAAAGGAAAGCCTAGAGCCATCCATATAATAAACGTACTGAATCCAGATACAAGCGCTAAATAAAACAACCACTTAGCAGCCCGGTTCGCGAAGTCCTGGGCTCTTGATTTAGAGTTCTGAGCTTCTTGAACCAGCGTAATAACCTGGGATAAATATGTGTTATCTCCCGTTTTTTGAACTTGAATAGTCAAGCTGCCTTCCTTATTTATGGAGCCCCCTATAACTTCATGATCTTTTCCTTTTTCTACGGGTACGGATTCGCCCGTCAACATGGATTCGTCTATGGCTGATTTTCCCTCAGTAATAATACCGTCCACCGGTATTTTCTCTCCTGGTTTTACAAGTACCAAGTCATCTGCGCCAAGTTCACTAAGTGGCACATCTTCTGTTTTTCCATCAGCGTTTAGTCGGTGAGCTTCGTTAGGCATGAGTTTTACTAACTCTTGAAGCGCATTTGATGCGCCCATCACGGATTTCATTTCAATCCAATGGCCAAGGAGCATGATATCGATCAAAGTCGCCAGTTCCCAGAAGAAGTTCCGGCCTGACCAACCAAAAATAACAAGTGAACTATATCCATATGCAACGACAATAGCCAAACCTATTAGAGTCATCATTCCTGGGTTTTTATTTTTAAGTTCATCAATTGATCCTGTAAGAAATGGCCATCCACCATAAAAGAAGACGAAAGTTGCTAATCCAAACAACACATATTGGTCATAAGGAAAGGATAATTCTAATCCAATAAAGTCCTGGATCATAGGTGACAAAATAAGAATAGGTATAGTAACTAGTAAGGAAATATAAAACCTGCGTTTAAAATCCTCAATCATACTGCCGTGATCGTGACCTTCATGTCCGTCGTGGTTTCCATGTTCATGATGATGCTGTTCTTCATCTTGAGCATCTGTGTGATTATGTTGATGATCCATCGCTTATTCCTCCTCGTAAAAAAATATCACATTTATACTTTTACCGCGTAGGGGTATTTATAAACTTAAAATAATTATTATGACTGCAAAAAAGTCACAAGCTCTTTTTAAAGAACTTGTGACCTTTAGCATGTACAAATTTTATTAAGCTATGCTTTTACAAGCGTCTGCACATTTAAAGCACGCTTCTGCACACTTCTGGCAGTGGTCATGATCGTGTTTTTTGCATTCATTTCCGCATGCTTCACACATTTGAGCGCATACACTCGCGAGCTCTTTAGCAAAAGGAGTATCTCTTACTAAGGCCTGCTCAAGGAAACCGCACATATCTGCACATTCGCGATCAAGACGGATGCAATCCACCATATGTGCTACATTGTCTTCTTTTAGACAAGCATCATAGCAGTGATTACATGCTTCCATACATTCGTGCAACGCTTCAATTACTGACTGGTACTGTTCATGAGACATAAATTAAACATCCTCCTTTAAAATTGATTACATAAATTCAAGTACCCTATACCCGTATCCCGTTAAACTATTTTTCCATAAAAAATCCAAATTTGTAAAAATTCATAGAAAAAACCCGCCCGCAGGCGAGTTTCTTCATAAATTTTCGCACTTATATTTTTACTCTTTTCAGACGAAGAGCGTTGCTGACCACACTGACAGAACTGAAAGCCATGGCCGCTCCAGCTACCCATGGGGCGAGTAAGCCGATAGCAGCAATCGGAATACCGGCAGAGTTATAAGCTAATGCCCAAAACATGTTTTGTTTAATATTGGCCATGGTTTTACGACTGAGCTTGATCGCTTTGCTCAAGTTCTCAAGGTCGCCGCCGATTAAAGTGAGATCAGCAGTTTCAATGGCTACATCTGAACCTGTACCAATGGCTATCCCAATATCCGCCGTAGCCAGAGAGGGAGCATCATTGATTCCATCTCCGACCATAGCAACTTTCTCTCCTTTTTCCTGAAGTCTTTTTACCTTCTCAGCTTTTTCTTCAGGAAGAACTTCGGCATATACTCCGTCTATTTCCACTTGGGAGGCTATCGCTTCAGCTGTTCTCTCGTTATCGCCAGTTACCATATAGATGCTTAGCCCCAAATCTTTAAGGTCCTGAATGGCTTGCTTCGATGTTTCTTTAATGGTATCTGCTACAGCCACATAACCTGCAAGCTTTCCTTCTACGGCAATAAGCATCGCAGTTTTTCCTTCAGTCTCATGATTAGAAAGAATATCCTCAAGCTCTGTGTAATCAATGGTTTCGCGGTTCATTAGTTTTCTTGTACCAACGTAGACCTGCTTTCCATCCACTCTAGCTTTGATTCCATACCCAGGGATGGCTTCGAATTCATCCGCTTCCTGCGGCGTAACACCATTCTCTTCTCCATAATTTACTATAGCTTCGGCGAGTGGATGTTCAGATGCTTTTTCAGCAGCAACCAAATAACTAAGGACATCTGTTTGATGGGGCTCGACAGTGTCAAAGTTCGTGACTTCCGGTTTACCTTTAGTAACCGTACCTGTTTTATCAAGCAGAATCGTCGTCAGTCCTTGAGTACCTTCCAAATATTCTCCCCCTTTAAAGAGGATACCCTGCTCGGCTCCTTTACCTGTACCAACCATGATGGATGTAGGTGTAGCAAGACCAAGCGCACATGGGCATGCAATAACCAATACTGCTATGGCTGCTTCAAGCGCAGGAGGAAGTTGACCGGGAGAAACGAATGCATACCAGACCACAAATGTAATGACCGCAATGCCAACTACAATGGGAACAAAAATGCCGGAAATAACATCTGCTGTCCGTTGAATAGGCGCTTTAGATCCTTGGGCTTCTTCCACTATTTTCACAATCCCCGCGAGGGCCGTGTCTTTCCCTACTTTTTCAGCCTTCATTTGGATCGTTCCATTTTTATTGATGGTGGAACCAATCACTGTTTCTTTCTCATACTTCTCTACGGGAAGGGATTCTCCAGTAATCATCGATTCATCTACAGACGTTGTACCTTTTATAATTGTACCATCTACCGGTATTTTCTCACCTGGTTTAACAAGGAGTACATCTCCTACTTCTACTTGATCCACTGGAACTTTCTCTTCTGTTCCATTTCGCAGCACAGTAGCTTCCTTGGCTTGCAGGTTCAAAAGTTTCGTCAGCGCCTGCGTAGTCCTTCCTTTAGCGAGAGATTCAAATAATTTACCAACCAGGATCAATGTAATCAGGACGGCACTTGTTTCAAAATACAATTCAGGCATAATGTCCGGATTCAACTGCCATCTAATTCCTTCTGCCACACTATAAAAATAAGCAGCGGACGTACCCAAAGCTACAAGCACATCCATATTAGCACTCTTATTCTTCAAGGCCCGGTAAGCCCCGACATAGAAAGGAGCTCCGATATAAAATTGAACCGGTGTAGCCAGAACAAATTGAAACCATGGATTCATCATTAGTTCTGGAACAGGAATGCCCAAATCCCATGGTAAGTGACCGATCATCGTATAAAGAAGAGGTAAAGAAAGAATGATAGACAGGAACAGCTGGCGTTTTTTCCTTTTAAGCTCTTCCTCTTTATAATCTTTCTGGTCATCACGGTCTTTTTTAATTACAGCGTCGTAGCCTAAATCTTTGATTTTTTCTATAATCTGATCCGTAGAGACGAGCCCTGGCTGATATTCAATCACGCCAGCCTCGGTTGTTAAGTTCACCGAAGCTTCTTCAATACCGTTCATACGACTTAACCCTTTTTGAATACGAGTTGAACAGGCAGCACACGTCATTCCGTGGATATCAAGTTCTAACTTATCTGTCTGTACACCATAGCCTAACTTTTCAATTCTTTCTTTAATATCTTGAGGCTGCGCTTGCTCGTTGTTATAAGTGATGGTCGCATTTTCCATCGTTAAATTAACGCTTGCCTCGACACCCTCCATTTTATTCAGGACTTTCTCAATACGGGCAGAACAAGCGGAACATGTCATTCCCGTAATTCCCAAGTTGATTTCTTTTCGTTCACTCATGCATTGATCCTCCTTATTTGGAGAACTGTTGGACAACCTTCATCAATTCATCAATGGCTTCTTCGCCTTCTCCTTTTCTAATCGCACTGGCTACACAATGATGCGTATGACGCTCCATTAATGAATAGCCTACTCGGTTCAAAGCTTTGTTAATAGCCGATATTTGAATAAGGGTATCCACACAGTACCGGTCTTCTTCCACCATCTTTTGCACACCGCGCACTTGACCTTCGATTCGCTTTAATCGATTAATGACAGATTGTTTTTCTTCATCTGTCCTAGGTGTAACCGGCTTTTTCCCACTATTTTCTGGTAAGGTATTGTCTTCCATTTTTTCTCGCTCCTTCTTAATCAATATACCCCTTATAGGTATTTAAAGTCAACAAATTAACGCTAAATATAAGAGGATGATTTCTTTTATTTTTCATTATTACCAAATTCAATTAGCTTCCTTTTAATTGTGAAAGGAATTGTTTATTTCCCTACCCCAATAATAGTCGTTAGGATAAGTTTCGACAAATATTGAAGGTTAATTTTTCAACTTTTTCCTTAATTACATGAAAAAAAGACCATCCAGTATATAACTGAATGGTCAATAAGCCTATTTTATTGTTGTTGGTCCATTTTTTCCCATTCCTTCTTGGAGTCGGATTCAAGTTCCTCCCAGGTGATTTTGTCACTTAAATATTTTTGTACATTTCCCCCGAGATAATCTCCCCATGTGCCCGGATATCCAAGAAATACCCAGCCTGTGGTTTTTTCTTCTGATGCATACTGATAGATTTCTTTTGAAATTGGATCAGCAATTTTTGAGGTATCAAATTCTTTATAAGCAGGAATAAATTTAAAGTCTTGCAGAACAGCTTCTTTACCCGCTTCTGAAGTGTACATCCAGTCAATAAAATCTTTAGATGCCTGAATGATTTCATCGTTGCTGTTTTTGTTTACAGCCCAGTAGTTTGGAATTCCTACAGGCAGTTTACCTTCTTGTCCATCCACCGGAATAGGAATAATCCCCATATTACTTTCAGCGAATTCTGGGGCAAGTTGATGAACAGAAGGATAAATCCAGTTCCCCTGCTGAATCATGGCTACCTCTTCAAGCGCAAAGTATTTCTCTACTTGTTGGGAATAGTCTAAATTCAGTGTTGGTTGAATCGAATAATCCACCTGTAAGTCGATCATTCTCTGAAATTCTTCTCCTTTTGTAAACTCTACAGAATCTGATTCATAAGCTTCTAAAACAGATTGATTGAACTCAGGCGCTAAATAAACATTTGATAAGTGATTCCCTGGGACCCATTTTTCCTTTCCCGGAAAGGCGAAAACTTCTTTAATGCCTAATTGATCTTTTTGGCTATCGAGTGTTTTTACAGCTTTCTCTAGATCTTCATAGGATTTAATCGATTTTGCATCGACGCCTGCTTCTTCAAATACTTTCTTATTATAGATGAAACCGTATCCTTCCTGATTAAAAGGAAGGCCATGTATTTCCCCATTTTTAGTGACTGGTTCCAATGAACCCTTTAGAGCGAGTTCCTTTGCTTTTGTATCCGATAAATCAGCCAAATACTGTTCGTAATTAGCCGCTTCTGTCGGGCCAGCAATACTGAATATTTCCGGTTCCTCCCCAGAAGCAAATTGTGTTTTAAGTGCACTGGCATAATCAGATCCTCCGCCTACACTGTTTATCTTAATATCAATCTTCGGATTTTTTTCCTCGTATTGTTCAGCCAAGTCTTCAAACTGATCATTGAATTCTACTTTTCCTTGAAAAATTTCAATGGTCATTTTATCTTCTGAATTATCCGAACTGCCACCTGATGAGAATGAGCACCCCGCAAGCAAGGTACCTGATAACACAATTGGAGCTAATAACTTAAAAGTTTTCATAGCTTTCATCCTCCCTTTATATGATATCGGTTTCATAAATCTTAAAAATTTTTTTGTTTCTCCATTGATTATTATTCCAGTCTTTTTAGGGATTCTCCGTAGGATTATAACGGAATTATCAGATCTGATATCGGTTTCACATTTATCCGAAATACTAATTCCTGATAAATTGCTAATCAAGAATTAATTTGTATTATACGGTACTGTGAAATCGTTTTCAAGACAAAATTTAAATATATATAAAATTACGTAGATTCTCTCTCTATTAATTGAATGGGCAGTTGAACCTCTTCAACCATACTATCTTTATTATTCATCATCTTGATCAACAGTTCTACAGATTTGATTCCCATTTCATCAATTGGCTGTTTAATCGTGGTCAGTTTGGGTTCTACGATTTCGGCCAGAGGCTGATCATCAAAACCAATCACGGCTAAATCATCCGGAATCTTTAAACCATTTTCTTTTGCTTCGCTGATAATTCCTGCCGCTACTTCATCACTGCCTGAGAAAATTGCTGTAGGTTTATCGTTCATAGATAAGATTTCCTTCACAACTTTTTTTCCATCCTCAATGGAATGTCTCTTAATAAAAATCCAGCTGGGGTTAGGACTTAATTGGTGTTTATCCATAGCTTTTTGGTAGCCTGTATTTCGATCAAGGTCACGACCGTATCCAGCAAACAATCCCCCAGTACAATACGCGATTTTTTGATGTCCTTTGTTAATTAGATGCTCCGTACCCATATACGCACCCTTCATCTGATCCAATCTTACTTTAGATACAGAAGATTGATTTACGTACTCATTGCAAAGCAGGATGGGACCATATTGCATGTAAGGTTCTATTGTCTCCCAATCATTTTCTATTGACGTCATAATGATCCCGTCTACCTGTCTGTTTTTTAATAAGTTAAGAAAATATAATTCCTTATCTTTGAGATCATTACTTTGGAATATAATAACTTGATAATTGTTTTTAAATGCTTCCTGCTCAATAGAGTTTACTAAATAAGAAAAAAAAGGATTCACAATCCGGGGGACAATTACCCCTATTGTATTCGTTGTGTGGCCTCTTAATCTTCTAGCGGAGGGATTTGGATAGTACCCGATTTCTTCCATGGCCTTTAATACTTTTTCTCGTTTATCACTTGATATATAAGGATGATTATTAATCACACGTGAAATCGTCGATTTTGAAAGTCCAGTAATCCTTGCTACATCTGAAATCGTTGGCATTCCAATTCTCCCCTCTGTTAATCCTTTTATGAAATCAGTTTCATACTCATTTTACCCTTTACCTTGTGAATAATTCAATTTAATTTTAAATCTTTTATTATAAGACCTTCTTAGAAAACCCATTATAAGGCGGCACTATATCAAAAAAGAAGTCCAGGCAATCTGCCCGGACTTCTTTTTTATTTTACAATTAATACGGGGATATCCGATCCTTTAGCTACTTTTTCACTCACACTGCCAATCACAAATTTCTTGATGCCGCTGTGACCGCGACTTCCAATTACAATTAAATCTGCTTCATGAGTGGAAGCAAAATTACATAATTGATTCACTGGATCGCCTTCCAGCCATTCATATTGAATGGGAATCTGTTCACCTTCAAGTTTTCTTTTGACCTCTAGAAAAATGGGGTGGTTTCCTGCGTAAGCTCTTGGCTCACTTTGCACCACTTCTTTTTCATTGATTCGCTCTTCAGACCCCCCGACGTACGCGCCTCCTTCTTCAAGCGTCATGTCATTACGCATGGTCATGTTAAAACCTGTATTATTTTTGTATTTATCCTTTTCTTTTTCTACAAATACCACGGAGATTTGTGATTGCTGGGTTCTGCTTAATTCTACTGCATGAGTCAAAGCTTTCTCGCTTCCTTCTGAGCCATCATATGCTACGACTACTTTGTTATACATTAAACTTCATCCTTTCCACTATTGAATAAGGAATATCCAGCATCACCCATGTTTTAGTGGGCTTATTTAATATATACCCGCTGTTGCCTTAATTAATTTTATAGTTAGATAACAATTGCTTAACAGATTATGTAAAATCTAGCCTGTAATGTTAATCAGCCCTAGTCTTTTATTTCCTTTCCCAAAGATTTTCTCTTAAAATCTGAATAGTGAATAGCATTTCTAAGGCAGTAATGCGGAAGTTATAAGTAGAAAGCCCTTTAATCTTCTTACTACAATTCTTATAATTATGCTTTGTTAAAGTTTATAATAGATTTTTCACAAGAAGCTTATTACGCTAAAGGGCCGTATAGTTGAAGACTCAGTTTCGAGATGTTTTTATGAGAAGAAAGGTCCTGCGGGGGATGATTCGCTTTCCGCGGGCATGTGCTGAGCCTCCTCGAGCTATGCTCTCCGGGGTCTCACCGATCATGTTCATCCCGCAGGAGTCTTCATCATCCCCCTCCGGACCCTGCCAAATTAGAAGCTCGAAACCACTTCAACCATCACCTGCATAATGAAGTATTATCCAATGTAGTTAGGATGTAACGACACACATCGCCCGTCATGAAAGCATTTCATACAGATTACGGAGGAGAACCAATCTCTTCTGGAAGGGTCCGTTCGCAACATTATAGTTGGGGTGGTGGGGAAATGACGAGACTCCCATGGGAGAAGGAACTAGGTGAGATCCCGCAGGGAGTGAAACGATCGAGGAAGCTCACCGTTCCCCCATAGGAAAGCGAGTTATTTCCCCACCAGCCCTCCACATAGAGTAACGGACCCATTTATCTCGAAACTGAGTCTTACAGAAAAGGGAGCTTTACTTTAGGATCAACACGGAGGTTTAATAGAGTCTTTAATTAAGCAAAAATTAGAACATTCAGTGGAAGGTTGTAAGTTGAAGCTGTATCCATTATGATAGAAATAGTGAACTTTTTTATAGAGGAGCGTATTTATGAAACCATCCATTTATGGTTTAACGTTTGATCAACTGACGGACTGGGTCACAGAGCATGGTGAGAAAAAGTTCCGAGCCAAACAAATTTGGAATTGGCTTTACCAAAAGCGTATAACTGATTTTTCTCAGATGAAGAATGTGAACCAATCTTGTATTGATCTTCTACAGGAACATTTTACAATTGAAACGTTAACCGAGGAAATAAAACAAGAATCACAAGATGGAACGGTCAAATTTCTGTTTAAATTACATGATGGAAATATTATAGAAACTGTTCTTATGAGATTTAACTATGGATTATCAGTATGCGTTACGACACAGGTAGGATGTAATATTGGGTGTTCCTTCTGTGCGAGTGGCGTACTGAAAAAAAACCGCGATTTATCAGGCGGTGAGATTGTTGAGCAGATTATGCAAGTGCAGCAGCACCTTGACAAACAACAAAATGATGAACGTGTCAGCCACATTGTGGTAATGGGAATAGGTGAACCATTCGATAACTATGATAACTTGATCGACTTCCTTAAGGTTGTCAACGATCAAAAAGGTCTATCTATCGGTGCTCGTCACATTACTGTTTCTACAAGTGGGATTGCACCGAAAATGTACGAGTTTGCCGACGAAGGTATCCAGATCAACTTAGCGCTTTCCATTCATGCGCCAAACAACGATCTTCGGACTCAGATTATGAAAATTAACCGGGCATATCCCCTTGAAAAGCTAATGCCGGCCATTGACTACTACCTTGAAAAAACAAACCGGCGGATTACGTTTGAATACATTCTTCTTAAAGATGTTAATGATCATAAGAAAGAAGCTGAAGAACTCGCTGATCTTCTGCAAAATAAAAAGCATCTCTCTTACGTAAACTTGATTCCTTACAATCCTGTAGCGGATAACCCATATGAACGTAGTGAGAAAGAATCCATTCTTACCTTTTATCAGACATTGATGGATCGCGGAATTAAATGCGGTGTCCGTACCGAACATGGAACAGATATAGATGCAGCATGTGGTCAGCTTAGAAGTAAACAAATTGAAAAAGAAAAAGCGCGCAAACAGAAAAAATTACAAACCAATTAAAAGCATGAGGCCTCGGCCTCATGCTTTTTTAATCAGGGTTCGGTGTTTCCTATCTTCTAAAAAAAGCCCCCCATCCCTCTATTCGTTTCTTTAGCTGCTCTATACTTATCTCAATCTGCTTTCCACCTAAATGTACTTTCGCTCTCCATAATTACATTTGAATGTTTCTTCAATTCTTCTACTAATACAAAAAGTGCTTCGTCCTTCTTTTTAGCTTCGATCATACAGTCAATTTGATCGGTTGACCCGGTAGTTTTTTTGACAAAATCAAGAAATAATTCCACATCAACAAAATCTGCATGACTTTTAAACTCGTGCTGACTTTTCGGACTGGATATGTGCATTTTTACGGATAAGGGTGAACGGGACCATGTATGTAAAACACGTCCCCAGTTGGATTCCCACTGTTCGTTGTCATAATTGGCAAGATGATGATGGATATCAAAAACAAGGGGGATATTTAACTTCTCACAAACGTACAAACAATTTTCAAGTGTATAAGAGGTGTCGTCATTTTCAATCATAATCATCTTCTGAATCCCCTTCGGAACGAAGGCCCAGTTGTCTATAAAGCGTTCCAGCGATTTTTCTTTATCCCGGTACCTTCCTCCCAGGTGAATCACACATCGATGAGTTGGATCAAGGTTCATTTGATGCAGTAAAAGGTAGTGATACTTTAAAACCTTCATCGACGTTTTAAAAATTTCTTTATCGATTGAATTAATGACCACGAAATGGTCGGGATGGAAATCAAGTCTTATCCCCCATTTTTCAGCTAAAGATCCCAGCTCGCTAAGATCTTCTTTAATGGCTGACAGGTAATCCCACTTTTCTAACGCTTCGTGAGTAGCAAGTGGTACCAGGCGGGAGCTTAACCTGAAGAATTCAATATCATGAGTTTTATTATGCTTTAGGAGCCTTATACAGTTCTGTATATTGGATTGAGAAAGACGCTCAAGTTTTCTAATCGCCGCTTCGCGGTCTCGAACCGCTGAAAACCGTTTATACGTCATGGTTTGAGAAGGGGAAGCATTTTGAAGATTTACGCTCATGGCCACATAGCCCAGCCTGTATAATGTCATCTGCCATCACCCGGTTCTTTTTTAACTTAGTTTCTGCGAACCCTCAAAGATTATGTAAGGGATGAACACCTGATCAAAAGAACGCTGAAAAACAGGGTACCCTTATTTACAAATTTACTCTACGTACAGCCACAAAGATAAAGCTGCAAATACTGTGATAAATACAGCAGTGAAAGCCCCTTTCTCCTTCTTGCTAAATCCCATTTTCTTTTCCAAATCGTTTATATAAATATTCATTAATAAAAATCCGAAAAAAGTGAACGCAAACCCGACTGAATCGTTTATTACAGACATCATTCTCATAACTCCTAAGCCTACAAGGATCATCCCTAAATGCCCTAGTGCCATATAAAGGTATTGGTTTTTCTTTTGAAATTTCATACTCCGCCCCCTTCACCTGCAAACAAGAGATAATTATCCGCAGTCATTATTTAAGTTCTATTTTTCAGTTGTTTATGTTTAAAGCTCTATATTGGCTAACCAATCCTCCTAAAATATTCTTCATTAGATGCTGATATGTAACATTATCGTCACCTTTTCAGCCCTTTCCTTAATGAAGTGAATGCTATATTTCGATATACTTAACATGACTTGTTTTTTGAGGTGGTGAATCATAGTGGAGTTAAAAAAAGATTTTAATTATGTTCCATGGGTGATTGGTCTTTCCGTAGCGATCAATCTCATTGTGTTAGCTTTATTGTTTGTTCCTGAAATAGAAAGTGGGACTGGTTTCAACATTAAGTTGCTCCCCCTTTTGAATGCGATATTAAATTCATTTACTTTTGTCTTCTTACTAGCTGCGCTGTTTATGATCATTCGTAAAAATGTGACGTGGCATAAGCGTTTTATTCTTGCAGCGTTTACAACTACAGCCCTTTTTCTGGTTTCATACCTAACGTATCACTCTATGTCTTCGTCCACATCCTATGGAGGTGAAGGGGTTTTACAGTATATTTACTACTTCATCCTCATTTCTCATATTTTACTGGCTATTGTCATTGTTCCACTGGCGTTGATTACTCTGTTCCGCGGTCTCGCTATGAAAGTAGACAAGCATCGTAAAATTGCAAGGTGGACTATGCCTATTTGGCTGTACGTGAGTTTAACAGGAGTGATTGTGTACCTGATGATCTCTCCATACTACTAATCATAACGAAAAAGCCCGCTTTTGGAAATGAATTTCCAAAAGCGGGCTTTTTTAAGATCTTGAGGCATGAAAAAGCTTTCCACGAGGAATAGCTTTACTCAATATCTATATACCCACTGTTTGGGTATCTTTTTGGCGTTTTAATCGTCAAAATGCCATTGTCGAAATGTGCAAGTGTGTCTTTTTCCGAAATGATGAAAGGAAGAGTAACCGTTCGTTCCATTACCTGCCGGGTCTGCTGCCTGTGATATTGATGATGCTGGTCATTCCTCATTTCGGTAACTTCTGTATGTTGGACAGCAATCCGTATATGGTTCCCTATAATTTCAACTTCAATCTGACTGCGATCAGCTTCAGGAAGCTGTGCTTGAATAATGACTTCGTTATTGATGTCCTGTAGTGTGACTGGAAAGGTATGCTCATGTAAAAAATCCCCCAGTTGTTTTATGGACTGACTAAAGTACGAATCCATTGATCGAACGATTTTATGGAAGGCATCATTCAATAGTTTTGGAAATTGCTCACCCTGCTGACTCATCACACTCATCCCCCCTGCTTTCCCTATCACTCTATGTTAGGGGCTGCCAAGTGTTCTGGGCAGATTCACCAATTTAAGTGAAAGAATGATTAGTCGAATATGATACGGGGAGGATGCCACTCAAACCAGCGGCCATGTCCATCGGTCTGTCCAATGGTATGCCTCTGTTCCTTCTGATTGATAACAGCGTCTACATGGAGTTTCTGATCATCCATATTATTATAAATATGAAAAACATTCCTTCGCTTGCCAATCTGTCGGATTTTATAAAGTAAGTCCTTTTTCATCGAAGGAGAAAACTGGTTGGCTACATGGGTATGAAAAATACATAGGGTTTCATTTGCTGGTACGTTTGCAGCAAGAGTTTCCAACAGTTCGACAGCGTTTCCTTCTACAAGATTGGGAGGATTTTTCGTATAATGCAAGGAAGCTTTCTCAAAAAGGAGCCTTCGTTCATTATGCTCAGGCCAAATCAAGGCTTTTAACCACAGGTATTCTTCTTCAATAGTTAAATCTGAAATATTCAGATCCACTCCGATTCGTTTACCAGCAGGTGGTGACGTTTTTAATAAAAAAGGGGCAGTACCTGTCCTTACTTCTGAAGACAAAAGAAGCGATGAGTTTCTGTTTCCATATACTTCTTCCCCTTCATATACGTATGAATATTGATCCCATAACAGTTGTAACCCGGCACTTGATCCAAGCTCGATCATAGCCAGTGGCTTCTTGGTTAAACGGTAAACTTCGCAAAAAACCGGGTAAAGATAGGCACATCTCCGCACTTCATTTGTCTGTACTAATTTTGTCTGTAATAGTGATCCAATTTCCTTCGAGTACATCCTGCAGAAATTTTTAAAATATGGAAATGATTTTTCAGGCTCCTTAGGATGATCCGTCATACTTCCATAAAAATGCTTAAGTTTATGCGGCTTGCCTTGAAGTAATAAATAATGTACTGCTCCAAAAAGTAAATTAGGTACCGGCTGGCCTTCCTTTACTTTTTCAGATAAGTTCAGTACTTCCTCATCTTCAGCAATATTCCTGGCTAGTACTTCATATAAACGGCTTACTCCTCTGCATTCTTCTTGAGCAAATGTACGGTAGATACTGGCTAACTTACTATTCATGTCCCTTATCTCCCCTATTCGTATGTAAAAAAGCGCAATCCAGAGTTTGAATTGCGCTTTTCTTTTAATCATTAATCTGAATCAGTTGAGCGGGAAACATACGGATAAATAGGATCTTGTAAATGAAACTCGTAGGTTTTTCCATCTACGATTCCAACTACTTGATCACTATCATATAATTCTAATAGAAATTGAGCCATTTCCTTAGCTGTATGGTATTTTGGTACATTTCCTTCGTATTTCAGCTCATCATTATCAAACGAACGATTTATAAATTCCGTCTCAGTAGCTGCCGGTGCGAGTACTTTCGCCTGCATAGCAGCTCCTTTACCAGATAACTCCTGTGCTAGTCCCTCCGTAAACGCACTCACAAAAAACTTCGTTGCACAATAGGTTACTGCGTCAGCCACAATGGTGTACCCTCCACCAGAGGAGACATTAATAAGCTGGGTTCCTGCTTTATTTTCATAATCCCGCACAAATAAGGATGAGAGAATCGTTAGAGCTTCGTTGTTTAATCGAAGCATCTTCTCTATTTTAGAGAGGTCGTGTTCAGCTATAGGATCGAAATTACCAAATCCAGCATTATTGATCCATGTTTCTAATTCATACTCACTAAGGTCTTCGTATAATTGATAAACATTTTCTGAGACTGATAAATCTGCCGGCCTCACAATTACATTTACATCAGGTTGATTTTTCTGGATCTCATTTTTTAATTCTTCCAGTTTTTCTTCTCTTCGTGCGACTACGATTACATGTTTCCCGCGCGCTGCAAAGGCATGAGCTGCTTCATAACCTATACCTGAGCTGGCTCCAGTGATAACTGTGTACTTCATATTAAATCCTCCTGCATCTTTTATGAAATATGATCCCTCCTTATCATAACCCTACCCTTTCACTATAAGGCAAATGTTAGGACTTACATCTAAAGAAACTTTTATTACGAAGCTATTCAAACTGCCGGTTAAGCAGATTGGGTTTATTCAACAACTGGGCCATCCAATACTCGAAATAAATGATATCATCCTATAAACTTACTACTTCCTATTGATCTCGAAATTTCCAAGTTTCTATTGAAAACTTGACCCGTTACTATTATTCAACTTTTACTTAGTTTACCAACAATTATGTTAAATTCATACAATTATGTTTGCGATTTCCATTGAAGTGGAAAATATTTGGACACACAAATTGCAAAGAGGTGGTTACATTCTATGAACAAGAACTTAAGTAAGGGATGGATATTTTTCTTCGGCGCCTTAGGCGGTTTGCTATATGGATATGACACTGGAGTGATTTCAGGTGCTCTTTTATTCATTAATCAAGATATACCGCTCTCCAACTTTCTTGAAGGAGTAGTTGTGAGTTCTCTGCTCGTTGGTGCTATTGTTGGCGCAGGAATGAGCGGTTATGTATCGGACCGCTTCGGGAGGAGACGCGTTGTATTTGTCATTGCGCTCATCTACTTAATAGGCTCTCTAGTATTAGCTCTATCTCCTAACGCTGCGATTCTGATTACAGGGCGTGTCATTCTTGGTTTAGCTGTCGGTGGTTCAACAGCTATTGTGCCCGTATATTTATCTGAAATGGCACCTACACACCAGCGTGGTTCACTTGCCTCCCTTAACCAACTGATGATCACAATTGGTATTGTACTTGCTTACTTAGTCAATTATGCCTTCACTCCCATTGAAGGCTGGCGCTGGATGCTTGGACTAGCTTCAGTACCGGCTCTTATATTAATGATTGGAGTCCTGTTCATGCCGGAGAGCCCCAGGTGGCTTATCAAACATAATCGTGAAAAAGAGGCCCGTAAAATCATGGCTCTTACCCGTCAGCAAAGTGAAATCGATGACGAGATTAAACAAATGAAAAAGATTGAAGAAGTGGAAGAAAGTACTTGGGATGTACTGAAATCAAAATGGGTTCGTCCTATGCTTCTCGTCGGAAGCGGAATTGCGATCTTCCAGCAATTTATAGGTATCAATGCTGTCATATATTATGCGCCCACTATTTTTACTAAGGCCGGGCTTGGAAATGCGGCTTCGATCTTAGGTACACTGGGAATTGGTATCGTTAACGTGCTAATGACGCTGGTTGCTATTGCAACGATTGACAAATTAGGCCGCAAAAAACTGCTACTAATAGGAAATGTGGGGATGACCCTCAGCCTCGCCGTGCTTGCGACTATACTATTTACAGCAGAACTGACCACAGCCATAGCGTGGATGACCGTGGTATTCTTAGGATTGTTTATCATGTTTTTCTCAGCAACCTGGGGACCTGTTGTCTGGGTAATGCTACCTGAGTTATTCCCTCTTAAAGCAAGAGGAGCAGCCACAGGTTTCACCACTCTATTACTTTCCTTAGCTAACCTGATTGTGTCCCTTTTCTTCCCTGTTATGCTGGGAGCCCTGGGAACAGCTTGGGTCTTTGTCATTTTTGCAGGCATCGGAGTACTTGCTTTCTTATTTGTCATGAAATTTGTACCTGAAACCAAAGGACGCAGTCTGGAGGATATCGAAAGGGATTTAAGAGGCGAAGCTTCATAGATCATTCTTGTTTTTAAGAGCACTATCAAATGATGGTGCTCTTATTTGTGAGGATTAGTTAAACTTTGTTGATGATTTTAATAGATATTTATTTATACTATCGGATTGTTGAAAACAATCTTTTCCGTAAACAGTTATGATTATCCTGATTTATGTAAATAAGTTACAATTGATCTATAGTCTACCAAGATTCAACTTTTTTCAGATAGAGAGAGGAATGAATATATGTCAAATGGACCGCAACTAATCGGGGAATTAATTTTACAACATAAGCACTCGATTGCTCAGGAAATTCACGATGAACGAATGGCTCACGTTCCGATGACCATTGCGCAAAAGTCGGATTTTCAAAAGATCAAACCCCATGTAATCGATACCCGAGTCAGATTTATACAGATTTTTGGAGAATCATTAGCAGAACAATTGGATTCCCATACATCCTCCAATAAAATTAAGAAATGGGCAGAAGATAATGGACATTATTTCTTTTCATTAGGAGCAGACTTGGAAGAATCCTTAAAAGATACGAGTTTCTATAGAGATTATCTATGGAAGTTCATCCGCGATCACTCGATCAATAATCAATTCTCAGCTGAAACGATTTTTAAGATACGCGCCGTCATAGATCCTTTACTGGATACAGCTGTCTATCATTTTAGTCATTCCTATGTAACCTCTTTGCAGCAGTCGCTTGAGAGTGCCCGAACCTCTTATCTTGCTTTATCTGTTCCTGTAGTTCCGCTTGGTCCAAGTACAGGTATTTTACCTTTGCTTGGTGCAATAGATACGGAGAGAGCTCATTACTTAATGGAAGAGACGCTGAGCCAGGCAGAAAAATTACATTTAGATCACTTGATCATAGACCTTTCTGGAGTCTCTACAATTGATACAATGGTGGCCAATCAACTGTTTAGAATCATCGAATCCCTTAATTTAATAGGCGTAGAGACAATTATAACCGGGATTCGCCCGGAAATCTCTCATACAATGGTGTCATTAGGTTTGAAGCCAAATCATCTTAAAGTCAAAGGCAACCTCCAGCAAGCATTAAAGGAATTCAATTTTTAGCTGTAAAAAAAGAGGAGCCTTTTCAGGTTCCTCTTTTAGTCAAGCTATAAAATATCGCTTCTTTATTTCTTATTCAACTGCAAAGATATAAGCATAAATCGGTTGTCCGCCTTTGTGAATCTCTACTTCAAGATCTTCGAACGTCTCTTCTACGTAGGCTTCCAATTCAGCTACCTCTTTTTCATCCACTTCTTCACCGGAGATGATGGTGAGGATTTCATCTTCATCTTCATCAATCATTTGGTTAAGAAGTGACTTCGCTGTCGTAAATTTGTCTTTATCAGTCGCAGATATTTTGCCATCGGCTATTCCCATAAAGTGACCTTTCTCAATAGATAAGCCTTCAATCTGGGTGTCTCTGACGGCATACGTAATCTGGCCAGTCTTTACTTCTCCCATAAGACTGGTCATTTCATCTTTGTTCGTATCAAGATTCGCTTCAGGGTTAAACCCTAGTAGAGCACTCATACCCTGAGGGATCGTTTTTGTAGCGATCACAGCTACTTCTTCTTCAGCCATATCTGCAGCCTGTTGGGCTGCCATAACAATATTTTTGTTATTTGGAAGAATAAGAATCTGCTTTGCGTGCGCCTGTTTGATGGCTTCAGAAATGTCCTGGGTGCTCGGATTCATCGTCTGTCCACCCTGAATGACAACGCTTGCGCCAAGACTTTCAAACAACCGCTTGATTCCATCTCCCATGGAAACTGTCACTATCCCGTATTCAGCTTTTTCTTTGGGCTTTTGAACCTCTTTTTTATCGCCGACAATGGAGGTATGTTGTTCGCGCATGTTTTCGATCTTCATATTGATCAAGCTGCCGAACTGCTGACCGAGATTCATGGCTTCTCCGGGGTACTCCACGTGAACGTGCACTTTAATTAAATCTTCATCAGAGACTACGAGCAGCGAATCTCCCATTTCACTTAATGCCTGACGAAATTCTTCTTCGTCAAAAGGATTTTCTTCCAGCTTCTTTTCTTCGAATTTCACCATGAACTCTGTGCAATAGCCGAATTCAATGTCTTCTGTGTTCATGAAATCCTGTGCCAGCTTATGGTGTTCTGCACTAACCATTTCATCCATTGATACAGTTTGGTCCAATTCAGGGAGTTCTTCTCCTCTTAAGTTAGCAAGAAATCCTTCGTAAATAGTCAAAAGACCTTGCCCGCCGCTATCAACTACACCGACTTCCTTCAATACAGGGAGCAGTTCCGGCGTTCCTTTTAATGATTCACGCGCTGCACTTACTACACCTTCAATAAAAGAAATAATCTCTTCTTCTTCTTCAGCCAGGTTAGCAGCAGCTTCAGCTGATTCTCTGGCTACAGTAAGAATCGTACCTTCGACAGGCTTCATCACTGCTTTATAGGCCGTGGTTACTCCACCTTCAAAAGCCTCTGCTAAATCCTTGGTGGTTAAGACTTCCTTTTCTTCAATAGCTTTGGAGAAGCCTCGAAAAATTTGAGAAAGAATAACACCTGAATTGCCGCGAGCTCCCATTAAAAGTCCCTTAGCGAAAGCTTTCGAAACTGCCCCGGCATGATTTTCATCCACGTTTTTCACTTCTTCTGCCCCTGAAGTCATAGATAAATTCATATTCGTCCCTGTGTCGCCATCCGGGACAGGAAATACATTTAACGCATCGATCATTTGGGAGTTCTTTTGTAAATTATGAGCTCCTTGTAAGATCATTTCGGCTAATGTTTTGCCGTCTATATTTTGTAACGTCACGCTTGCTTCCTCCTTTGACTACAACGAAACCTATTCACTCGTCACGCGAACACCTTGAATGTAGATATTCACAGAGTCCACGGATAAGCCTACCGTTTTATTTAATGTATATTTTACTTGTGATTGAACGTTATGAGCAACTTCGGAAATTTTTGTTCCATAGCTTACAATGATAAACATATCTATATGAAGGCGCTCATCGATTTGTCTAACCACTACGCCTCTGGAAAAGTTTTCTTTGCGAAGCATTTCCGATAATCCGTCTCGGATTTGATTCTTGGACGCCATGCCTACAATTCCGTAGCATTCCACGGCTGCCCCTCCTGCGATTGTAGAAATGACATCGTTGCTGATCGTAATATGACCATACTGATTCGTGAGATCAACAGACATATGAATCCTCCTTTTAAACTCATCAACTTCATGCCTATATTATAACACAAGGAAGGCAAATGATTAGACGTTCACTTTTCAAAAATTGTATCTGATATTCCTATTATACTTTGAAACAAATGAAAGTATCTGTCAAGAGAAAATTCTTGATATAATTCTTTTCACTATATTGCAAACAAGAAGTGGGTATGATACATTAATTAAGTATCTGAAGATTTATGTATGTAACAGGAGGGATTATCATATGGCACGTAAAAGTGTAATATCCGGTAAAGGAACAAACACCGGAAATCACCGTTCACACGCAATGAACGCTAATAAACGTAAGTTTAAAGCTAACCTGCAAAAAGTACGTATTCTTGTAGATGGCAAGCCGAAGAAAGTTTATGTAACAGCACGTGAATTGAAGTCAGGTAAACTTACCCGCGTATAATTCAAGGCTTCCTATCAGCGTAAGATTTACTTGCGCTCCGTGTCGAAGAGGTTCTTCGACCAAAAAAAGCACCCTTCCGGGGTGCTTTTTTTGTTAATCTTTTTTAAAAGTAGTTATGACTGCGCGTACCAGGCCCCCGAGAAACCTTGGGAGTTTGATCGTATAAAATCTCAAAGAGCTCCCTCCTCCTATATCAAGCTAATGCAGAATGCTTGTTTCAGCCTCTATTAGTCAAGTCTTTACTTCTTATTACTAATAGTATGCCTGAACGAAATGAAAAAGTACCTGTATTATGAATCAGACAATTAGAGACACATAGGGTTGAACCATAAGGTAAATGGGTGTTTTGCAGAGGATAATAAAAACCTTGAAGGGTAAGACCAGTTACTTCAAGGGTCAACGGTAAAAAGGATACATAAGGAAATTCATGATCCGCTTTAAGCGTATGCTCACCTTCAGCTGCTAATTCCACTTGATTCTGATGGTCCCTTATTGTACAGCGTACTCCTTTCTTTAATAAAGGATAAAGAAGTTGCAAATTGGCCATTGAGTGATCGATTCTTCCACCCGTCACCCCGAATAATAGAATATGCTCCGGGTTCCAATTAAGTGCCTGATTGATGGCCAGTTCAAGATCCGTTTCATCTTTTTCATTCGGGTATGGCTTAAACTGGATGGATCTCTCTTTAATTTTATCCAAAGAGGCCTGATCCACAGAGTCAAAATCTCCAATTGATACGTCTGGACATATATCATGTTCAAGAAGAACTTCGGCTCCCTGATCAGCTCCAATCCAAATACGCTCTTCCTGGTCAAATGATTTCAAGTCAGGGATATAGGCTTTGGGTCCGCCTCCTACAATCGCTATAGATTTCGCCAAATAGTCCAACCTCCTTACTTAATGAATTGTTATAACCTCTGTAGTGGTTTTAAAGTAAAGCTCCCGTTTGTTCAAGACTCAGTTTCGAGACATTGGAGGAGCGGAAGGTCCTCCGGGGGAAGATTTCGCTTTCCCGCCCTGCACGACGCAGGGTCGTTCGACGTTGCCACAGGACGTGGCGATCTTAGTCGAACATCCCTTGTGGTAAGCTTCCTCAGGCTTCGACTTCCGGGATCTTACCGATCATGTTCATCCCACAGGAGTCTTCATCGTCCCCCTCCGGACCTGGCCGAATAAGAAACTAGAAATCAACCAAAAATGCCTACTAAAATTTACTGGAGAGCAAAAGTTATCTAGCTTATTCAAGCGTACACCCCCTGATATATAAGGGTTTAAGGCTGATCCAGAAGGATTACCTCTCGTGTAGAAGGGTCCCATTCGCCCTAATACAGTTGGGCTGGTGGGGAAATGGCGAGACTCCCATGGGAGAAGGAACTAGGTAAGATCCCGCAGGGAGTGAAACGAGCGAGGAAGCGCACCGCTCCCCCGTAGGAAAGTGTTCAAATGTGGAATCACCCCGAGAGACACGACCAGCATAAGCCGACCATCAAAAGGATTGTGGTTTTTCCATCCGTTGATGAGCGGCTTATGACTCGAGTGTCTGGGTGATGGAGCAAGACGAGCTATTTCCCCACAAGCCCTTCTCCAAATATCATAACGGTCCCTAATTATCTCGAAACTGAGTCTTCAACTAAACGACCCTTTAGCTCAATAATTCTTTTGTAAAAATTAACCAAACGTTATTAAAGCCTTCTAAACAAAAAGCCTAAAGGAACTGCCATCAGGCACTCCTCCAGGCGCATAAAACTGCTCAGTTTATTATTTTTCAGCTTTTACAGAATGACGGATGGCTTCGATGGCTTGGCCGCGATCCTCTTCTTTAAAAATGGCACTACCGGCCACAAGTACGTCGGCCCCGGATTCAATACAAATCGGAGCTGTTTCCTCTTTTACACCGCCATCAATTTCTATCTCAAAGGAAAGCGACTGCTCTTCACGCCAATCAGCCACCTGCTGAATTTTTGGAACGACAGACTCAATAAACGATTGCCCGCCGAAGCCAGGATTCACCGTCATAAGGAGCACGAGGTCCACGTCCTGGAGTACAGGCTTAATCATTTCAACGGGTGTAGCTGGATTAATCACCACGCCGGCCTTAACCCCAAAGCTTTTAATTAGCTGCAGGGTCCGATGTAAATGTGGACAGGCTTCCTGATGAACCGTAATAATATCCGCCCCGGCTTTTGCAAAAGCCTCAATATATTGATCAGGATTTTCAATCATTAAGTGGACATCAAGAGGCAGACTGGTCACAGGACGAATGGCATCTACTATAAGAGGACCAATCGTAATATTAGGTACGAAATGACCATCCATCACGTCCACGTGAATATAATCAGCGCCTCCTTGTTCAACATCTTTAATTTCTTCTCCCAATTTAGAAAAATCAGAAGCCAGAATGGAAGGAGCAATCTTTGTCATCATTAATACCTCGGCTTTCTATTTTGGATTTCTTCTAGAAATTGCAAATAATGTTCGTAACGCTGCTTGGAAATATCCCCTTGTTCTACCCCGTGCTTTACTGCACATTTCGGCTCTTTATTGTGCAGACACCCACGAAACTTGCAGTCATCCTGTACTTGGACAAACTCAGGAAAACACTCAGGTAATTGTTCCAGCTGCAAATCCCCGAATTCCAGTGAACTAAATCCAGGTGTATCAGCTACAAGACCACCAGATATTTCATATAATTCCACATGTCTCGTGGTATGCTTCCCGCGTCCCAGGCTTTTAGAAATTTCGTCTGTGTCAATTGAGAGCCTTGGATCAATCGTATTCAAAAGAGAGGATTTCCCAACACCTGACTGACCGGCAATGACAGTAGTGCGGCCAGCCAGGTGCGCCCTGATCTGTTCCATGGATTCAGCATCGTTCACTGCAGAAAGGATAACAGGATAACCAACCGACTCATACATCTGTTGATAGACTTTCATATCATTTGCTCTTCCTTCATCTAACTGATCCATCTTGGAAATCACAACGAAAGGTTCAATCCGTTTTGCTTCCACTAGCACAAGAAAGCGATCCAATAGCAAAGCGTTGAACTCTGGATTGGCGGCGGATGTTACAATTAATGCCTGATCTACATTAGCAATTGGCGGTCTGACAAACTCATTCTTTCGCTTGTCAATGGATAATATATACCCTTCATCCTGTTTTTCGGCTTTAAATTCTACAGTATCTCCTACGAGCGGACTCACTTTCTTTTTCCTGAAGTTTCCACGGCCTCTGCATTGATAAATATGTCCTTCGTAAAGCACATAATAAAAACCGCTCAACGCTTTAATAATTTTCCCTACTGGCATTCTTTCACCTTCTTAATACGGAACACTTCCTTCTTCAATGACCTCGTCACCTCTTTGTACTTTATAGGATGCTTCGGTTCCTGGTTGAATGGTTAATGGAATTTCAAACACGGTATCCTCTGTAATGGTTTCCTTTTTAAATACATCGGATAGTTTATGATCCATATCTTCAATATAAATCAGTACTTTTTGTTCAGTCGCTTGAGTGCCTTCAGACGGTTCAGATTCTTCACCGGGGTCTTCCTCCGTTCCACTTTCCGGATCCTGAGACCCCTCATTGGACTCTTCCGTTGATTCCTGTTCTGTTTCCGGTGTAAAGGGAACCTCTATCTGAATGGTTTCTGTCCTCGGAGGTTCTTCTTTAGGTCCTAATGAAATCGTAATGGAAACCGTAGATCCTTCTTTAACCTGGGTTGCGGCTTCTGGATTCTGAGAAATCACTTCACCTTGCGGAACCTGGTCTGAATAATTCTCAGATACGTCAACTTTAAGGTTTCGCTCATTCAGATATTTCGTTGCCTCTTCCTCAGTCATTCCTTCTAACACGCCAAGATTCACTCTCGGAGGTCCACTGCTGACCCGAAAAATCACTCGTGTTTCATCCGGAATAACTTCTTCTCCTGCCTGTGGGGAAAGTTGAGCTGTAATCTCACCTTCAGGCTGTTGACTGCTTTCTTTAAATGGAATGATGGTCTCATATCCTTTATCTTTAAGTTCCTGCTCCACTTTTTCATAATTCTGTCCCGTATAATCTTTAAACTCGGCCGTCTCTTTCCCCATACTTGCATACACAACTACTTCAGACTCTTCCTTAATAATCTTACCAGGTTCTGGGTCTGAATGAATAACCATCCCTTCAGAAACCTCGTCGGAATATTCAGTTTCCCTCTTCACTTCCAGATTCATTTCCCTAAGCTGGCTATAAGCTTCTTCATACTCCATTCCTGATACATCCACCATCTCTACGTTTGCAGGCTGAATAATACCCGGAATTAGAAACAGGGCAGCGACTCCGCTAAGTAACAAGATTAATATGGGGACCAGCCAGAATCGCGCCCCTTTTTTCTTTTTGTGGCTCGGTGACTGAGCAGCCTCATCTTTAGATGGCTTGCGCTCACGTACGGGAGGGGGTGAACTGTTCTGGCTATGAACGATTGTATTCTCTTCTTCCTGGGCTCCGTATGTGTCATCCGTAATGACAGGGATAGCTTTTGTTTTCTCATCTTCCTCTTCATCAGGTGTTTCGAACGCCGGTTCATTTACGCGGTCGGGCTCCAGACTGGTTTCTAAATCCGCTTCCATCTCCACGACCGATTCATAACGGTGAAAAGGATCTTTAGCTGTAGCTTTTAATACAATATTTTCCACACTTTGTGGCAGATTGTTAATCCATCTTCGAAGCGAAGGCGTCTCATGCTGAAGGTGCTTTAGAGCTATTGATACCGGCGATTCCCCCGAAAAAGGAAGCCTGCCGGTTAATAGTTCAAAAAATACAATCCCTAGCGAATACACGTCTGATTTTTTTGTGGCCATCCCCCCGCGAGCCTGCTCAGGTGATAGGTAATGCACCGATCCAAGTACAGAGTTGGTCTGGGTCAGAGATGTGGCGCTTAAAGCCATAGCAATCCCAAAATCGGTTACCTTTACATGCCCGTAATGATCAATCAAAATGTTCTGAGGCTTTATATCACGATGAATAATTTCATTATCATGGGCATGGGAAATGGCTGATGTAATTTGTCTCATGATATCGACTGCTTCCGCTACGTCGATCGGACTGTGCTTTTGGATATACTGCTTAAGCGTCATGCCGTCTACGTATTCCATGACCATATAGTAAATATCTTCTTCTTCTCCTACATCATAGATATTGACTATATTCGAATGAGCTAAACTGGTAGTAGACTGAGCCTCTCTATGAAATCGCGCAATAAATTCCTCATCGTTTTCATGCTCTAAACGAAGAATCTTAATCGCAACTTCCCTGTCTAAAATGACATCGTGCGCCAAATAGACGTTGGCCATTCCACCGCCGCCTATCATATCCTGAATTTGGTAACGGTCATTAAGGAGACGGTCGTTAAGCATTAATCCGCACCTCTTTTCTCATCTGTGCTGTCATAATGCACAACGGCAATCGTTATGTTGTCTTCTCCCCCGCGATCATTAGCAAGATCCACAAGCTCCTGACAGAACTCCGCCCATTCTCCTTCAAAAGAAGCGAGCTTAGACAGTTCTTCATCACTTACTTTGTTCGTGAGCCCATCGGTGCAAAGGAGCAGTCTGTCTCCAGGCTCAAATTCAAGTGTTTTTGTATCCACTTTAATGTCATACTCCGTCCCCAGTGCTTTTAGAAGTACGTTTTTACGGGGGTGGTGTTCAGCCTGTTCTTCCGTGATTTGTCCAGTTCGGACAAGTTCATTAACGAGAGAATGATCTTCCGTGAGCTGTTTAAAACCATACGCATTAGCATAGTAGCAGCGACTATCTCCAATATGGGCAATCGTTATAAAGTCTTCTGTACAAATGGCCGCGACTACAGTTGTTCCCATACCATGACAGTCCTCATTCTGATTGGCATAAGATATAATTTCGTTATTTACCGCCTTGATGGCAAACTTCAGCCATGATTGAGATTCGTCAGGGGTATGAAGCTTCTCTGCATCCTGCCATTTGCTATGTAGATGAGAAGCTGCTTTCTGACTTGCTACATCTCCTGCACGGTGTCCTCCCATTCCGTCGGCAACTACCGCTAAGATTTGACCGGAGTCATTCTTAAATACGCCGCCGGCATCTTCATTATGATTTCTTACCCTGCCTTGATCTGTAAGATAAAAGCCATTCATGGACTCACCTCATTTTCGGTAAGCTCTGCGGCACAATCGTAACGGCAAACTTCCTTCGATACTTACCGCACCCTTGCGCACGAAAAGCAAAAAATTGGAAGGAGGGGGCCATGATTGACCCCTCCAATTATTTTGATTGTTTGACTAGTCTCGTCAAAAAGAATCCATCTGTATCAAAATCCTGAGGAAACATCTGAAGGCCAAACTCGCTTTGACCTTTTGAACCTTTCGTGACCTCAGGAAGATCATTGAAGAATTCGTGATCGACCGTAAATTCAGGGTGCTGTTTCAGAAAATGCTGTACAGCTTCTTCATTTTCGTGGCGGTCCACTGTGCATGTACTATAAACTAGTTTTCCACCTTCCTTAAGAAGCGGTGCAACACGATCCAATAATTCATCCTGTATCTTCCTAAGTGAAAATACGTCTTCAAGATGTTTGTGATACTTAATATCCGGTTTACCCCTAAGAACCCCTAGTCCAGAACAGGGTGCATCAAGTAAAATCCGATCAAATGAAGCTGCCTTATGCAATTCAGCAAGATTTCTAGAATCAGCTTGACTTGCATGAATAGACGTTAACTGCAGCTGTTCAGCTTTCTTATTTACCAGTTTAGCCTTTTTAGCATGTAAATCATACGCAATAATTTCGCCCTCGTCTTCCATTTTCTCAGCTATATGGGTGGTTTTCCCCCCTGGCGCACTGCAGGCATCAAGAATTGTCATTCCTTTTTCAAGATCCATCATCTCAGCGACAAGCATAGAACTTTGATCCTGAATCGTTACTTTACCCTCGGTAAACAATGAATGCTTCAGCAGCTGCCCTTCACTGACAACCATACCTTGCGGAGACAGCAGACTTTCCTCCACCTGGAAACCATCTTCTCTTAACTGCTCCATAGCTTCCAATCGTGAAATTCTAAGCGGCTGCACGCGAACGGATAGAGGCAGATGCTGCATGTTGGCGCGGCACATATCTTCCGTAATGCTCGTGCCATATTGATCCATCCAGCGCTTGACGAGCCATTTAGGGTGACTCGTTTCAATCGACAGGCGTTCCACTGGATCCTCAATTTCGTCCAAGCTCCGTAAGCCTTTACGCTGAACGCTTCTCAGCACTCCGTTTGTAAAAGAAGAAATCCCTTTATGGCCGCGCCTCTTTGAAATTTCAACGGCTTCATGAATAATGGCATGGTCTGGAACGCGTTCGAGAAACTCCATTTGATAGACGGACATGTACAACAACCATCGTACCCATGGTTTAATTTTCTTCTGCTTAGCTGTAAAAGGCTTAATATAATAGTCAATTAAGTCTCTGCGCTGCAGGGTTCCATACACGATTTCAGTAAGAAGAGCTCCGTCCTGGCGAGACAAGGCTTGTTTTGTAATTTCACGATCTAACAGCACGTGACTGAACCCGCCTTGCTCGCCAATCCGGGTTAATAAATCAAGCGCCGTTTCTCTCAATACATATTTACTCATCCTGCTCCCCCAGACGTTCGCCTTCTGTAAGTGATTGACCGGTTCCATTAATGAAGGCACGTCCGTCCATTCGTTTTTTACCAGAAGGCTGCAGATCGACAACTTTAACAGCTTTTCTATCACCTGTCTGAACAAGGAAGCCGTCCTCCGCAAATCCAACAACGGTTCCGGGCTCCTGATTAAAAGTACCGTTCACCTTTTCAACCCACCATACTTTCAGGGGCTTTCCATTCCATGTGGTATAAGCTACCGGCCAAGGGTGAAGACCGCGGACATGATTATAAACTTCCTGTTGATCCTTGTGCCAATTAATAAGCTCTTGTTCTCTTTTAATATTTCCGGCAAAAGTGGCCAGAGAATGATCCTGCGGTTGTGGTGTGATAGAACCTTCCAGTAAAGAAGGAAGTGTCTGCATAAGTAGATCAGCTCCGGCTACGGAAAGTTTATCATGCAGGGTACCCACGTGATCGTCGTCGTCAATCGGAACAACCGTTTTAGCCAGCATATCGCCTGCATCAAGCTTCTTCACCATATACATAATGGTGACACCGGTTTCTTTTTTCCCTTCAAGAATGGCGTAATGAATCGGAGCGCCTCCGCGGAATTCAGGCAATAACGAGGCATGAACGTTAATACAGCCGTATTCAGGCGCTTGAAGCAGATCTTCTGTAAGGATCTGTCCGAAAGCCGCGGTAATGATAAGGTCAGGCTCATATTTTAATACTTCCTCATATTCATTCTTAATCTTTTCCGGCTGGAAAACTGGAATGCCGTGCTTTTCAGCTGCCACTTTAACAGGCGGTGGGGTCATGACCTTCTTTCTGCCTTTTGGTCTGTCTGGTTGAGTTACAGCGAGAACTACATTATATTGATCTTCCATCAGCCGGTCTAAAACCGGCACAGCAAAATCAGGCGTCCCCATAAATGCAATGCGTGTCATTAAACAAGTCTCCTTTCCTACATCAACTGGTACGGTTGAAAATCGACCACGATCTGAAGTCCATTTTCCTGTTTCATTTCATCTTCATAGTAGTGCAAAATCCGTTCCACGAGCTTTCGCTGCTCTGGTTCCTTCTTGTATTTTACCATGCATTGATAGCGATATCTATTATTGATCCGAGTAAGTGCGGAGGGGGTTGGTCCAAGCACCATAGACTGATCGGATAACTTCTGTCGCATAAACTGCACAATCTTTTGAGTAACTTCCTGAACCTTCAGCTCGTTGGGATGAGAAACCGTAAATAAAGTCAGAAAGTAATAAGGAGGATAATTAAAAGCTTTTCTTAGCTTCATTTCTTCTTGGAAAAACTGCTCGTATTCATACTGACTGGCGAGCTCCACACTGTAATGCTCAGGTGTGTAAGTCTGAATAATGACTTCCCCCGGTTTCTCATGACGTCCGGCACGTCCACTTACCTGGGTAATAAGCTGGAAGGTTTTTTCAGAGGCACGAAAATCAGGTAGATTAAGCAGAGCATCTGCGGCCAGCACTCCTACCAGGGTCACATTGCCAAAATCCAATCCTTTGGCAATCATCTGTGTACCAAGCAGTATATCGGCTTTTTTATCTCCAAATTGCTGCAGGAGTTTCTCATGAGCTCCTTTTCTTCTAGTGGTATCTACGTCCATCCTGATCACTTCCGCTTCCGGTATAAGCTGCTGAAGAACTTCTTCTACCTTTTGCGTTCCGGTGCCAAAATAACGAATGGTTTTACTTTCACATTCAGGGCATTCTGTTGGCATAGGCTCTTCATGAGAGCAGTAGTGGCACTTGAGGCGATTTTGATTTTTATGATAGGTCAGCGCGATATCACAGTGCGGACATTCCATTACGTGTCCGCAGTCCCGGCACATGACAAAGGTGGAATAGCCCCTTCGATTAAGGAACAAAACGACCTGTTCCCTGCGTGCCAGCCGCGCTTCGATTTTCTCTTTAAGTACTCTTGAGAACATAGATCGATTGCCTTCATGAAGCTCCTCCCGCATATCCACGAGTTCTACTTCTGGCATCACGGCATTATTCATCCGCTTTGATAACGTTAGCAAATGATAATTACCTTTGGCTGCGCGGGCATAACTTTCAAGAGCCGGGGTTGCACTTCCCAGAACAACGGGAGATCCATGGCGGTTGGCCCGCTCGATGGCCACATCTCTTGCATGGTAACGTGTCCGGTCTTCCTGCTTATAGCTGTTTTCATGCTCTTCGTCGATAATGATGATCCCAATATTTGAAAAGGGAGCAAAAATGGCTGATCGGGCACCTACTACAACCTGAACTTCTTTGCGCTGAATCTTTCGCCACTCATCATATTTTTCACCTGCTGAAAGGGCACTGTGAAGCACGGCTACTTTTGATCCAAACCGTCCCTTAAATCGCTCTACCATCTGGGGAGTTAAGGCAATTTCAGGTACAAGCATGATCGCCTCTTTTCCATCGTCTATGACCTGCTGAATCGATTGTAAGTAGACTTCTGTCTTACCACTTCCAGTTACACCATGAAGCAAAAACACTTCATGCTGCCTTTGTTCTATGGATGACAAAATTGGTTCTATAGCCTTGGATTGTTCCTCGGTCAGAGGAAATGGCTCGGTCCTTTCAAAATTTCGGTTTTGATAAGGATCTCTGAAAACTTCCTGCTCATATTCCTGAAGTACTCCCTGTTTCACCAAAGGTTTAACGGAGGCAGCAGTCGTTCCCAGGGTCTGAAGCAGTTGTTTTTTCGGAATTGGTTCTCTATGATCTATAAAATATTCGACAATCGCCCGCTGTTTTTTAGCTTGTTTGGATAAGTCCACAAGCACTTCTTCAAGCTGCATGGTATCCATTTGGGGCTCCAGCATGCTGGTGACTTTTTTAGTTTCCCTGCTTTTCACTTCATAATGAACATCCACTTCCCCATCATCTATATGCTTCCTGAGCAATTTATAGCTGAGTTTGGATTGTTCAAATTCTTCATAGTCAATGACAGCTCTTCCATCAAACAATGGATCTAAATCTGATTGAAGATACTCATCTGTAAGCTTCCAGAGTTCTTTTCTATATTTTGCTTTCATCACTTGTGGAAGCATCACCTGAAGACAGGAAATATAGTAACTAAGTGTCTTTTGCGAGAGCCATTTTCCAAGATCGAGCAATTCCTCTGTGAGT
Organism: Halobacillus sp. B29; assembly: GCF_052246755.1. Classification (NCBI taxonomy): domain Bacteria; kingdom Bacillati; phylum Bacillota; class Bacilli; order Caryophanales; family Bacillaceae; genus Halobacillus; species Halobacillus sp. B29. The sequence goes on from NZ_JBQQCM010000003.1 coordinate 359,115, forward strand.
ACTGGTGTCACGTCCAGGACATCGATAATATTTTTAATTTTTGAAAAGTCGCTCTCCTCAGAAAGAGATACGACATACCCCATTATTTTCCGGGGACCAAAAGGGATAATCACCCTGACCCCCGGCTGAACAATTCCTTCGAACTTTTCTGGAATTCCGTAATCAAAAGGGCGGTTCGTATTTTGTGAGGGGACATCAACAATCACATTGGCAATGGTCACGAAGATTCACCCTTCATATCATAAACAGACTCTTCAAGGATTTTACGGGCCAGGTCGTCCTTGGACATTAAGGGGTATGTGTTTTCTTTCCCTGTGCTGAATAACATGAGTGAAGCGTTCGTATCATGACCGAAACCAGAACCTTCCTCAGCCACGTTATTGATCACAATCGCATCGAGATTCTTTTTCTCAAGCTTCTGCCTGCCATATGCCTCAAGGTCATTCGTCTCCGCCGCAAAACCGATTAAATACTGATGTTCTTTCTGACTGCCAAGCTCTTTTAGGATGTCCTTTGTTCGTTCCATTTCGACAGCGTAATCGCCTGAGGATTTTTTCATCTTATGCTCATAGGTCACCTTAGGCTTGTAGTCTGCCACAGCTGCAGATTTAATCACGATATCCTGTTGGGGATATTCTTTTAATACGGCCTGATACATATCCTCAGCTGTGATAATGTTAATTCTTTTGACGCCTGGTGGTGTGTCTAAATCGACCGGACCTGTGATGAGTGTGACCTCTGCTCCCATAAGCGAAGACTGACGGGCCAGTGCAAATCCCATCCTACCTGTCGAAGGGTTGGTGAAATAGCGGACAGGATCAATATTTTCACGTGTAGGTCCTGCTGTAATGAGAACTCTTTTTCCCTGGAGAACCGTTGTTTTGTTAAACTCGTTTTCCAACACCTGTACGATGCTTTCCGGTTCTTCTAAACGACCTTTACCTACATAACCGCATGCTAAGTAACCTTCACCCGGTTCTATAAAGCGAAAACCCCATTCATCCAATTGTTTGAGATTCTTAATTACCGCAGGGTGGCTGTACATATGCACATTCATCGCGGGTGCTATATAGACAGGAGCTTCTGTTGCAAGCAGAGTAGTTGAAAGCATATCGTCAGCAATTCCTCCTGCTAATTTTCCAATAATGTTCGCCGTCGCAGGGGCAAGTAAAAATAAGTCTGCCCAGTCTGCCAGATCAATGTGCTGGATTTGAGTCGGGTCGACTTCTTTAAATGTGTCGGTGTAAACCGGTCGTCTGGATAGAGCCTGAAAGGTGTTTGGCCCTACAAAATGATGAGCGCTCTCTGTCATGATCACTCTCACTTCAGCTCCAGCCTGCGCCAGCTTACTTGTAAGGGCTGCTGCTTTATACGCTGCAATTCCTCCAGATACCCCTAAAACGATCTTCTTCCCTTCTAACATAGGTCCGTCCTCCTCCGTTCCTGTCAAGGATAGGAAAAGCCGCGCTATAACAACCAGGAAGCGCGGCTTTTTCTACAAATTATTCAAGAAGCTCGTAGCTTTATGTGGTTTCTGTACGAGACTGTATTTCGTCGGAATACGTGTAGTCGAGTTTACCATCACGAATTTCTTCCAACGCCACACCCACGTGCTGATGGGAAGTTGGTTTATCTACCATTGGAGCACTGCCCTGCTTCAATTCACGGGCTCTTCTTGCTGATAAGGTTACCAATGTGTACTTGGATTTGATTTGTTTCTGTAAAGAATCAATGGACGGTTCTAACATCATAATTTATTCATCCTCCAATGCTTTTTTATACTGATGAGCTACTCGCTCACGTTTGCAATGTTCACTTGCGACAATGGATTGTACTTTCGTAACCGCATTGTCAATTTCATCATTGACGACAACATAGTCGTAGGCGTCCATCATATCAATTTCTTCTTTAGCCGCATGCAAACGGTTCTTCACTTTATCTTCCGTTTCTGTGCCACGATTCACAATTCTGTCTTTTAATTCCTCCAGGGAAGGTGGAATTAAAAATATGAACACGCCTTGCGGAAAGTTCTCGCGGACTTTAAGTGCGCCCTGGACTTCAATTTCTAAGAAAACATCCTTGCCCTCGTTCAACGTTTTTTCCACGTATTGACGCGGCGTTCCATAATAGTTGCCTACGTACTCGGCATGCTCAATCAGCTGACCCTCACTGATCAGTTTTTCGAATTCCTCTCTTGACTTAAAGAAATAATCAGTCCCGTCTACTTCCCCTTCCCGGGGGTTGCGGGTCGTCATAGAGATGGAATAACGAAGGTCGGTAGATTGGTCGAACAGTGCTTTTCGTACTGTTCCTTTTCCTACACCCGAGGGGCCGGAAAGTATAAATAGTATTCCCTTCTCATCTATCACTGCAAAAGTCCTCCTAGTTCTCGTCGGAAATCTCGTCGCTGCTGATTACACGCTGACCTACCGTCTCCGGCTGTACAGCTGACAGGACTACATGATCACTGTCAGTAATGATAACGGCGCGTGTACGACGACCGTATGTAGCATCTACTAATTTATTATTGTCACGCGCAACCGTAATAATACGTTTAATAGGTGCAGACTCCGGTGACACGATAGAAATGATACGGTTGGCAGATACTACGTTACCAAAACCGATATTGATTAACCTTAGACTCAAAGCTGACTCCTCCTTCTTTTGACCAGGACAAAATAATCATTACCTCTATTATAAGAAAAAACTAGTCATAAACACAATTACTATTCAACATTTTGTACTTGTTCTTTCATTTTCTCTATTTCACTCTTTAATTCTATAACCCACTCTGTCACTTTTGAATCATTGGACTTCGATCCAATTGTATTTACCTCGCGGTGCATCTCCTGAACAATAAAATCAAGGCGCCTTCCAACAGATCCTGTCTGTTCAAGTGTCTTGGTAAATTGAAAGATATGAGAACGCAGCCTTGTAAATTCCTCCGTGACATCCCCTTTTTCAGCTAACAGCCCAACTTCCTGAAGAATACGGGCATCATCCGGCTGAATTTCTTCTTTCACGTAATCTTGAATTCTAGTACGAATCCTGTCCTTGTATTCATTAACAACGACCGGACGTCGGGATTCAAGTTTTTCGAGCAGATCACTGACGCTTGATACACGGACCTGGAGGTCTTCTGTAAGCCTTTCCCCTTCGTTCTCCCGCATAATAATTAACTGATCGAGAGCGTGTTCCAATGTAGATAAAAGTGATCGCTGGAGTTCGTTTGTGTCATCCTCCATATCCTCGGTAAAGAAAACATCGTCTAACTTGGATACCATATCAATAGATATATCCCCCGTCAAATCGTACCGATCCTTCACTTCATGCAGTCTGTTTATGTATTGATCAAGGACATTCCAATCCACAGACACTTTTTTTTCGAATAGTCCCTGACCCTCCAGGGAAATAAACAGATCTATTCGACCTCGCTCCATCTTATCCCTGACGACTTTTTTAATTTTTTCCTCTAAAAAAAGCAGGGTTCTTGGCATTTTGGGGGAAATGTCCAAATATCTATGATTGACCGAGCGTATTTCGACTAAAACCCTGGATTCTCCAACTTCGGTGGAGCTTTTCCCATACCCTGTCATACTATTAACCATGATCCATCACCTTTACGTTCGTTATTTAATCCTATTTTACCAAAAGGGGGAGTGTGAACGCGAATCATTGACCTAAGGTCTGACTTATAAGAGAATCGCATAAGCAGTGATATTCCCAGCCCTTGGTGGTGTAGAGGCGGGCAAAACATGCTATACTGTCAACATTAGAGAGGTGAAGACAATGTCTTTTGACGGAATTGTAACCCGGGCGATCACCCATGAACTTGAGGAAACGATCCAGTCCGGACGAATTATGAAAATCTATCAGCCTACAGATACAGAACTTGTATTTACGGTTCGTGCACAGCGTAAAAATCATTCCTTATTATTATCTGCTCATCCGAGCTATGCACGCTTCCATTTAACAAAGGACGATTATAATAACCCTAAAGAACCACCGATGCTTTGTATGCTTCTTCGTAAGCATCTGGTCGGAGGATTTATTGAAAGCATTGAACAGGTCAGCATGGAACGGATTGTGAAATTTCAGGTACGGACTCGCAACGAAGTAGGCGATGAAACACTTAAGACTTTAATTATCGAAGTCATGGGCAAACATTCGAACATCCTGTTAGTTGATGAAGAGCAGGGACACATTCTCGACAGCATTAAACATCTACCCCCATCTCAGAACCGGCACCGGACCATCATGCCTGGTCAGCCTTATAAACTGCCGCCAGAGCAAGGGAAAATAAGCCCTGTCGATCTAGAACCTGATACTTTGTTAAGAAAGCTAGATTTTAACGCTGGAAAAATCGATCAGCAAATCCTCAGAACCGTAATGGGCTTTTCCCCGATGATCACAAAAGAAATTGCCCACCAGGCAAGACTTGGTGGACGAAAAGCTTACGCCGATGCTTATGGGGATGTTCGGGAGCGTATCCTGAACCATGAATACGAGCCTCGCGTTCACTTAGCGGAACGGGAACAGTTTTATGTGTTTCCCCTCCACTCTTTTTCAGAAAAAGTTGAAACTTATGACACGGTCAGTGATATGCTGGACGGCTATTATTCAGGGAAAGCAGAAAGAGACCGAGTAAAACAGCAGGCAGGCGACCTGTATCGCTTCCTAAAAAATGAGCGGGACAAAAATAAGCGGAAAATTAAAAAGCATGAACAGACGTTAAAACGATCAGAATCAGCGGAAGAATATCAGCGTCTAGGCGAATTGTTAACCGCTCACATGCATATGGTGCAAAATGGAGACGCTGAAGTTACAGTCGTAGACTACTATGATCCTGATCAGTCAGAGCTTACTATTGAACTGAATCCAAATAAGTCACCAAGTGAAAATGCTCAAAACTATTTCCAAACGTATCAGAAACTGAAAAAATCTAAGCAGGTTGTTCAGCAGGAAGTTAAAAAGGCAAAAGAGGAAATTCAGTATTTCGAACGGTTGATTCAACAAGTAGAAACAGCCCGTGAGCAGGACATTGAAGAAATCAGGGACGAACTAAGAGAACAAGGGTATATGAAGAAGAAACCTTCCTATCACGGCAAGAAAAAGAACAAACCTCAGAAGCCGGCACCGGAAAGCTTTTTATCGAGTGATGGTACGCTGATCTATGTCGGCAGAAACAATAAGCAGAATGAATATTTAACCAATCGTATGGCTAACAAATCCGATATTTGGCTGCATGCGAAGGATATCCCAGGCTCTCACGTAGTGATTCGAAATGAGGATCCAAGCGAAGATACTCTGCTTGAAGCAGCTCAACTGGCAGCTAACTTTAGTAAATCAAGCCAGTCTTCTTCTGTTCCGGTAGATTATACTCAAATTAAGCATGTGAAAAAGCCGTCAGGCGCAAAACCAGGCTTTGTTACCTATGACCATCAACAAACGCTTTTCGTTACACCCGAAGCCTCTTTCGTTAGAGAACTGAGGCGGGCAGCTAAAGAGAAAAGCAAAGAAGGTTAAGTAGCTTCAACTGGATGTATAAAAGCTCTGGGGAAGCGAGCCGTTACTGCATCCGTAGTCATGAATAAAACAAAACCTGTCTCACCGATATGGGCTCAATGATATTGAACTGAGACAAAATAATAATTCAGGGTGCCCGAGTTGAACCCGGGCACCCTGAATTATTTTATGGTCCTTGCTACTTCAAAGTCACCAGAAAACTGTTCTTTCACGTTAAAAAATAGGCAAAAATGACAATGGAGCCAACATAAGAAAAAATAGCCTGCGCCCAGTATCGGTTTCTTTCTCTCTTCAGCATATACATGTTCCATAGAATAAACAGCGTAATCGAACCTGCCAGGCTCAACAGCGGCTGCCAGGAAAACATGGATTCCATGAAAGAAAAAGCCACCCACGTATATAAATAGACAAAGCACGTGAGTAACCCAAGGGACGCGTTCATTAATATGAAAAAAGAATGTTTTCTTGATTTCAATATCATCACCATTACTTTCTGATGATTCCATCCTACTAGGAGACGCTCCAAATAGCAACTGACGCTATGTTAATTTTGCGTAAAGATAGCGGGATCTTTTTTCCACTCATTCAGTAACTGGACTTCTTTCTCTTTCAACTGACCTTGCTGAATTAATTGAAGCAACAACTGGTCAAAGCTCGCCAGCGATTGGTAGGACAACTCACTTTCCAGAAAGGCTTCATTTGCTCTTTCTAAATTGTAGGTGAAGATAGACAGCACCGTTTCTACTTCTACTCCAGCCATCCGTAATGCTTGGGCAGACTCAATGGAGGACTTACCTGTAGAAATCAAATCTTCGATTACCACGGCGCGCTGCCCCTTTTCAATATGCCCTTCGATTTGATTCCCTTTCCCATGTTTCTTTGGTGACGAGCGAACGTACACCATCGGCAGATCCAGTCGCTCAGCTACCCAGGCTGCATGAGGGATACCAGCAGTTGCACATCCAGCAATCACATCGACATCCGGCTCAAGCTCTTTAATCAACTCCACAAAACCATCAGCCACACGGCGCCGAATCTCTGGATATGACATCGTCATGCGATTATCGCAATAGATAGGTGAACGAAGCCCTGACGTCCAAGTGAACATGTCATCGACCTCGATTTTAACGGCTTCAATTTGTAATAAATCCTGTATCAGCTGATCATCCATTGGTAAATGCCTCCTTCACGGTTTTATAGGCGTGCCGAGGGTTCTTGGCGTCCCTGATTGCACGGCCAACCACAATTGAATTGCTTTGTTCCTTCTTAGCTTCTTCAGGTGTTGCCACTCGCTTTTGGTCATGCGTCTCCCCTGCAGGCAGACGGATGCCGGGAGTAAGCGTGTAAAATTCTTTTCCTGCAGCTTCTTTTATTAATCGTGATTCTTTAACTGAACATACGACACCATCCGCTCCATTTTGTTCAGCCATCTCTGCGTAATGAACCACCATACTTTCTAAAGATCGGCTGAGAAGCAACTCGTTTTGGATCATTGCAGCATCAGAAGATGTGAGAATGGTCACCGCGAGCAGTAATGGGCGTTGTGACTCGTCTACCTGTTCAAGGCCTTCGCGCGCAGCCTGAATCATATCAGAGCCTCCCTGAGCATGGACGTTCACTACATCTACTCCGAGGCGGGCCAGATTTGCAGTCGCTCGTTGCACAGTCTTTGGAATATCGTGAAGTTTCAAATCCAGAAATACAGGATGTTGATTTTCTTTTAACTTCTGGATAATTTGCGGGCCTTCCCTATAGAAAAGCTCCATTCCGACCTTCACCGGAATGCCTCCCAGTTGATACGATTGCAAAAAATGAAGAGCCTCTTCTCCTGTTTCAAAATCAAGTGCGAAATAAACTGGATGCAGCTGTTTCATGATGGGCCCCTCCAATCACTTCCTCTAAAGATGAAAAACCATATCTCTCGAGGGCTTCAGGTAATTGTTCGATCAGTTCTTTACAGATAAGAGGATTCTTGAAATTGGCGCTGCCTACTGCAACCGCACTGGCCCCTGCCAGCATATATTCGATGATATCATCTGTCGTTTCAATCCCCCCCATGCCGATAATCGGCAGATTTACAGCTTGATATACTTGATGAATCATTCGGATGGCTACCGGTTTTACGGCTGGCCCGGAAAGACCTCCCGTCTGATTGGAAATAATCGTCCTTCTCGTTGCCGGATCAATTCTCATACCTGTTAATGTATTGATCATCGATAATCCATCCGCTCCACCAGCCGCCGCTGCTTTAGCGAGCGCCACGATATCTGTCACATTCGGTGAAAGTTTAACGTAGACCGGAACCGTACTTACAGCTTTCACCCTGGCTGTTACTTCTTCTGCAAGGCCTGGGTCCGTACCAAACTGGACACCGCCTTCTTTAACGTTCGGGCAGGAGATATTCAGCTCCAGTGCATCGACTTCCTTACAAATGGATTCAGCGACCTGTTCATACTCTTCCATCGTGCTCCCGGAAACATTGGCAATCAAAGGAGTATCGTAAGCTTTTAGAAAAGGAATTTCTTCTTTCACGATTTTTTCTACGCCTGGGTTCTGAAGTCCGATCGCGTTCAGCATTCCACTGGATGTTTCAGCTACTCGCGGCGCCTCGTTGCCGTATCGCTTCTCGCCAGTCGCAGCTTTTAAAATAACCGCCCCTAACTCGGAAAGATCATAAAACTGAGCAAATTCCTTCCCAAATCCAAAGCACCCGGAAGCTGGCATGATAGGATTTTTTAAATCCAGTCCTGGTAAAGAAAGAGAAATGTCCATTACAATACAACCTCCTTTGCTTTAAAGACTGGTCCATCGCAGCAGACACGGCGGTACCCTTTTTCATCGTCCTCCGGTGTATGAACGACGCAGGCAAAACAGGCTCCAATACCACAGCCCATTCTTTCTTCCATCGAAAGATAACCGCGCACGTCATCAAGCTGATTAGCTATGGCTTTCAACATGACCGTTGGTCCGCATGAAAAATACGTATCAAAGCTTCCTCTCAGCTCCCCGGTTCGATCGGTTACAAGTCCCTGTTCACCAAGACTGCCATCATCCGTCGTCACATATACAGAGCCAAGTTCCTTGAATTCATCGACTAAAAACGCCTCTTCCTTACTCCTGAAACCAAGTACTGTCGTAACTTTTATACCTTGTTCAACGAGCTGCTTCGCCAGGTAATAAAGGGGAGGGACCCCAATCCCCCCACCTACTATTAAGGCTTCACGCACATCTTCTTCAATCGGAAAGCCCTGACCGCCTGGTCCAAGAACATCAAGTTTATCTCCTGTCTGTTTCTCAGTAAGAGCCTGAGTTCCATCTCCTAATACTTTATAAAGCAAGGTAATCTTACTTTGGTCTGGATGTACATCTGCAATGGAAACAGGGCGTCTAAGAAAGAAACGATCACTAACCTGGATATGCACAAATTGACCTGGATCTTTGACTTCTTCCGCAATCTGACCTTTCAAGACCATTCGATAGGTATCTTTCGCTACAGCACTGTGCTCTACGATTTCCATCCATTCTCTTCTCATGAACTTCTCACCGCTTCCATTGGCGGAATGGCGCGGGCTGTAAAGGTCATAACATTAATCACATCTACGATCGCTTTTGCGGTATCGAGACTGGTTAGACAGGCAATTCCGTGTTCGACTGCTTCCCTGCGGATGCGGAATCCGTCAGATCTAGCTCTTGATCCTGTATTCAGTGTGTTAACGACGAACTGGACATCCCCATTTTGGATTAGATCAATTACATCCCTCTGATCAGATCCTACTTTTCCGACAGCTTCTACAGGAATTGAAGCTTCTTCAATAACTGCTGCCGTTCCTTCGGTAGCAAACAGCTGGAATCCTAGCTCATAAAATGTCTGTGCGATTTCCAGCATTTCTGATTTATCTTTATCAGCTACAGTTAGTAGGACGGACCCCTGGGTTGGTATTTTAAGCCCTGCGGAGATCATTCCTTTAAATAAAGCTTTTTCAAGCGTCTGGTCATATCCAATTACTTCACCTGTAGATTTCATCTCAGGTCCAAGCGTCGTATCAACGCTTCTTAATTTCTCAAAGGAGAAGACCGGTACTTTCACGTACACACCGTCCGGCTTTGGAGCTACCCCTGAAGGAAAGCCTAGCTCAGGCAGCTTTTCACCTAGAATAACTTGAGTTGCCAGCTTTGCCATTGGTACGCCGGTAATCTTACTGAGGAACGGAACGGTACGACTGGCTCTAGGGTTCACTTCAAGCACGTAAGCTGTATCCTCAAAAACTACAAACTGAATGTTGATTAGCCCCTTCATGTTTAACTCTCTGGCGATTTTCGTTGTTGCCTCAATGCACTGATCTTCAAGAGCCTTCGCCAGACGCTGGGTCGGATACACACCCATGGAGTCACCGGAGTGAACCCCAGCACGTTCAATATGTTCCATAATTCCTGGAATAAATACATCGTTACCGTCTGTGATGGCGTCCACTTCAATTTCCATCCCTGTCATATATTTATCTATTAAGATCGGGTGGCCGTTATGGACCGTTACATTCGTTTCCAAGTAGGTCTTCAACTCTTCTTCCGAATAAACAATTGCCATCGCGCGGCCGCCGAGTACATAGGAAGGTCTTACAACGAGTGGATAACCAATATGAGCGGCTGCCTGCAGGGCTTCCTCTTCACTGGTTACGCTCTCCCCTCCAGGTTTAGCGATCTCAAGCTTGTTCAGCAGCTGCTCGAATAAGTCGCGATCCTCTGTCTGATTAATGGCATCCATCGTGGTTCCTAATATTTGAACTCCCTGGCGGCTTAACCCTTCGACAAGATTAATGGCCGTCTGTCCGCCGAACTGAATGATCACGCCTTCCGGCTCTTCCAGGTCGATGACGTTCATAACATCTTCAAGCGTAAGCGGTTCGAAATACAGCTTGTCCGATACGCTGAAGTCCGTGGAAACCGTTTCTGGATTATTATTCATAATAATCGCTTCATAACCCATTTCTTTAAGAGCTAGTACCGAGTGAACCGTAGCATAGTCGAACTCTACCCCCTGGCCGATTCGAATCGGTCCAGAACCAATTACGAGTACTTTTTTGTTATTGGAAGGCAGTGATTCATTTTCGTCTTCATAGCTGCTGTAAAAATAAGGCGTTTCTGATGCGAATTCCCCGGCACATGTATCCACCATTTTGTAAACCGGCAGAATGCTTCGCTCTTTACGATAGTTCATTACATCATCGATCGAACATTCTGCAAGACGGGCAATTTGACGATCCGCGAATCCTGCCCGTTTGACTTTAAGGAGTAATTCTTCCTGCAGGCCATGCTGCTTGAGTTCTTCTTCTAAATGGATAATGTTCTGAAGCTTGTTTAAAAAGAAATAATCGATTCCTGTTTGTTCGTGCAGTTCCTGTATCGTATGTTTTCTTCTTAAAGCTTCCGCTAAGATGAAGATCCTTTCATCATCTGCGGACTTCATACGAGTAAAAATTGGCTCTTTCGAAAGATCTGCAATCGAGCTCATGTATAGTTCTTCTGTCTCACCCTCCAGGGAGCGGACACCTTTTAACAAGGATTCTTCCAGTGTTCGTCCAATTGACATGACTTCTCCAGTCGCTTTCATTTGAGTCCCAAGCTTTCGGTTTCCTTTAGCAAATTTGTCAAAAGGCCAGCGTGGGATTTTCGTAACCACGTAGTCGAGTGCTGGTTCAAAACAAGCATAAGTGGTGCCCGTAATTGGATTTTGGATTTCATCAAGCGTCATGCCTACCGCAATCTTGGCCGCAAGTTTGGCAATTGGATACCCAGTAGCCTTTGAAGCAAGCGCAGAAGAACGACTGACTCTAGGATTCACTTCAATTACATAATATTGAAAGCTGTGAGGATCTAAAGCAAGCTGCACGTTGCATCCGCCTTCGATTTCAAGCGCGCGTATGATATCGAGCGACGCATTTCTAAGCATTTGGTATTCTCGATCACTTAGTGTCTGGGACGGTGCTACCACAATAGAGTCTCCCGTGTGGATACCGACAGGGTCAAAGTTTTCCATGTTACACACTACAATCGCGTGATCGCTTTTATCGCGCATCACTTCATACTCTACTTCCTTAAATCCGGCAATGTTCTTTTCTATTAAACACTGCTTTACGGGCGACAAGGCGAGACCATTCCGTGCGGTTTCTCTTAGCTGGGCTTCGTTATCGCACATGCCTCCTCCTGCACCGCCCATTGTATAAGCGGGGCGGACGATAACGGGATATCCAATATCATCGGCAAAGTTGAGCGCTTGATCTACAGAGCTTACAATTTCACTTTCCGGTACGGGCTGGTTCATCTGATGCATAAGAGAACGGAACTTCTCACGGTCCTCCGCTTTTTCAATGGCTTCAAGCGGTGTACCTAACAGTTCGACTCCATATTGTTCAAGAATACCGGATTCACTTAAGCCAACGGCCATATTCAAACCTGTCTGACCGCCAAGGGTAGGCAGAATGGCATCAGGTTTTTCTTTACGAATAATTTTTTGCAAGAATTCGACTGTCAGAGGTTCCATATACACTTGATCGGCAAAGGTATGATCTGTCATGATTGTCGCCGGATTGGAATTGGCAAGAATGACTTCGAAACCTTCTTCTTTCAGAGATTGGCAGGCCTGCGTGCCTGAGTAATCAAATTCTGCCGCCTGTCCGATAACGATGGGACCGGACCCGATCACCATGATTCTTCTTATATCTGTACGTTTTGGCATGCTGAGTCCCCCTTTTCTTTGGCTAGGTTTTCTTTTACTTGTCTCAGAAACTCATCAAATAAATGAGATGTATCTTCCGGACCTGGTGAACTTTCCGGATGGTACTGGGCAGTAAATACTGGGAATTGCTTATGCTGCAGTCCTTCTACGGTCTCATCGTTCAGTGAAACCTGCGTCAACACGAGATTCGTATTTGTAAGCGAATCTTTATCGACCGTGTAGCCGTGGTTTTGTGAGGTAATATAAGTCCTTCCGGTTTCAAAATCTTTTACCGGCTGGTTTGAACCGCGATGACCAAATTTCATTTTCGTAGTATCGCCTCCTGAAGCAAGAGCGATCAGCTGGTGGCCCAGACAAATCCCAAAGATTGGCACGGCCCCAATTAATTTTCCAACGGTGTCAATCGCTTCCGGCACGCTCTTTGGATCTCCTGGTCCGTTCGATAACATCACCCCATCAGGCTTTAGACGTTCGATTTCTTCCGCCGTGGTGTTATATGGAACAACTGTCACGTGGCAGTTCCGCTTCGTAAATTCCCTTAATATCCCGTGTTTCATGCCGTAATCTATCAGAACAATCCGATAACCGCGCCCAGGAACGACATATGGCTTAACCGTAGACACTTGTTTAACCTGATCCGTAGCAAGCTTTGTTTCACTTAAGATTTGGATGATTTCATTCACAGGACGTTCGCTTGAAGTCAGCATCGCCTTCATCGTTCCATGTTTTCTAATAATCTTGGTAAGCTTCCTTGTATCAATACCGCTGATGCCAGGAATTTCTTTAGCTTTTAAAAATTCATCCAACGTTTCTTCGCTGCGGAAGTTGGAAGGCTGTTCGCAATGCTCTTTCACAACCACGCCGAGTATGGATGGGTTCACTGTCTCAAAATCATCACGATTAACTCCGTAGTTTCCGATTAAAGGATAGGTGAAGGTGACGAGCTGGCCACAGTAGGAAGGATCTGAGATTACCTCCTGATAGCCGGTCATTCCAGTATTAAATACGATTTCCCCTATCGTTTCCTTTTCACTTCCAAACCCTTCTCCGACAAAAATGGTGCCATCTTCAAGTACGAGCTGCTTTTTCATTTTGTGCCTCCTCCCAAACGATTTCTCCATTTGATAATGTGAATATTGGAAAACCCTTAGCTGTCCAGTTATGAAACGGACTGTTTTTGCCCTTTGAGATAAATTGATGACGGTCTATGACTCTGCTCTCTTTCAGGTCAATAAGCGTAATATCCGCAGGGGCCCCTTCTTCCAAGCGGCCGTATGGTAAGTCAAATACATCAGCAGGCGCCTCTGTCATCCAGTCAAGAAGCTCATCCAGGGTAATCACTTCTTTTTCTACTAGTTCCGTATAAAGGAGAGGAAACGCTGTCTCGAATCCAGTGATGCCAAAAGGAGAGTTCAAGAAACCTTGCGTTTTGTCCTCTTCCGTATGAGGTGCATGGTCGGTAGCGATAAAGTCGATCGTCCCGTCCCGTAAGCCTTCAAGAAGAGCCCGCTGATCCTCAACCGATCTAAGTGGAGGATTCATTTTAAACATGGCGTCATCTTCAAGAATCGAATGTTCATTTAAAATCAAATGGTGAGGTGTAACCTCTGCCGTTACCCGGATACCCGCCCTTTTGGCATCTCGGATGACCCGGACGGATTCCTTAGTGGAAACATGACATACGTGATAGTGACAGTCAGCAGCTTCAGCCAGAAGCACATCTCTTGCTATTTGAATGGATTCGGCAATGTTTGGTATTCCCGGGAGGTTCAAACGTTCGCTTACCTCTCCCTTATGGGCCACTCCTCCGTAAACGACCGAATTATCCTCACAGTGAGCCACGACAGCCTTGTTCACACGGCTAGCTTCTAGCATTGCCTCATACATTTTTCCTGCTGTCTGAACCCCGACTCCATCATCTGTAAATGCAAAAGCTCCATTCTCACTTAAAGCTTCCATATCGACGAGCTCTTCACCAAGCTGTCTCGTTGTAATCGATGCGTAAGGAAGTACGCGCACATGAGCATGTTGATTGATCTTATCCCACAACGCGGTTAGGTTTTCCTCTGTATCAGGTACAGGTCTTGTATTTGGCATCGCGCACACAGTAGTGAAACCACCTTTTGCCGCCGCTTTTGTCCCAGTTTCAATCGTTTCTTTCGCTTCCCCGCCCGGTTCTCTCAGATGAACGTGAACATCGACCAGACCAGCAGATACAAGGTGACCTTGAGCGTCAATCAGTTTGTCTGCTTCCTCATTGATCGAGCTACCGATTTTTTGAATAGTTCCTTCATTAATTAGTACTTCACAAGCTTCCCATCCTCCGTTAATTCGCCTTTGTCCATTTACAATTTTTATCTTCATTTAAAGTTCCCCTTTCAATAAGGCTTGAATGATAGCCATTCGGATCGTCACACCATTGGTCATCTGTCTGAAAATCCGTGATTTTTTTGATTCGACAAGCTCAGCATCTATTTCTACTCCCCGGTTCACCGGGGCAGGATGAAGAATAATCGCATCATCTTTCATTCTTGATTCTCTTTCTTTCGTTAAGCCGTGGTCTTTCAAGTAGGATGAGTCAAATGTCTTTTGTTCGTGACGTTCATGTTGAATTCGGAGCAGCATGAGTACATCACATTGTTCGACCGCTTCATCCATCGTTATGTACCGATGGGAAAAAGTTTCATCTTTCCACTCTGGTTTTGTCACAAATGAAACCCTGGCACCAAGCTGTTGGAGCGCATGAGCGTTGGAGCGTGCCACTCGGCTGTGCTTAAGGTCACCTGCAATAGCTACGTGGAGACCTTCAAACTCTTCAAATTGTTCTTGTATGGTATATAAATCAAGCAGGGATTGAGTCGGATGTTCGCCGCATCCATCACCTGCATTAATAAGAGAAAGGTTTAAGTTCTCTGCGCAGCTGTCCAGGATTCCGACTTCAGATTGTCGTACGACAGCTACATCCGCTCCGATCGCTTCCAGCGTTTTCAAAGTATCATATAAACTTTCTCCCTTTGTAAGGCTAGAATCCATTCCATCGAGATGCAGAACATCCAGTCCAAGTTTCCGCTCTGCTATGTGAAAACTGCTCTTCGTTCTTGTACTTGGTTCTAAAAAAAGGTTAGCAGCAAATTTCCCTTCAGCCTGCCAGGAGAGATCTCCATTTTCCAAATCCTTTGCGATTTTGAATAGATGATGAATATTATCGTTTGTTAACTGTTTCATGGAAAGTAGATGCTTCATGTTTCTTCTCTCCCATCTCGTAAAAAATTTTATAAAAAAAGCACCCCCGGGTGTATGGGGGTGCTGAACTCGCATGACAAACGAGTTCAACCCGTTACACCCTTCTAAGCCTCACGGGACTTGGTTAAAACGTGTGCGTTGGTTAAACTATACGGCTCTTTTATTTTCCTCTTCCATTTCTTCTTCGCTCGGTTCTTCAAACATGCTTCCGTTTCCTTCCCCTTTTTCTTTACCAGGAAGGATTTGATTAAGAAGCACACCGATAATGGCTGACAGAGCCATGCCTTCGATTTGAAAATTATCTGTGAACTGAATAAAGGCTCCTCCGATTCCGATGACAAGAATAACCGAAGAGATGACCAGATTTCGTTTTTCACCCAAGTCAATCTGATTATCAATCAGCATTCTCAGGCCGCTTGAGGCAATGATTCCGAACAGGAGGATGGAAACTCCGCCCATCACAGCAGATGGAATAGAGCCGATCAGTGCTGTAATCATCCCCAGGAAGCCGAATAAAATGGCAATTACTGCGGCCCCTCCAATAACGAATACACTGTACACTCGAGTAATGGCTAGCACGCCAATGTTTTCACCGTAAGTCGTGTTTGGCGGTCCGCCCAGGCAGGAGGCAATCACAGTTGCTACTCCGTCTCCTAAAATCGAGCGGTTTAATCCTGGATTTCTTAGAAAGTTCCTGCCCACGACTTTTGATAGGACCATTTGGTCACCTGTATGCTCGGCTATCGTTACAAGCGCGAAGGGAACCATGAGAAAGACAATCTCCCAGCTGAACACGGAAGCCGGTGAGAAGTCAACAAAGGGTACAACAAATTCCGGCATTTCAAAGATGGCTCCTATAACCCCACCAAAGGAGTCTGCTGATGTAAGAGCTGTCCATTCACTTTTGAGGCCGCTTGTATCCACGATCCCTTGAGAAAGAGCGAACAGATAGCCTCCTACGATTCCAAATAAAATCGGAAGCAGGGAGAAAAACCCTCGAAAGAATATAGAGGCGATGATGGTTATAGCCAGAGTGACCAGCGCTACCATGAAATGAGTGCCGCTGTACACATTTTCTTCCTGGCCTGGCAGGTACATGGCCATATCAATGGCGGTAGAAGCAAGTCCCAGTCCAATCACCATAATGACGGGTCCTACAACGATCGGCGGTAACAGCTTCGTCAGCCATTTCGTTCCAAACAAGGTGATGAAGAGGGCGACGAGTCCGTACACAAGTCCGGTCAGAAAGCTTCCGATCATGGCTCCGGCTATGCCGTGATTCTCGGATACTTGAATAATAGGAGCAATAAAAGCAAAACTGGATCCGAGATAAGCTGGTATTCTTCCTCGTGTAATTAATAAGTAAGCTAGTGTGCCAAATCCGCTGGATACTAAGGCCACTGACGGCGGCAGTCCGGTTAAGAATGGAACAAGTATAGTGGCACCGAACATCGCAAATAAATGCTGCAAGCTTAACGTTAACCATTGGTGCATTTTAGGAACTTCATTGATATTAAGAGCGGCTTTCTGTTGGTTCATGTTGATTTCCTCCTTTTTATTTACATTCAGGCTGTGAGGAATTTTAGTCATAAAAAAACCTCCTTGCTTAAAAGTACGCAAAGAGGTAAACGTGTTATTGGAACACGTATATCATTACGACCTTTTAAGCCTCACGGGACTTCCTTAAAGGTAGTGATTGGTATGATTTTATTTTTCAAATATGGTCACTTGATCCGCTTCGTCTGTCTCCGAAAGGGTGACGGTTACCACTTCATCTTGAGAGGTAGGCACATTCTTTCCTACAAAATCTGCACGAATCGGAAGTTCCCGGTGTCCTCTGTCGACAAGGACAGCCAACTGTACTTGAGAAGGACGTCCAAGGTCAATGAGAGCGTCCATTGCGGCACGCACCGTACGACCGGTATAAAGAACATCATCTACGAGAATGACTTTCTTACCATCGATATTAGCTTTAATATGAGCTGCTTTCAATTCAGGCTCTGCCTGGTCCTTGTTCGGAGTCAAATCGTCACGGTAGAGCGTAATGTCCAACTCTCCGCCTGGCAGGTCTTTGCCTTCGATTTCCTGAATTTTATTTTTTAAACGCTGAGCAATCGGAACCCCTCTCGTTTTAATTCCTACAAGAACAAGATCCTCTACTCCTTTGTTCTTTTCAATAATTTCATGAGATATCCGTGTCAGTGCGCGGCGAATAGCTGCATCATCCAGAACGGTTGTTTTAGATTTCATATTCATTCCCCCATGCAAAAAACCCCTTTTCCGCGGAAAGGCAGAAAAGGGGTTTGTGTACACACGAATGCCGTGTATAATCCGTCACCTTTTCAGCCTCACGGGACTGCTCTTAAAGGACTTTTTTTATTCTATCCATGATTATGTCATGGCTTGTCCGGTTTGTCAACGGCGGTTCTTCAGAAACGTAATCATATCCGTAAAGTCTTCTGGAGGCTCAGCCTCAAATTTCAACCATTCTCCTGTACGGGGATGTTCGAATCCAAGAGATTTGGCATGCAGGGCCTGACCCTTCAGTCCCCATGTTTTCCGAGGCCCGTACTTTGGATCACCGGCAATTGGATGACTAATATACTTCATATGAACACGGATCTGGTGGGTACGTCCTGTTTCGAGGGTGCACTCAACCAGCGTAAAGTCTTCAAAATGATCAAGCACTCTGAAGTGAGTAACCGCCTCGCGTCCATTTTCTACAACCGCCATTCGCTGACGGTCTTTCGTGTCACGTCCGATCGGAGCATCAATCGTTCCATATTCATGAGAGATCAGACCGTGAACGATCGCTTCATATTTTCGCTCGACTGATTTATTCGACAACTGCTCAGCTAAAGATTGGTGAGCCTTATCGTTTTTAGCTACAACTAAAAGGCCGCTTGTATCTTTATCAATGCGATGGACAATGCCAGGGCGTTCTACTCCATTAATTCCGGAAAGTCCCTTACAATGATACAATAAAGCATTTACGAGAGTACCGCCTGAATGTCCGGCAGAAGGATGAACCACCATTCCTGCGGCTTTATTCACAACCACTACATCATCATCTTCATATACAATATCAATGTCGATATTTTCAGGGGCAGCTTCCAAAGGTTCTGGTTCAGGGATGCTCCACGTAATGGTTTCTCCCTGCTGCACTTTATAATTACTTTTTACCGCTTCTCCATCTACTTCAACCAGCTTATCTTTCAGCCAGCCTTGAATTTGAGAACGCGAGGCATCGGTTATGACTTCTGTTAAAAGCTTATCGATCCTTTTAAACTCGTCATCCGGCCTTACTTCGTATTGTTCACTCACTGTTCCAAACTTCCTTTCTTCTTTCGCTCATCCAGCAATGTAGCGAGCATGACTAATATAACTCCAATGACTAAAGCAGAATCCGCAACATTGAAAATAGGAAAGTCGTACGTGAAAATTAACGTGTCAGCAAAATCTACCACTTCTTTACGGAACACACGATCAATAAAGTTACCGATTGCCCCGCCAAGAATTAAAGATAAGGCCACTCCCGCTAGCCTGCTTTCCTTTGCGAATTGCTGCATGTAATAAATGACGACTCCAATCACGATAATGGTAATAATATAAAAGAACCACATTTGTCCCTGCAGTATTCCCCAGGCAGCTCCCTGGTTACGATGGGAAGTCAGGTAGAAGAAATTATCTATAACCGGAATGCTTTCCCCAATTTGCATATTTGATACCACAAGCCATTTGGTCCACTGGTCAAGAATGATAATAGCCAAAGCTATTAAATAATACACGTACATACGCGGCCTCCATCAAGTATATTCCTTCGCTATTGTACCATAAATTGAGCGGGCAGCATTTACCAACAATAAAAGAAAATTAGCAGCTTTCACTTCATTGGTCCGCTTACCGCGGCATTCCTCCCGCACCTGGAAGTTGAAATGCCGCCTCCCCAAGAGACGGCATCTGCTCACCCGCTGTTCATTCATGCTATGTAGAAATTAAGAGCGGTTTTGATTCGGTGTCAGTTCCTTATCAATAGCTTCTTCAAGGGTTTCACTTCCATCAAGCTCCGTCTCAAACATATCTTCCCAGCCCTCATGGTCAATCATCTCCATTTGAGCTTCCACAAGCTTGCGTACGCGGATTTTAAAGAATTTAGCCTGCTTTTTCATTGTTTCCACTTCTGAAGAAATTCGACGAGATTTCTGTACGGCTTCATTAACAATTCGAGATGCATCATTTTCGGCTTCTTTAATAATTAAACTGGATTCTTTATTGGCATTGGTTTTTACTTCTTCTGCTGTTTCTTTAGCGACTTCAATTGATTTGTTAAGGGTCTCTTCAATATTGCTGTAGTGGCTGAGACGTTCATTCAACTCGCTGACTTCCTGTTCAAGCTCTTTCTTCTGGCGAATCACCATTTCATAGTTTTTAATAATCTGATCTAAAAACTCATTCACTTCATCTTCGTCATATCCTCTGAATCCTCTTGTGAATTCTTTATTATGAATATCTATTGGTGTTAATGGCACACCAGACACCTCCCAGATGTATTCCATTCGTAGATTAGTTTCGACCATTTGCGTGAAGATTCCTTCTTGAATCAGCCTTTAATTCAATTTAGAAGTGGATACTTTATATTTTTCTTTTTTTGTTATGCCTTGAATTTCCTCAAGCTTACTTCTGCCCTGACCTCTCAGGGAAATTAGATCTCCCTCTTG
The DNA here is from genome assembly GCF_052246755.1 of Halobacillus sp. B29. Taxonomy (NCBI): domain Bacteria; kingdom Bacillati; phylum Bacillota; class Bacilli; order Caryophanales; family Bacillaceae; genus Halobacillus; species Halobacillus sp. B29. The sequence goes on from NZ_JBQQCM010000003.1 coordinate 379,335, forward strand.
CAGCTGAAAAGCACCGTTTTCTACAACACGGAAGTTGACTTTTACGTGGCCGCTGTCGATGTGCATGCCTGCTTTCTTCCTGGACATGCCATAGATTTCTTTCACGAGAACATCAAGTCTTAGTGAGGAAACCGTTGTATCTTTCATAACCCATGTCTCTTCACTCTCAAGCATTTGAGATAACGGCTTTTCTTCGAAGTTGACTGTTGCTCGCTTGACTCCTGTAAAATTCATCCGAATATAATCACTTATTTCCTGGTCAGTGATGATCTGAATGGTGCCATCCTTCACCACTAAGTCGCCCAGCTTTTCCCGTCTGATCCCTAAAGACATGAATGCACCAAGAACATCAGGGTGTTCAAGGGTCACAAATTTTGCCGGATAAGATGCTTCCAGCATGGTGAGCTGGTAATCATCTTCTTCAATGATTTCGTATTCAGGAGCAATAATGACCCGTTTGCGCTCGGCTTGATCTTTTCCACCGCTCAGACCAAAATTGAAGTCTGGATGATTTCCCATAACCGCTTTTACAATGTCCTGCTCCCTTGGATTTAAAAAATCGCTCAACTTTCTCTGATACTTGAGCTCTACGTCCTCCCTCCAGGCCAAAACCTGATCAATGAAGGGTCGTTCCTCTTCCCTGAAATGCTGATAAATATCCATAGCAACCTCCAACCAAAAATAAAGGGAACAGATATATGGGCGCTGCAAAGCGTAAGTCCCAAGACCTGTTCCCGTTTTTAAACTATTCCTGCAATTACATAATACAGTTCACGTAAACCAGCTGAGGCAAACCTGAGTACCAGGATTGCTACAATCGGTGAAATATCAATCATTCCAAGTGGAGGAATAATTTTGCGGAACGGCTCTAGAAACGGCTCGACTAAACGTCCTAACGTTTCCCCGAAGCTCGATTCCCTGGCTCCTGGAAACCAGGATAACAGAATATAGATTATGACAATCCAGCTGTATATTTCTAATACACTCGTTAAAATATTAAACAAAAACGCCATGACTTACCACCTTTTATAAAGTTCATCATCTTCTTGTGAAATCATATCAGAAATGGAGCCCGATATTTCCACGTTGTCAGGAGTACATAGAAAAGTCTGAGAACCTAACTTCTGAATGTCTCCCCCTATAGCATATACTGTACCGCTCAAAAAATCTACAATTCGCTTCGCCTGATGATGGTCCACCCGTTGAAGATTAATAACCACGGCTCGACGGTTGACAAGTTCATCGGCTATTTCCTGAGCTTCATTATAACTGCTAGGTTCGTTCAATACCATTTTGGAAGAGGACTTCGCACTTTTCAAACTAACGACATTCTGCGTATCTTCTTTTCTGCGGCTTCGCTGGTTCTGCTCGTATTCTTCTTCCATTGGTTCATCAGTCTCCTCATCTACATATTCATATTCATATTCGTCATCCAAAGTAAAAAATGACCGTAATTTATTTTTCATACTCACGCTGATCACCTCAAGTTTTATTAGTTAACCTACAAGGCTGGAACCAATCCGGATATGAGTCGCACCTTCTTCAATGGCTAAACGGTAATCATTGCTCATTCCCATAGATAAATATTCGCAAGGAGCATAAGGCAAATGTTTATCTCTGATTTTATCGCGCAAAGCACGAAGCTGCCTGAATATCCCCCGCAGACGTTCATCGTCAGCATCATGAGGTGCCATGGTCATTAACCCTGCCACTTTAACGTTTTCATAGGCTTCCATTAAATGCACAAAGTCTTCCACCTCTTCAGGCGCAAGTCCATGCTTGGACTCTTCCTGACTTACATTAACTTGTATAAAGCAGGGTACTGGGGCTGAGGCTCGTTTATTAATTTCTTTTGCTAAAGACTTCCGGTCCAGGGAATGGATCATGGTAATCTTATCAATAACCTCTTTCACTTTTCTTGATTGCAGGGACCCTATAAAATGCCAATTTGCACGGGAACCAATAGCTTCGTATTTTTCTAGCAATTCTTCCTTACGATTCTCGCCCAGGTTAACAATTCCCGCATCAATAGCTTCTTGTGCACGCTCCACGGATACGTATTTGGTCACCCCAATAATAGTAATATCCTCAGTGGAACGCCCACAATTATAGCAGGATTCCGCAATATTTTGTTTTATTTTTTCAAGATTTTCAACTACCGACATCTTTCTCTCCTTCCACCATCAGTCCTTCAAACCAATAAAACCAAGCATACGCCCTGTTTGTCCCTGGTCACGGCGATGGGAGTAAAACAAATTCTCTTCCTCGTATGTACAAAGCCTCGAGACTCTGACGTTCTCTTTATGCAGCCCTGATTGAAGTGCCATGGACTCATTCAATTTCTTTAAGTCCAGCTTGTACTTTCCAGAAGAAACAGGTACAGCTGATTCTTCTTGAAATTCCATCGGTATCTGATCATATACACGCTGATCAACCTCATAGTGCTCCTCGCTTATGCATGGGCCAATGACGAGTTCGATCTCTTCAATCGAACAACCTTGCTCCGTCAAACGCCCTATCATTTTCGAAACCATATTGCGGACCGTTCCTTTCCAGCCCGCATGGGCAATCCCAATCCAACCGGAAACCGGGGCGTAAAAGAACAAGGGTACACAGTCCGCGTAGAAAGCTCCAAGTAACAGACCTGGTTGATCAGTGATCAATCCGTCAACTCCAGCGACTGCTGATTCATGAGAGAATACTCCTTTTCCTTTTTCCCCATTTCCTATCACTTTCACACGGATATCATGAATTTGTTCTCCTATGATCCAGTTCTCTAAAGGAAAACCGGTTTCCTGCGCTAGTTCTTTTCTGTTTCGCAGGACGGTGTCAGATTCATCCTGAACATGGAGTCCCATGTTCAGGGTATTAAAAGGACGTTCACTATGACCACCTTGTCTAGTGGTAAGACCTGCCCTTATATTTTCATGCTTCGTAAAACAAGAATATTGTCGCAGCGTTTCTGCTTTAAAAGGTTCATGCATGTTACCACCTCAATTTCCCTTCATTTTAACACATTATTCATCTTATTTCTTGTATTATTCTTTCGAATCTGACTTTTGAGATACAGAATAACCAGCAGCGCCTGACTTCTTAATAAGAATCACATCAGCACCAATATTCACGATCTGATCCCATGGTATGACCATCTCTTCTTCTTTGCCAAAAAGACCCATCGCCTTCCCTTTCATTGTGAGGACAAGTCCACTTAATCGCCCACGCTGTGTGTCTATATCTAAATCGCTAATATATCCCAGCCGTTCTCCTGTTTCCATAGCAATCACGTCTTTAAGCTGCAGTTCTGAAATTTTCATCGTTCATCCCCCTTTCCTTCACTATATGCTTCAATGTCGCAACACTTGTGAAAATAAAAGACAAAGCAGGCGTAAAAAATGTTTCAGATAGACTACGTTAGAGATTATTGTTCATTTTTAAAAGAAGCTTAATACGCTATAGGGCCGAGAGTGAAACGACTCAAGAGTCTCCTGGTAAAAAGGAGGATCGACTAAAGTCGCCACGTCCTGTGGCATCGTCGATCGACCCTACATCGTGTAGGGCCGCAGGAAGGCGAGTTATTTCCCCTCCAGCCCTCCTTCCTTTAAACGTAACGGAGCCATTTAACTTGAAACTGAGCCTTCCAGTATCGAGAGGGTGTCTGTAACATGACTAGGAAAGCTTAGCAGGCCCTAGAGAAATAACGAACTGAAAATTTCCAGCTGCTCAAGAGTTGTTCTAACTTTTTAAATATAAACTATATTTTTCACTGAGGGCATTTTTACCCCCTTAATGAGTGGATATCTCTTCGAAGCACAAAAAAAGACTGTCGAGGCTTTTTCGACAGCCAGAACGCTTATGATTAAATAGGGTACTAATACTTATTGAAACATAGACGAATTCATTTCTTTAATAGCAGCTTTTTCTAATCGAGATACTTGAGCTTGAGATATTCCGATTTCTTCAGCAACTTCCATTTGAGTTTTACCTTGGAAGAACCGTTTCGTCAAAATCATTTTTTCACGATCATTCAATTTCTTCATACCTTCGCGCAAAGAGAGTTCGTCTAACCAGATGGAGTCTTTTTCACGGTCATCTTTTAATTGATCAACCACAAATATTGGATCTCCTCCATCGTTGTAAATTGGCTCAAACAACGACACTGGATCTTGGATGGCATCCATTGCAAATACGACATCTTCTGGTGGGACCCCCATCCTCTCAGCAATTTCGTGAGGAGCAGGATCTTTATTGGTTTCACCAATCATCTTTTCTCTCATTTGTAACGCCTTATAAGCCGTGTCTCTTAAAGACCTGGAAACGCGTATCGGATTATTATCACGTAAATACCTGCGTATTTCTCCGATAATCATAGGTACAGCATAAGTAGAAAATTTAACATTATGGCTTAAATCAAAATTGTCTATGGATTTCATTAATCCAATGCAGCCTACCTGAAATAAATCATCACCATATTCTCCGCGATTATTGAAGCGCTGAATAACCGATAATACTAAACGAAGGTTCCCATTGACTAATTCCTCACGTGCTTCCGTTTCACCACTTTGGAGACGTATAAACAGGGCCTTCATTTCTTTATTGGTCAGCACTGGAAGTTTGGATGTATCTACTCCGCATATTTCTACTTTGTGTCGTGTCAAATAAGACCCTCCCAAGAAGCTGTAATCAGTTCTCAGTATCTCCTTGGGAGGAAAAATTATGCATCTGTATTATTAGTTCTATTAGACCATTTTATCGAATTCTCGCTGTAAGCGGCGAATAATCTTTTTCTCAAGCCTTGATATATATGATTGGGAGATCCCCATCATATCCGCCACATCTTTTTGGGTTTTTTCTTTTTTTCCGATTAAACCAAACCTTAGTTCCATAATCTGCTTCTCACGATCATTTAATTGATCCAATGCCGACATTAGTAATTTTTTGTCTATTTTCTTCTCAATACCTTTGGTCGTCAAATCTTCTTCCGTGCCTAAAATATCGGATAATAATAGTTCGTTTCCATCCCAGTCAACGTTTAGCGGTTCATCAAATGAAACCTCTGTTTTCAATTTATTACTCTTTCTCAGGTGCATAAGAATCTCATTTTCAATACAGCGGGAAGCATAAGTGGCGAGCTTTATTTTTTTCTCAGGATCGAATGTATTGACGGCTTTAATTAAGCCAATGGTACCAATACTGATTAGATCCTCTATATTTAACCCCGTGTTTTCAAATTTTCGAGCTATATAGACTACAAGCCGCAAATTCCGTTCAATCAACATAGCCCGTGCTGCTTTATCTCCTTTAGGCAGAAGTTCAAGCAGTTCTTTTTCTTCTTCTCTTGAAAGCGGAGGCGGTAAAGCTTCACTTCCTCCAATATAATAAATTTCGTCTTGCTTAATCCCAAGTTTAATTAAAATACGATAAAACCACAGCCTTAATTTAAAAAACCATTTGACCATGTCATTCCCCTTCCCTTAGGCAGTTTTTCCTTTAACCATTATGTGGGGATGTATCAGCATTTGATAAAGACGATCATGTGTGAGGTCATGATGCTGCACACCGACCAATGGCTGTTTCATTTCTAAATTTCCTTGTGGAGTTACAATTGATATTTGATCCACCAACACCGTAACAAGCAGTTGACCTTTAGAACCTGCGGCTTGAAAAGGTACTAAGCGAACAGACGATTGAATATCTGATGGCAACTCTTCCATTGAAGTCAGGATTTGATCTACTTGAAGTTTTTCCAGTACTTCCGGTTCAAGAAACTGGCCCATCACCGTATGGTCAGCCAGGAAAACCATTTTTCTGCTGATTGGATCAATTAATTGATTACCACTGTCGACCATTCCCCGGCAAAGGACTTCTTTCCCATTCCAAGTGACTTTTACATCATAAATGTTCTCAAGCTTCATTTGGTGGACGCTTACTTGCTCCATCCGCCACTTTGTGAAGAAAAATGAACAAGGAAACCCAATACATACAAACATCCAGCTGACAGGATCACCATATCCCCCTGAAAATGTTACAATCGATCCTCCTTGAATACTTATTTCCGTGGCTAGGAAAAAATGGACGCCAAGCATACTCCCTCCGATGGAAAATGTTATAAAATAAAAGCTGACCAACTGTAGAATAAAAGCACGAAGTGAGGTAAAGGAAAAGGCAATTCCGATGATAAGTAATGAAAAGACCAGCTTCCCAAGGGTGCTCGTCAACCAGAGATCCGGCATAAAGATAGATATAGGCACAATGCTGGAGGCTGCAAAAGCGGCGCAAAACATACGGATTTTAGAAGATCTGGCCCTTACCACACCCTGAGTAAGATAGAGGATCATGGCATCCATTAAAAAATTGAGCAACCAGACAGCATCAAGATAGATGACCCCCGCTCCCTTCATCTATTGTTATAAGAAATTATAAGCCTGTCCGCCTAAAAAGTCTGTCACAATCTGAATAGCAGGCTAGCAAGTTTTGTAACATCATGTAACGCCCTATAATCTCAGCATATTTTAGTTAACTTTCATTACTCTTACCGCATATTACCCGCCTATCCTTCTCTTCTGCATGATCAAAGATCGTTTTTCAGGAGTCTTGTCGAAAGTATCAATAATTGATCGATCATGAAAACAAATAGTTATCGCGAAGGGGTATTTTTTGACTGATTAAATCTTGAATTGATTTTACAGATAAGCTCCTAATATTGGAAGACTCAGTTTCGAGATAAATGGGGTCCGTTACTATAGGGAAATAACTCGCTTTCCTATGGGGGAACGCTGAGCTTCCTCACTCGTTTCACTCCCTGCGGGATCTCACCTAGTTCCTTCTCCCATGGGAATCTCACTATTTCCCCACCAATCCCACCACGGAAGAATAACGAACCCTCTGAAAAGAGAGTATCCTTTCCCCCTTATCCAGCCTGAAATGCTTATGTAACAGGCTATCCCGCACAGTCCCAGACTGGAAAAGTATATACGCCCATGTGATCATTTCTTCTCAAGCGGGTGAAGGATGAAGGTGTTTCAAGTTTCAGATTCGGCAAGGTCCGGAGGGGGACGATGAAGACTCCTGTGGGATAAACATGACCGGTGAGACCCCGGGAATAGGCTCAGCACATGCCCACGGAAAGTGTTTAAAAGCGGAATCGCCCCGATAGACACTGCCCGCATAAGCAGGAAAATCAAAAGGGATGCGTTCTTTCGTCCCGTTAAATTCTCTGCTTATGACGCGAGTGTCTGGGCGATTCAGCTGGACGAATCATCCCTCGCAGGACCTTCACTCTAACCCAATAACTTGAATTCGAGTCTTCAAGTATCCGTCCCTTTAGTTGAATAACGAGCTTTTGATCTACCCCCCACTTACTCGCTGACACTCCTTGAAGTTGGGGGATTCCTAAGAGCACGAACCTAACGGTTCATTCAAATGATTAGGCTAGCCCCGTGGCACCGACGGTTGTAAGGATTCTTTGAATCTCCTTCAATATATTGAAGCTCGCATTTAGGTCGCGGTCGTGGTGGCAGCCGCAATCTGGGCAATCCCACGTTCGAACAGCGAGATTCTTCACCTCAC